>DAIREN010000025.1:22114-24912 GCA_036795535.1 Spirochaetota bacterium
CCGCTCGCGGGCATCATCGGGTTTGTCGGACTCGTTGCGCCCCATCTCATGCGGCTCGGGGGGCGGACCCGGCACGCGCGCCTGCTGCCCGCCGCGTTTACCGCGGGCGGACTGATGACGGTTGCGGCCGATGCCCTTGTCCGGCAGGCTTCCTCGCTCGGCCAGCTTCCCGCGGGAGCCGTGACTGCCATGCTCGGGGCGCCGGTGTTCATCGTCCTGCTGCGGCGTTATGGTGGTTTCCATGATCGAATGTAATTCGCTCGCGTGGCGAGCCGGTGCCTTTGCGCTTGGCCCGCTCGAGTACGGCTTCCGCCCCGGATGTACCGTCATCCTTGGTCCGAATGGGTCCGGGAAGTCCAGTCTCCTGGCCCTGATTGCAGGGCTGGTCCGTCCTGACTCCGGCTCTGTTTTCTGTGATTCGCAGGATATTTGCCGTCTCTCAAACAAGGCACGAGCCGGCTTGATAGCCTTTGCTCCCCAGCTGCTTCAGGCGCCACCCGGATTGTGCCTTGCGGATTTTGTCTCCATGGGCCGCTATCGCTTTACCGGAGGAAGCGGGCGGGCGATCTATGAGAATTCAGCATCGCGAACCGCCGTCCGGGATATGCTTGCACTGGTTGGTCTTGGGGGCTGTGCTGATGCCGATCTGTCGGTCCTTTCAGGCGGGGAACAGCGTCTGGCCATTCTTGCCCGCGCGCTGGTCCAGGAAGCGGACTGGACACTGCTTGACGAACCGGCGGGTTTTTTGGATTATGCGCACAATGCCGTGCTGCACGGTCTCTTGGCCCGTGAAAAGCGGGCCGGGCACAACCTGATTCTCGTGACCCATGATGCGGATTTCGCCGCATCGATTGCCGATTCCGTCATCTGTCTGCGCCAGGGCCGGATCATCCATCAGGGTTCAGCCCTCGATGCGGCCAACCCGGAGATCCTCAAGGAGGTCTTCGGAACCGATTTTCTCCGGACAACAGCGGGACGGATTCTTCAGGACTATGGGCACCCGTCCTGACAGCCAGTTGTGCCGATCAGTAGTCGACAAAAACAATCCGGCTCCGGGAGAGTTTTCGGCAATAGTCTGATTCCGTTTTCTTGTGCCTGGGTTTGTAGAAGATGGAGTCCAGTCCGTTGAAGATCATGAACCACCCGCCGGGTGTCAGGATGACCTGGAGGAGGTTTTTGAGGTATTCATCGAGAACCATCTGCGGCAGGGATGCAGCGGTAAACAGGACCCCAATGCTCGAGATCGAGAGGATAAGGCCTTCCCTGCGCATCTTCCGGATCTCGCGCTGGTGATGCGAAAACTGTCCCTGGAAAAAATTCTGGATGCGTTTCCGGATCAAGGCCTCAGTCTTTTCATCCCGCGAAGCCTTAGGCATCAAGAGCGTCAGTTCGAACCCGCCGGTCTTCTTGACCTGGATGGCTTTGCGGACTGCCGCGATAAAGTCGTCCGAGATGGCTCGCTGGGTATAGGGTCTGGGATCAAAGTCGGAAAAAATGTCATCATACCCGTCCAGCCAGATGCTGACCTCTGAGCGCTGCAGGAGATCTCTGGTGTCGAATCCGTCTTCGGTGGCGAGTGTCGGTTGCATCCCGTAAAGATACTCATCCAGGACCGTGTTCCCCTGTATAACGGGCGGACACGGGATGAAACCTACATCAAGGCAGTGGACGCCCGGAACGCTGTTTGATACAGTAGATTGTATCAAGACAGTTGGCAGACGGAGGAATCCTGTGGAAATGCGGCAGTATTTTGAAGGCGACGGATACGTGACTCCGGCCGGCCGAAAGCGCGCCTTCGGAGACAGATTCTTCCTCGGGACCCGGCTCTGGTTCTACCTCAAGTATATCGGGGTCCTCTCCGAGAGCCGGGGCTTTGTCAAACGGAATGATTACGGGAACGACAACTGGGCCTGGACCTCGTGGGAGATCCTTGACATCGTCGAGCAGTGCGGTGGCCGGGTCGAGATCAGCGGCCTGGAGCATCTGCGCTCAGTCCCCAAGCCCTTTGTGATCGTCGGCAATCATATGAGCACCCTCGAAACCCATATCCTGCCTGTCATGGTTCTTCCGATGGCGGATATGACCTTTGTCGTCAAAAAGAGTCTGACCACACATTTTTACTTCGGACCGATCATGCGGGCCTGCCACCCGATTGCCGTTTCACGCACCAATCCACGGGAGGATCTCGTGACGGTCATGCAGGAGGGACAGCGCATTCTGGGCGAGGGCCGCTCACTGGCCATCTTCCCGCAGAGTACGCGCAGTCGCATCTTCGATCCTGCCCAGTTCAACTCCTTGGGAGCCAAACTCGCCGAAAAGGCCGGCGTCCCCATCGTGCCTCTCGCGCTCAAGACGGACTTTTGGGACAACGGCCGACTCTGCCGCGATATCGGCCCGATCCGGCGCGAGCGCACCGTCCATCTCGAGGTGGGCCAGCCCATCCTGCCAGGGACGTGTCCGGCCCGTGAGGCCCATGCACAGGTGGTCGCCTTTATCAGCGAACGCCTTACGTCCTGGGGCGGCGAGATTGCCGGACCCGCTGGGTTGTGATTGTACTGCATCGGTACACGGCTTTATTATCCCGGATTGTTCCCGCAATACTCTCCTCGCAAGCAGGTAATTCTCACCAAGTACCGGCTTTGTGCTGTCACACCCGACCCTATATCAGCTATACCTGCACACCATGCACAAGGGAGGCGTTCCCGCCTCCCTTGTGCAGTCATTCTGATATTCCTGCTGCTTAACGCCCGTCGTGTCTGCGGACAAAAACCTTGTTTTGAGTACTGTCGTACCAGGCC
>DAIREN010000026.1:0-24158 GCA_036795535.1 Spirochaetota bacterium
ACGAGGGAAGAAGGGATAGCGATGAAACGAACCGGAAAACTTTGTACACTCTTCATGCTTGTCATGCTGCTCACAATTGTCGGGCTTGTCGGTGACTCCTCGCTCACAGCGCAGTTCAGTGGCGGGCCGGTCAACAACACCCAAAACATCCAGACTTTCGTTCTGAATTCATTCGAGGATCCCAAGGAATGGCGTGTGGATTACTCGATGTATGCCGCAAAGAAGTACAATCCCTCGACAAAACAATTCGAGATTGATCGCGAGCGGAATATCTGGACAAACTTTGTCGGGAAGCCGTGGGGTGTGACAGTCGAGGGCACAAACAATCGCTGTTTGGCCGTGAAAGCCAGTTATGATCGCAAGGGATACAACTGGATGGAAGTCTATCCTGCCAAACCACTGCCGATGATCGGCAGGGTAGAAGCGATCGACGTCTGGGTCTGGGGCGGGAATTTCCAGTGGAGGCTCGAGATCCATCTTCTGGATTACCTCGGCTACAAGCACATTATCGACGCCGGCTGGTTGAATTTCATTGGCTGGCGCAATATCCGGCTTGCGGTGCCCCGGCATATTCCACAGGGTGAACGCTATGTTCCCAGACTCAAGACTCTGCGATTTGAGAAATTCGTTTTGTTTGCGAATCCCGGCGAGCGTGAGGATGTCTTTTACGTCTACTTCGACCGTATGCAGATCCAGGCGGATGTATATTCCGAACGCTTTGATGGTGATGATCTTGTTGTCAAGGGTACCAATATTGGCTGGATGCCCAAGCAAGAAACGCTGAAACAATAATCCCGGGAAGGAGATTTCCTACATGAAGACGATACAGAGAGTTGGCGTGCTGATACTGCTTCTGGTTGCGTTCCTCACACTTGGTACGCTGGGTGTTGCACAGAGTCCGACCGGGGGAAATGGTGCGACCAACCCAGCCGGGGATGACAACGATCCCAAAGGTACAGCTGACGAGCAGCTTGTCACGTTCATTCTCGATGATTTCGAGAAGGCAGCTTCCTGGATACCCGAGATGCCCAGGGACCAGGGCGTGATTTTCTCGATGCAGCGCCCAGGTACGCCGCAGGCTGTGAGCAATATGCTCAAGCAAATCACCGATCAAAACCAGAATTATCTCAAAGGGTTGGCTGACCAGGGTAAGCAGAATTCCGAGAATCCACTGGTTGGATTTCCGTACAACCAGAATAAGTTTGTTCTCGGTGTCCGGGTGGAGTTCATGAAGCGTGGATACAACTGGTTTACGGTCAGACCTCCGCTCCCCATCAAGGTCCCCGGAGTGTGCAAATCCCTTTCGGTGTATGTGGCCGGTCGTGGCTACAACCACTCGCTCTGGGTCATGATCCGGGATTATGAGGGCAACAAGCGCTTCCTTTCGGCCATGCGTCCCTTGAACCACAAGGGCTGGCGCAGGGTGCTCTTTCCCATCAAACCCAATATTGTGCAAGAAGATTACAAGGTCACAGACCCCAAAAAAATCGGCATCACGTTTGACGGATTCCTCATCAACTGCGACCCGATGGAGTCTCAAGGCAAGTACTACATCTACTTCGATTTCCTGACTGCCCAGGTGGATCTGTACTTCGATTCCAATGGGGACAAGGACGATATGCGCGATTTCTGGTGATATTCTTCCTTCATCAGAGAGCGCTGTCAAGGCCGCACCCAGTCTACTGGTGTGTGGCCTTCGTGTTTGAGGGAGTTGCACATGGAACCAATGATGACCGGTCTAATATGGGAGGATCTAGCCTGCGAGCCTCTTGTCTGGGATGTCGCCATGACGGAGTTCCATCGCATCACGCTGGATGGAGAAACGGTTCCGGGAGGGCCATCGGATGGTTCGCTGGCGGATGGCACTGCTCCGGTGATGGAGGATCAGCCGGGCTCGGAGAGCGCGAAAACTGATGACAGGGAGAGCTTTGTCCACGGGATTGCCCGCTGGACCCAGCTTGAAATGGAATCAATGTTTTTGCGAGAGGTCTCGCGCTCCCTCTCGTTTCCGCTCCGTGTCAACACGCTTGTCAAACTCCCCAATGGGCGACTTCCTCGTGTCATTGAACGGCTTGTCCCGAGGCTGGAGTCGTTTGTGCAACATGGGTATTCCTTGCGAAGGGATACCATCGCGGCCATGCTCAAGGTATTTCTCGTGGCCGGTGAAGACGAGCGTGCCAGACGCTTGGCGGAATCATTATCGTCTCAAGTTGACAGCGCCGAGATCCGGTATTATCACGGGCTGGCGCTTTTTCGTCTCAGTCTCCATGATCAGGCCTGTGCCCAGGCCAAGCGCGCTGTCAGTATGGATCCTGCCAGTGCAATCTCCCATCTCCTGCTGGCGGCTTGCCAGATCAAGACAGGTGAAGTCCATGAAGCCGGAAGGACATTGGCGGGAGCTTTGCCGCTCTTCGCAAGGGATGAAGCCGTACTGCGGTTCGCGATTCCATGGATCAGGAAGACGGGTGATGAGGACGCCCTTGTTCAGGTCCTGTCGAGCGTGACTGACTTGAGGCCGGACGATGTCGAATCGCAGCTTGTATTGGCGGATATTCTGTACAGACGCGGCCAGTTTGGCAGTATCTGCGAGCAGTACGGGAAGTATCGGGACTCCCTCGACAGGGCGAGACTCTGTCGGTACGGGATTTGTCTGGCGAGTTTGGGGAGGGAGCAGGAGGCTCTGGAGATTTTTTCTAGTCTTCTGTCACATCAGCCTGATCATCCGGATCTTTGGTCTGTGGTGCAGGCGTTGTACGATTCCGGCTTGCGGGATGCGGGACTTGTGCGGTTGATTGCCCAGAGACTGATGGATTGTGGACGGGTTGAGGAATGTCTGGAGTTATGTTCACGCCATGCAGATCTTGCCGGAGGGGATCCCGGACTTGTATTTCTTCAGGTGCAATGCTACACTCAGCGTGGAAGCTATGAAAAGGCTTTGGCACTTCTCGGGAACATGCCGGCGGGAAGCTCCGCAAGCGAGGATGAACGGGCCTATCTGACAGGATACCTCCTTTTTCTTCTCGGGAAACGGGAGGAAGCTGTTCCTTGGCTCGAGTCCGGATGCCGGATGCCCGGGAGGGAGGTGGCGGCTTTGCGGATGCTTGGAGAGATAGCGGTTCATTCCGGGGACCACCACAAGGCTGCGGGCATCTATCGGAAGCTTTCGCGGTTGCTCAGGGACGATGCAGGTGTCCTGGCCCGGGCTGCATGGTCTTCCATGCAGGCGGGAATGGTTTCTCTGGCCATTGAGGGATTTCGGGACCTGGTCCGTGTTCTTCCCGATTGTCCTGAAGGCTGGAACAACCTCGGGGTGCTGCTCGCACGATCCGGTCAATTTGAGGAAGCGGCCCGCGCTTTCAAAACATCGCTCCGGCTTGATCCTGATCAACCGGAAGCCGGCAAGAATCTGGCACTTGTCTATGACAGGGTTTTGCGGAGCAAGTCGGCCGAATATCTTGAGAGGTTTGCCGATGGTGAACTCTCAACCGCCGGGGGGGATTGATGGACAGTGGCACAAAGTCTCTTGTAGAGGAAAAAATCAGCCTTCTCTCCCGGCAGCTGGAGATGGTGCTGAGAACATCGGGGAATCCCGACCAAAAAAAGCGTGTTTCGCAGCAGTTGGCCGCTTTGAAGAAAGATCGGCTCAGGCTGGACGAGGGAAGCTTTGGCGAGGATGACATCAGGCGCTACCTGGGAGATGTTTCGGCACAGCAGGTCGAGAGCGACGAGGAGGAGGGAAGCGAAGAGACGGTCGGTCGGTTTCCCCTGCTCTCCGCTGTCATGATCCAGCCGGCCAGTCCGGAATGCAACGAACAGGAAGTGAATGAGATTGCCAGCTTTCTCAGGCATTTTGAACGCGAATATCTCTCGGTTCTGGGGAATTACCAGTTGAAACTGGATTTCAACCACGCCCAAAAGCGGGATACGTTTTTCAATCTCTACGGAGCCATCCAGCATTCCCTCAAGAGCTATCTCGATGTTGTCCACGATATTTCGTCGGGACGTGTTGCGTCCGGCGAGCATGCCGACAGTTTGAGACAGATGAAGCGCAAGCTTTTTATGGACCTGATCATGAAGACCAGTGATTTCACCCATGGACTCCATGATTTTTTGTCGCTTTTGATCAGTGACTACCAAAACGGGGGAAACCTTGTGTTGAATCCGGAGCAGGTCTTGGTGTTCGATCCCTTGCATGGGCATCGTGAGCTGGACGGGATGCAGATTGCGGAGGGTATTGAACGGATCCGCTTGTTTTTGGACGAGTTTTCTGAATATCTTAATGTACCGGGTCTGAAAAAGATGCAGAACCGACCGTAACCCCGCCACGGCGCGGAGGCAAGGCAAGGAGTGCCAGATGGCTGTCATTTCCAAGGGTGAGATCACCAATTCAATCATCGGGGAGAAGTCGTTTTTCGAAGGCCGCTTCATGGTCAAGGGGGCTCTTCGAGTCGACGGAAAATTCGAGGGCGACGCGCTTGAGGTCGACCAGCTTTTCATCGGTCAGACCGGTCGCATCAAGACCAATATCAACGCGGTTAATGTTGTGGTTGAGGGTCTTGTGATCGGGAACATCAAGGCTTCAACCAGGGTGATGCTTCTTCCGACGGCCCGCATCCTCGGGGACATCAGGACTCCGGAGTTGATTATCCAAAATGGCGTAATTCTTGAGGGACGCTGTATCATCTCCAACGACCTCAATCAGTCGGCACGGACCCTGATCGAGAATCTCTACGCATCGACAGACTGAGTCATGCCGGTTGCGGTAACTCTGGGTGATCCTTGGGGAATCGGCCCCGAGGTCACGGCCCGGGCCATTGTGGCCGATGCTATCCGTCCGGGACAGGTTCTTGTTCTCGGACCGCGGTTTGCATGGGAGAGCATGTGCTCTCTCGAACCCGGTTTGCTCGCGCACCGGGACTATTTCCTCGAGATAGCGACGGACCTTCATCCCGGCGCGCCGGGAAAGCCGCCGACGCTCGGCGGACAGGTCGTTCTGGACACATTGCACAGGGCGGTTGACCTGGTTAACACCGGCGATGCTGATGCCTTGGTGACAGCGCCGCTCAACAAATCCCTGATCCACAAAATCGATCCTGCGTTCGTCGGGCATACCGAGTTTTTTGGACAGGCTTTCGGCATCGAGGATCCTACCATGACTTTTGTCGGTCCCGAGTATGTGACCGCCCTGGTGACAACGCACGTTTCCCTCCGGAAGCTGGCGGACGAGATCACGGAGGACCGTGTCTACAGGCATATCATGCGTCTCTGGGAGTGGCTCAGGTCACACAGGGGAGATGCAGCCCTTTTGGCCGTGACCGGCCTGAACCCGCATGCCGGGGAGGCGGGAGCTTTTGGCGATGAGGAGATCAGGGTGATCGGGCCCGCTATTGAACGGGCACGTTCTGCTGGCGCAAGAGTGGATGGTCCGTTTCCGGCGGATACTGTCTATCGGGTAGCTGGTCCGGGTGGCCGGTACGCGGGCGTGCTGGCCATGTACCATGACCAGGCGCTTGTTCTCTTTAAAACAACGGACGGGAACCAGGGCGTTAATATGACTCTCGGACTGCCAGTTGTTCGAACATCCCCCGATCATGGCACTGCCTACAACATCGCTGGTAAGGGAATTGCGGATTTCCGCAGCATGCAGGCCGCACTGAACCTGGTGCTTCCATAAAAGAAGCTGCATTATCCTATGATATTTTTTGAAAGACCAAATGCTGAAAATGAGACATGTCTGGAGTATACTTGAGTTTGACCGCGATGTACGGTAACGTTGTTGCTGCGGCGCATGTACCCCCCAAAGGAGGGACAGCCATGATGATACGTCGGACGACTGCGATGCAGATATTCATGCTGGTGCTGACGATCTTGCTCGCTTCCTGTAACGTCTTTGATCCGCTCTACTCTGATGATGGGGCTGATGATTTTGACAAAGCCCTTTCGAATGCCGAAGCCGCCATGAAGCGGGATGATTTTTCGGCGGCAGTCCAGTTGTACATTGAAGCGCTCGGGAAAAAACCGAATTCTTCCGAGGCAATGATCGGGCTTTCTTCGGCCATCGTGCTCAGGGATATCCAGATCAAGGATGTGCCCACCCTGATGAACGCTATCTTTAATATTGATGCCAGCGGGACAAATACCAATTCATTTCTCTCGAGTCTGTCAACGCCATCTGCAGACTACAAGGCCAAGATCATTGCAGCGGTATCCAATGCAGCCTGGTATCGTGCTCCGGTCATCGGCATCGACAGAGTGACCGGTTTTGTCCGATTGGGATCCAACAACCTTCCATGGGCGCTGCCTTCGGAGAGTGACGGCGTGATTCCTTCGACGGACCGGAATGTGACGCTGAATTACCTGATCATCAAGGCCGTTCATGTTGCCCTGACTGTCCAGGAACAGTTTGTGGTTACACAAAGTCTCGTGGCAAATATCGATACTGATGCACTGACGACGTTTAACCCGAGTTTGCTTGTTCTCAATGACGAGTTGGCCAATCGGACAACTTTCAAAAATTTCCATATTTCGTACACCAATACGATTGCCACCTTGAGCAATACCTATCAGAAGATCCTTTCGACACTGACTGCGACCAACAACAACGCGTCGCTTCTCAATCTGATCGGAGTTGCTGACGGGATGGTCAATCTGCTTCAGGCGCCAGATTCGGGCATGTCCGCCGAGTCTGTGACCAGAGCGGTAGATGCCGTTTCGGATATCCGGACAAGTCTGACCAATCTGGTCAATTCCATCACAAACGACTCAACCGGGCTCAAGGCAGGGTTTGATACGCTTTCAGCTTTCCGCGTACAGGTCGAGAATTTTGCCAAGTATACAAATGTACCGTCTGTGAAGTCATCCAACTGGATGCCATACTAACAAAGGAGGGCACGCATGAAACGACTGTTTGCCGTAGTACTGATCAGTGCATTGGCTGCCGGGTCGCTCGCGGCTCTCGATGCTCCCCAGGTTGACATTCTCAATCTGCGGTCGAAGGCGATGGGTGGTGTTCGTCTTTCAATCAATGACGACCAATACTCCATCATGAACAATCCGGCTGGAACCTCCCTGCTGGAAAGAAGCTGGGTTTCGCTTGTTCAGGCGCACTTCGTGTTTTCAGGCGATTTTTTGAGTCTCTACGACCACAAGGATTCCTTTACCGGGATTGCTTCGGGGAGTTCCGATATCGACAATTCGACTTGGAACTATCTCTCGAGAATGAAGATATCCGTCGGGTCGGCACCGCTCTACTTCACCATGCTCAACATCCTTCCTTTCAACATCAATCTTGCAGTTTTCAATTCGTTGAATGTGCGGATGAAGGCCAATCCCGATATTCCGGTCCCGACCTGGAATATGCTGGCCTACAACGATACGGTGCTGGTGGCCAATATTGCCACCGAGGTTCTGGACATCAAGGCGATCGAGATGGCACTCCATTTTGGTGTCAATGCCAAGGTGATCAACCGTGTCCAGTATCGCAAGGACAAGATGGATCTCTTTTATCTCTACAACCTCGGAAGTCTTGATCTCAAGGAGATGGAGATCAGGCGCGGTTTGGCCTTGGGCATGGATCTCGGGTTTGTTGCGACCTTTGGCGAGAAAAAGGATCTCAAAGCATCCCTGACACTCTCCGATTTCTATGCAACGCGCTTTGCCTGGACCAAGCCCACAAGTACGGACAGCATTGGCGATGTGGTCTTTGGAGATGGAACGGATGCCGGAGCGGCCTACATCGACCCCAGTCTGGCGATTGGTGGCTCGTACCGGGTTGGAACGATCATCCCGGTTCTCATCGAGAATCTCACAGTTGCCCTGGATATCCGGGATCTCTTTGATCCGGACAGCAATTCGTTTCTCAAGGTGTATGCCGGATTTGAATTCTCGATGCTCGGGTTTATCAAGCTGCGTGGAGGTGTGTACCAAGGCTATCTCTCGGGTGGTGTTGGCATAGATGTGCCGATTCTGCCGATTGAGATCGATTTTGCCTACTGGGCCGAGGAGTTGGGTGAGTATCCCGGTCAGGAACGGCTTGACAATATCGGTGTGACCCTGAATATTGTATTCTGAAATTGACAAAACGAGTGATCACCGCTGTCGGGGATGTGTCTCCGGCAGCGGTTTTGTATCACATGGGGAGTGACAGAATGGAAGAGGTACAATTGACGCAGTTTCTGGTTCAGGCCTCGAGCCTGTTGATCGTGGTGCCTGTCCCGGGTGCAGGAATCCTGGCTTTGATGCCTGCGTTGCTCGCTTGGCTCTGATGTCAGGCCCTTGGTTCATCTATATCCTGCGCTGTGCTGACGGGAGCCTGTACACCGGGATATCCAATGATCTTTCACGACGGGTGGACAGGCATAACAGCGGACGGGGGGCAAAGTATGTGCGCACCAGGCTGCCTGTCGAGCTTGTCTGGTGGGAATATGCCGGAACCTGCAGTACTGCGCTGCGTCGGGAAGCCGCCATCAAGGGGTATTCCAGGGGTGCAAAGGAACGCTTGATTCAGGGCCGAAAGCGCAATTCCACAAAAGGGAGTCTGCAGGGTCTCGTCAGGGTTTTCCATCTGTAAGCAATCATGGGGAAGTAACCAGTTACGGATCGATTTTCCCGGAGAGGCTGAGTGCTGTAAAGGGACGGCCGCTCCCCGAATAAAATTTTGAAAAAAATTCGTAGTATTCGAGCCGCAGCGTCTGAATGGTGACCACCATCCCTTCCAGGATGATGATCAGAAGATTGCCTCCGACCAAAATGATGGCACTCGCCACCCCTCCGCCCCCAAGGCGTGTCATTTCAATTACCGCCAGGGAGAGACCGCCATGCGCCAGAGCGAAGGCGCCGATACGGACAAAGGAAAAGGTATTCCCGAAAAACCATGTGACGGTATCGAGACCTTCGATGACCGCCTCGATGACCCAGGTTCCTGCTCCATGCGGAAACACCGGGGTTTTGCGGGCCAGGTTTGCCAAGGGTTCACTGGCCATGACAAGGAGGAGCGGGATTCCGCATGTCAGAAGAAGTGTTTCGATCCCGATTTCGGTATCCGGTGAAAGGCCAAGGAAGATGACGGGAAGGATGGCACCCCAATAAAACGCCAGGCCGGCCAGGCCGGTTTTTCCCAAAAACACGCCTTCCCAGTCATGGAAAAGAATCTTGTTGGCGATATTGCAGACCAGCCCTGTGCTGATCCAGAGAACCCCGAAGGCGACTGTCGCCGCAAAGAGGATCAGGATGTTGTCGAAGGCCTTGAGTGGCTCATGCCAGAGCGGGTGGATCACGCCTTCCAGACAGAAGAATGAGCCAAACACCAGCCCGAAAAAGGCGGCACTCAATCCGGCGGAGGCGATCAGGAGACCCGCCTGTCTCAAGGATTGCGAAAATCGTTTTCCGACCGCGATTCCCAAGCCAGTCAGGAGCAAAACGAGTCCCTGACCGAGATCGCCGAACATGACGCCGAACATCAGCACAAAGCCGACAGCCACAAGGGGGGTCGGTTCGATTTCCCCGTAGGCCGGATACCCATAGTTGGCAATCAGGGACTCGAAGGGCTTGAAGAAAGCGGAATTGCGCAGGATCACGGGAATCGAGAGACACTGGCGTTGGCTGGCGGGGAGTTTCATGGGGTCAAGAGTCTCGACGACGGCCGTATTGTCGGTGACTTCATTCACAAGCCTTGTCAGTTCAGGCAGAGCTGACCGGGGTACCCAGCAGCGGATTCGGGCCGTGCTTTCTGTTTGGGGCAGGCCATTGATGATGGAGAGAATCCGTTGTTCCCGTTTCAGTCGCGAGAGCGCCTGATCGAGCAGGGGGAGGTGTTCATGAATGACCGCATCATACTCCGACTCAAGCTTGGCAATGCCGGCCATTGTGGCGTTTTGCTCCGATTCCAGGGCTCGAACAAGTTCGGTTCCGCTGCGCTCGTCCGAGGGGAGTACATCCCGGACGAACCCGTGCTCCGAGAGAAGTGTTTCCAGTGAAAACCGTCCCGTCCTGGAACTGGCGGCCAGAATCTCCTGACGCCCGGTCTTCTCCGCAGTCCCGGGAAGGGCAAGAATGAGCGAGCCCGGTCTGGTCGTGGACAAGAGGGCCGAGAGTTCTCCGCTCGGGATGGATCCATACTGGAGAATGATGTGTTCCATCTTGCCCAGATCGTTGAGACTGACATCAAGTTCACGGAGGGAGTGCAATCCGGGGAGTGCTTCAGCGAGACTGGCCAGCCGTGAGCGCAGGGCATCAAGTTGCGTCTTGAGTGGCTCCATCCTGTCCAGAAAGGATTGGATGACGTGCTCAGCCTCGGCAAGCTCCATGACGGATTCTGTATGACAGCGATATGGGATCCCTGCTTCCCCGAGAATCTTGACCGGTCGGCTGACAAAAGCGGTCAGCCGGGAAAGCTCTTTGGCATGGCGTCGTGCCCCGTTTTCCGAAGGGACAAGCTCGACTTTTCCGAACTCGGCAAGACGGACCGTCAGAGGATGGATATGGCGGTCAAGGACAAGAATGTCAGCCAGCATCATGCGCACAACACGGAACATGGGTCAGCCTCCTTGCCAGACCAGCTCTGACCTGAGGATCTCGGGTGCGATTCCGAAGCGGATTCCATTGAGCAAGAGCATGATGTTTTGCAATTCGCGCTTGAACAAAAAATAAAAACAGAACAGGGGGGCATAGCCTCTTCCATAATTGCGATATTCCTGCCTGTATCGGATAAGCATGATGGTGGCAGCGATCTTTTCGAGGCAGGAGAGATCGGCAAGACCAAGTTCCGGATCAGGATTTCTTGGCAGGAGTTCCGGCCGATGTGCAATCAGAGTGCGTGCCATGGTACGGGAATGGTGCGGCAATGCGTCCGCCAAATCATCAAAGCGTGGTGTGGCAAGCAGAGAGAGAATACCCGAGCGCATGGCATTGTCCGGAAACGTGAGTATGGATGTGATCTCCGCCGCGTCCATCCCGTAGCTGCGTTGCATGCGCAGTGACTGGAGTGTCAGCATGAGAGACGTTTTTTGTGTATGGAGCAGACGGATGCGTTGTCGATCCGGAGAAGGCAGGAGGTCGATGGTCTCCTGAAGGCGCTGGAAATTGACCGAGTCAAGAGCGGCATCAAGACGGCTGGTGTCCCGGGTCTTTTGCCAGATTTGGCATGCCTCGCGATACTCTGAACGTTCAAGAAGGCGAAGTGCCGTATCATTCGAGAGGGAGAGGATCTTCTCGTCAAAAAAACCACAGCCCGGTGCCAGCGGATACCAGCGCTCGGACTGGGCACTCCCGAGTTTGAGAAAGAGCGCGACATTGCGGATTTCGTACTCCATGATCAGGGCGCGAAAAAGTAAAAAAACAAGTGAGCCGCCGGGTATGGCTTTGGAGAGCCGCTCGATGAAGTGGCGGTGCAGCATCAGCTCGGTATCCTCGGCGGAGAGGCCGGAGAGTGAGAGGGCCGGGTTGTCGAGCTTGAGAGACTCGAGGACCTGAGCTGGATTGCGGGACGTCAGTGCGGTCAGGATCAATTCGACACTGGCAAAACGGGAAAAGACAGCCCGTGTCTTGGTGTGCAAGAAGGCCCTGTATCCACTGTCGAGCATCATTCCCCCATTCAACTGCCTTTCAGGGTATCAGTGTATTGGTGGAAGACCGTCCTGTCAAGGAGATCAGCCCGGATTGGCGCTCATCTCCTTGAGGAATCTCTTGAGAATTGTCTCGACCGAAGGGGATATGGACTCAATGGCTTCCTTCGGCAGAAAGACGAGATCAAAATCCTCTTCACGGGCAGGGTCAATACCCAAGGAATCACGGAACCAGACATCGGGCACATTCAGAAGGATATAGTCTTCGCGGAGATCATTCTCGAAACGGCTGATATAGCCGTCAATTTTGATGATATCGGAAGCGTGGTATTGGTTGACCTCTTCCTTGCGAAAGATCATTTTTTTCGTATGGCAGATACGGTTGCAATCCTGGCGTACGAAAATGACGACCTTGTCCATATCATCAAGGCCTGAAAGCAGATAGTTGATCCTGTCCATGTGAGACCCTTGCGCGATATCGTTCCAGCAACAATGATACTCTTCGGCAGAATACCGGCACGACTGAATATGGAGGAGCAATCTCGGGACAGATTCAGAAAGACATCGCCAGCGCGGCATCAATCCGCAGGACCGGGTCGGTTCCCATGGCCGGCCTCGAGTAGACGGCGTTGTCCAGCGCGATCGTCGGACCAAGGGCGGAACCCGGGAAGAGATAGGCCAGCTGGATGTAGAGCTCCAGTTCCTTCATCAAGCGGGTCTTGAGCCCGATGTCGAGTTCGACACCGAGTGTGTATGCCTCTTCTCCATCGGCATCAAGGACAGCCCGTGTGGTTTGCGCATACCCGCCAGACAGAATGAAGGTGGCTTTCCCTTCGTGCATGTCCTTCTCGATGCAAAACTCAAGCGCCGTGATTCCCGGATCATTCCGTACAAAATACCCTTTGGTGATATTGACACGACGGGCCGAGGCCGATCCGTAGTGGAAGTAGTATTGGTCGGCAAAAGGGCCACCGCCAAAGAGCAGTCCCATCCAGGAGCCGGTCGAGCCTTCGTCTCCGTCCAGGACGGCAAATTGTTGGACCGGTGAGCCGGGATCTGTGTCGCTCGCGGAGTTTCCGGAGAGCATCCGGTACTGGAATTTGAACTTGAAACCTTCCAGTGCCACACTTCCCTTGCCCTGGAAGGCCCAGGAGGAGACGGACTCGCTGCCTTCACCGACGGAGGTAATGCTTCCCGTTCCGATTACGAGATTGGCTTCATAGGTCAGGGCTGAGCTCAACTTGCCCTTTGCCTGGACGCCCCAGTAATAGAGGTCTGAAAAGAGTTTTTTGGATGTCGGCGCTTCGTGTTTGAAGCGGTTGTTGTCATCGACCAGGAGCCAGCCTGTCAATCCCAGATACTCGCCGATGACATATCCTGCGGATAGGAAATAATCGTTTCTGTCATCTCCAAGATCGACGGCGTCGGCTGTCTTTGAAGCCAGGACCTTGTCCTTGTTGTCACCGTTCCAGGATGGTCCGGCATAGGCACGGGCGTACATCATCCGGACATCCAGACCGAAGAGGCTGGTGTTCAGGACCAGACCCGGAAGATTGCTGTCGAGGAGAAAGGCGAGCGGCGTTTTGAAGGGGACGAATCCGATCAGGAAGCTTGAGTCGCCATCCTGGTACCGCATGTACATCTGCCGGGTTTTGAGATTGATACCCTCGGTCCCCTGGGATCCGCCGGCGATGAAATGCTGCTCGCCATCCTTCCGGGATGTTCCGGACAAATCCCCCCAAGAGACATCTCCGATCTGGAGATTGTAGACGAAACCGAGATTGGTATTGACGCCGGATTCGAGCCAGACGCGCAGTCTGCTGTCAAAAATGGCGAGGGTGTCCCCTGTCTCGCTCTTGGCATCCTTGTTCATCAGGTAGACGGCGCGATTGCGGAATTCGCCATGCACATCCACGTTCAGGGCTGCCAGATGAAGTGAAGCAAAGAGCAGTATAAACACGATAGAGACGAGTTGGCGCATGTGTCCTCCATGGAGAATACCAAAGCTACTGCATTCTATTGTATAGCATTTTACCCCAATAGTCAGCTTTTTACGTGCGGGGTTTCCGGTGCTCACTCAAGCCTTGAACACCCAAGGAAAAAAAAGTATACTCTCGGTATACTTGAAGGGGGTGCCATGAGAATCTCCCAACGAAAGTCGGAGGAGCGAAGGCAGCGCCGTGAGCGGATCGTTCAAGCAGCCCTGCGGCTTTTTTCCGATGACGGGTATGCGGCAACTTCGATGGATGCCATCGCCACCCAGGCCGGTTTTTCCAAGCGGACAGTGTACGGGTATTTCGAGAGCAAGGAAGACATTCTGGCTGCTGTTGTCCTTGAGGCATTACGGATTATGAACCGGATGACCGAAAAAAATCTGGAAACTGCCGGTGATGGCTTTTCCCGGGCCTGGGCCTGCGGCAGGGCCTTTATCGATTTCCAGCGGGAACATCCCAGACTGTATGCCCTTCTCAGGGATGCCCGGACACTCTTCAGCCCGCAAAGCGGAGGCCGGGGACCATCGGCAACCATCCGCGCCGAACTCCTTGCCGAGAATGAGCGGAATTTCGGCATGTTGGTCGGGGCGATCGAGCGCGGTCGTTCGGATGGTTCCATGCGTGAGGATCTTGATCCCCGACGGTCAGCCATGCTGGTCCAATGCATGGGAATCGGGATTGTCCAGGTTGCCTCCGAGATGGTCAACCAGAGAAGCGATGTTTTTCCCCAGGGGCAGGATGCCTTCCTGGATGAAGCCCTCAAGTTTATCGGAGCTGCGCTGGCTCCCAACGGGCAAAGGCCCTGCACGGGAAGAGGAGAAAGATGATGAAGCTTGTGGTTCTCAACGGGAGTCCCAAGGGTGAGAAGAGCGTTACCCTGCAGCACATTCTTTGGTGGCAGGCTGGGCAGCCCGGGGTCTCGCTCGGGATATCCCATGTGGCATTCGACATACAGGTCCTGCGTGCCGATCCGGAGCGTCTTCAGCAAGTTCTTGCGACCGTTCGCGCAGCCGATGCTCTTCTCTGGGTCTCGCCCGTCTACCACCATCTGGTTCCGTCACAAGTTTTTCGCTTTCTGGATCTTTGCGGGGAGGAAAAATCACAGACGTTCCGGGGAAAGCTGTCGGCGATTGTTTTCAGTTCCATACACTATTATGACTCGACAGCGATTGACTGGCTGACGGCTGTCTCGGAGGACCTGGGGATGAGTGTCTATGGTGCGTTTTCCGCGGAGATGCATGATCTCGGCAGGAAGAGCGAGCGTGAACGGTTTTCCGCCTTTATGAAGGGCTTCACGGAGGCCATCGGACTTGATCCGGTCCTTCCCCGGAACTGGCCACCGTTACACGCAACACGCCTGTCGCCGATTGTCCCGCAGGGTTCGTATCGTGTCGATCTCGGGGGAAAGCGGGTCCTGATCCTGCAGGACAGACGTTCAACCGGTGCCGGGATGGAGAGCATGCTGGCCCGACTGAGGGGGGCTTTCACAGGAGGGCTTGTCGATCTGAAATCGATCGAAGAGATCGGGATCAAGGGTGGCTGTCTCGGATGCTGCGGCTGTTGTTTTGCCAACGAGTGCTCCTGGGATGGTCGTGACGGGTATCGGGAGTTTTTTGAAGAACACGTCAGGCCGGCAGACATCATCGTGTACGCTGTCACAATTGAGGGCCGTGCCTTCTCGTCCGACTGGAAGGAATATTTTGACCGGAGTTTTTTCAATACCCATGTTCCCGTCTATACGGGCAAACAGATGGCCTGGCTTGTTTCCGGACCCCTGTCAGCACTGGGATATATGCGACAGATCATGCAAGCCTATGCCGATGTGGGCCGCGCCAATCCGGCCGGGATCCTGACGGATGAATCCGGGGATGCGGACAGTCTTGGTGCGGCCATTGATGGAGTGGCCTGGCGCTTGGCGACCTGGCAGTCATTAGGGTACATTGCTCCGAGAACCTTTGCCGGGATCGCGGGGATCAAGATCTTCCGGGACGAGGTCTGGGGCGGGATGCGGCTCATCTTCCGCGTGGACCACAAGGTCTTCAAAAAGAACGGAACCTATGATTTCCCCCACCGGCACTGGTTGCGGAGGATCGGGATGGTTCTGGCCTGGCCCCTCTTCGGGATCAAGGGATTTCAGCGGGTCTTCAAGGCGCGGATGCGGGATGAGATGGTCAAGCCAATCCGTGCCGTTGTCGATGCCGAGATTCGCAGGCAGAAAAAAAGCTCCGCCACGACGGGCGAATCTGTGTAATGCGGATCCTGCGGGGCGGAAGCAAAGCGTTGGCTGCGTGCCCACGCAGGTGTAGGTGTAACAACCGGGAGCAAGCCGGACGTGCAGAGTTCCGCCCGGATGCTTCCCGGTTGTTTTGGTGCTCAGCCCTGGCGACCTTCGATCAGGAGCAGGAGAATCGTGCTGGCCATGGCCAGATCCCGATCCAGAGAAGCATCAAGCTGACTGAGGTTGATGTCGAATTTGTGGACAAAAAAAGCGAAGCGTTGGTTGATGGTGGCCAGTTCCCGTCCGTCCTGCGAGAGGATGGAATATTTTTGGGGGATCAGGCTGATCATCCGGCTGGCGAATGCTCCCCAGCCGGATTTTTCGGTCAGTCTGGCGACGACCTCGTCGTTGGCGTTCATGACCATCCATTCGTCTTTGATGATCGATTTGAGGCCTTTCCGCTTGAGGGCACCGATTTTTCGTCCGCTGCTGCTTTCGGTCACATCGTAGGCCGCGGAAAAGTCGATGATCTGTCTGGCCTTGATCTGGACCAAGGGACGGGTCTGTGCCTCGTCGGCAAAAACGGTAATCTCTTCCTTGAGTTTGAAGAGTTTCTGTTTGACATAACACACCAGAGCCCCGTCGGGTGTATTGACGTAGACCTGGCCCGCGAGGGCAAAGAATTTTCGTCTTGCAGCGTACAGATCTTTCTCGAAAATGCTCATGTTTTTCTCCTTGGGTTCAATACCAGACTGCATTCCATCATATCCCGCTGCCCCTGGTTTGTCAATGAACCTAAGAGCAACCACATGGGTACAGCGGAACGTCTTGAAGGTTTGCGTACCCGAGTCCGGTTTTTTCCGGGTACGGCGTCCTGAGTTGTTCCGGGCGGCACTGCTTTTGCGGCGGGAGCGCATGTCTTCCGGCGCAGCCACGCGGGTGGGGCCGTTCAGCGGGGGAGGAAGAGGCTTGCCAATTCAAGCGCACTGCATCCGGGAAACATGTCGATCGCCCGTGTCCCGGCCAGCCCGTAGCCGGCATCATCCCAGCGCAGGATCGCATCCGGTGCCGTGTCGATATCGCAATGAAAAGTGATCACTGCAGCGGGTTGACGGGCTGCCAGGGCTTGGAGGACGGCCGGATCGAGTCCGCTTCGGGGCGGATCCACGACGATCAGTTCGTCCCGGCCCTCGGCAAGACGGGATATGGACGACGGGGTGATTGACGCCGCGCGGTATGTTCCCCGGGGATTATTCCGTCGTGCGGCCAGGATGGCCCGTTCGGAGATATCGATCCCGAGCGTATGAGGCCTGAGGTTGTTCCCCAAAAAAACCGAGAAAAGGCCATACCCGCAATAGACATCCAGCAAACCTGATATGCGACAGTCGGCCTTGGTTGCAAATTCCAGGGCAGTTTCGACCAGGAGCCCGGCTCCTTCGAGGCTGACCTGTGTGAAGGCGAGCACCGGCGAGAAGAGGCGCTTCCCGGCGATCTGCATGAGCATGCTGTCCCTGCCCCAGAGTGTGCGGGCGGTTCCCGCGCTGTCAAGGTAGAAGTCCGAATTGGCCGGATCGGAAAAGAGGATCAGTCCCTGGAGACTGCATCCGGAACCGGTCAGGGCATCCTTGAGTTTGAGGGCCAGACGGGAGAGGGAGGCGTTCCCTCGGGTCGCGTTCAGGACAAGGACGGTCTCCCGGTGCCCGTTGCTCCGCAGGATGACCCAGTTCAGGGCGCGGGCCAGATGGGAGTAGGCAGGAAGCCGGAGCATGCTGTCGATGGCGGAAAAACAGGTGCGGTCCGACTCCGGTTCAAGGAGTTCGGCGGCTTCGCCTTCGATCGAAAGATGCCAAGTCTTGCCGGACTGGACGACGCGACGTTTGGAGGTCGTGCGGTATTCTCTCGGGCGGGGATTGGAAAGCAGGGTCGGGACGGGGCTGGGGAGTCTGTTGCGTTTCCAGAAGGAGAGGAGCGCATCCGCCTTGATCCGGATTTCGTCCTGATACGGCAGAGGACCCAGAGGTGCCGAGCCCGCGGGGAGATTTTCGGGGAGGCAGTCGGTAAAACGGATGATCGTGTTCTCTCGATGTGGCATGTGGCTTCCCGGGGATTTGAGTTGGTCCTGACCGGGCAAATATATCCCCGAAGGAAACGCGAGTCATTTTTTCCCGAGGCAGACGTGAAAAACAACGGTTCAGGCACTATACTTGTCATGTGTATCCGGGATGTCGTCTCGGTCGAAGCCTATGGACATGAACTGGAGAATTCCATGCGCCTATACCTGCTGTTGATTGCTTTTGGCATGCTTGTCACGATACCCGCCTGCTTCCCCGGTGGTGTTTCACGTTCCAATACCCGGGTTGTGCACTACAATGAAACTGGCACACCCACCCAGCAGCTTTGGTCGGTCCGATTGCGGAATGCCCATACGCGTGTCCATCGGACGTTCGATGTCTATGCACCTTCGCGGGAGCGTGCGATTGACCAAGCCATGGCCCGGGCGAGGCGTGAAGGTTGGGGAAATGCCCCGGTTGCCTTGGTTTGGGCCAACCACAAGGCACGCTGATCGCTGTTAGGGCCCAGGGGCAGTCTCCGGAGGTATTGCGGCCATGGCGGCACCGATGATGCCTGCGTTGTTCAGGAGAGGTGAGGGGATGAGGAGCGCCCTCGTGTGCAGTTGAGCCGCAAACCGGTCGAATTTCTTCGCCGCCCCGCCTCCAAGGATGATCAGGTCCGGCCAGAGGAGGGCCTCGAGTCGTGCCAGGACACTCGAGAGGCGTTTCCCCCATTTTTCCCACGAGAGGTCTTCTTTTTTGCGTGCCGCATCGGACGCCCAGGCTTCCGCTTCGATCCCGTCCAGTTCGATATGGCCCAGTTCGAGGTTGGGAACAAGACGCCCGCCGGTAAAGAGCGCCGTTCCCAGCCCGGTTCCGACTGTCAGGACGAGGACGGTGCCCGGGCAGGAACGGGCTTCCGGAACATGGCGAACCAGTGCCAGGCCGGCCGCATCAGCATCATTCAGGACCGCTGTAAAGCTGCAGGTACTCTCCGTGCTGCAGATCCGGAGTACGTCTTCCCCGATCCAGGCGGGGTCGATATTGGCTGCCGTGCGGACCATTCCGTTCTGGATGACCGCGGGGAACGCGATCCCCGCCGGGCCGTGCCAGTCGAGAGACGAGACCAGGGTGTTGAGCGTACGGGCGACATCGGCCGGTCGGGCACCTTCTGGGGTTGCCGCACGGAGTCTCGGGGAGACGAGACCGGCATTGGATGTATTGACGATCGCGGCCTTGATCCCGCTTCCCCCGATATCGATGCCCAGTGCCAGGTGTTCCATCGGAGTCTTCAGGTCTCCCGGATAATCTTGACCAGGTCGAATCCCTCTTCGGTCGATGGAAGCTCCATCTTGGCGTGGAGCATGCTGATGATCCGTTCGGGGACCTGGTCCCGGGCCGGTCTGGTGCGGTTCCGTGTCAGGAGCTCATTGACCGGCACATCGATAAAGACACAGCCGGCCGGAACCTTGCGCATCTTTGCTTCCTGGATGTACTTCTTCCGGCTTTCGCGGTTGATGCAGGTGTTGTCGATAATCAACCGCTCGTGACGCTCGAGGTAGTGGTGGATGATCGCGGTCTCGATCCGTTTGACGAGGTGTTCCATCTCGGCATCGTAATCACTGGCCGTCCAGTCCTGGCCATGTTCGGTCATCGTCTTGATGAAGCGGCGGATTTCATTGTGGTTGACGCGCTTGAAACCCGGAAAGTACTTGGCGGCAAGTACGGACTTTCCGGAGTTGTAATTCCCGCAGACAACCACGAGTTGCAGGTTGTTGAAACTGGGTTGTGCCATGGCATGCTCCTTTCCGGTCCGATCCGCCTTCCCTCTCAGGGTAGACCAGTCCGGACTGCTTGGCAAGGGCAAGTGTGTTTTTTTTATTGGCTCGGGGAATGGGAGATCCGTCGCTCCAGACGGAAGGAAAAGCAGGGTGGTCGATTAATATGATTACAAACTGACGAAATTTGTTGCTTCCGGTGAATAAACGTGATACTATTTGTGTATCCCTTTTGGGATTGGATCGGAGCGCGGCATGCCTGGACGGGTGCCGCGTTCTTTTTTTATGCAATACCCGCCATGATTTTCCGTCTTTACTGGTATGGAGCAGATGGAACACAAACAGCATGGGGCGAGAGTGGCCGAGTTCTTTGCCCGGGAACGGTCAAAACTTCTTTCTCATGTCCGTTCGATGATTGATGACGCATCGGACCGTGACAGCGAGGATATCGTGCAGGACGTCATGCTCGGCATCCTTGCCCGGGGAGGGAGCGGTGTTGAGGATCTGGCCGGGTATGTCTACAGGGCGCTCAAAAACCGGGTGATCGACATCTGGCGGAGAAAAGGTCCGGCAACGGTTCCCTTTGAGGCGCCCTGCGGGGATGGCTTGGTCCTTGCGGATATCTTGCCAGCTCCGGGCGAGACCGGTGATGGCCGGTTGGAGTATCAGGAACGGCTTGAGCGGTTTGAAAAGGCCTTTGCCGGATTGACGATCGCCGAACGCGTCCTGATTACGGCCACCGAGTTCGAGGGGCGGAGCTTCAAGGAGTGTTCCTCGGCATGGGGAGAACCGTTGGGGACCCTTCTTGCCAGAAAAAAGCGGGCCATCGACAAGCTGCAACGTTCCATGGAAAGACCGGAAAACAACACGGAAGGAGTATGACAATGATGAAATTCCATTGCGAGTTTGACAACTGGTCGAGGGGGAAAAAGGTCTTTGCCGTCATCGGGATGGTGATTCTGGGGATCGCCGGAGTTCTTGGTCTGGCCCTTCTCTTCGGGATCGTCATCAGGGAGCTCTGGAACTGGCTGATGCCGGGGATCTTCGGGCTGGGGGTAATCGATTACTGGCAGGCGGTTGGACTTTTTATTCTTGGCAGACTGCTCTTTGGCGGGTTTGGCCACGGAGGCGGGCATTCATCAAAGGCCGACAAGAAAATCGAGGCCAGAATCGAAAAGAAGCTGGAAGAAACCTTCTGCTCATCCGCCAGTGATGACCGGTATGAAGAGTACTGGGAGAGCGAGGGGCGGGCCGCTTACGAGCGCTGGAAAGGTTCGAGGACGACGGGGCAGGACTGAACCCTGGATCCGGAATGAATCAGGGCCGGCTGGAACCATCCAGCCGGCCCTATTTTGTTCAGTTTGTCAGACGTACCATGTCCAGCATTTGAACATAGTTTGATGGATAGCTCAGAAGGGTTGTTGAAGTGCCTGCATCTGGGGTCAAATTCGAATACAGATAGGGCTTGATAAAATACCCGTTTGCGTCTTGCTGGATTGGTGCGAGAACGCGGATTTTCTTGCCTACTGCATTGGCTACACTGCTTGTTTGGGTTATCCCCATGATGTGATCCTGGTTGACCAGCATGCGAATATACTTTCCTGTTGCATAATTCAACCGATAGATGCGGTTTTGTATGCTGGATCCTGCTAGATAGTCCGAAAGGGTGCCGTCGATTTGAACATACCTCGCTTCGTAGTTCTCATCGATTGTTTCACTGCCAATAACGGTCACGAGATTATCGTAGACCCAGGTGAGGTCTTTGTTTCCGGCGGAGTTTTCTTCGACCGTACAGGCGGTGACCTGCTTCATGCCTTCGTATTCATTGACAAAGGTCACATTCAGATTGACGCTGGTGTAGACCGGATAGACGTAGTCAGTGGTATGGAATGGCGCTTTCTCGCTTTTCCAGAGGACCATGATGGCCGGTCCGGATGCGTTTTCCTGAACAAAAAAGGCCCGGTAGTTGTCGGGGTAATTCCGGAAAAATGTCATCTGGACGTTTTCAACCCGGATGGCACAGGGCCCGGTGACATTCCGCAGATCGGCAATCGTTCCCGGTGCCGTGTTCTGGACGGTAAAACTCGAACTCAAGGGGGCAGACATGGTGGCTCCCGAGAGTGCTGTGACGCCGTTGACATGGATATAATACGTTCGCCCTGCCTCGTACGCATCGGTGGCTGCCAAGCGGAAGATCACCGTCGACGAGGTTTCACCGGTCTCGGTGACCAGTGTGCCCGTCAGGGGGAAGCTTCCGTCGGCATAGCGGCTGACCCTGATCGAACCGGCCGTACCGGGATAATCCAGAAAAACGCTTGAGGTGCGCACCGGCCGGGAAAAGGTGATTCTGACCGAGTTGGTCACTCCAACGCCACTGGCTCCGTCAAGCGGACTGATTGCGCTGACCGTAAGCGGGGTCACATCCGGACCGGATCCCGTGGTGAAGGCCAGGGTGTAGTTTCGGGCCATATTCTCACCGCTCAGGCCTTTGACGGTCCGGCTGACCGTGAGGGTATATTCCGTATTGGCGGCCAGGGCTTGTCCCGGAGTGATGGCCAGATTGGTCTTGTCGACATTGAGGCTGATGGAGAGGGAGACCGGAGAAGCAGGAGATGCCGTCGGAAAGAGTTTTATTGTGCCGGACGTCAGGGTGGATTGCGCCATAGGTTCGCTGAACACGAGCTGGATGATTGACCCCGTCGGGATGGCTGTCCCGTTGTTGACCGGTGATGTCCGGATGACGCGGGGCATATCCCCGGAGACCGAGGTCCCGGTCTCAAAGACAAGATCGGAGGCGGTCTCGAGATTTGTCCCGCCCGTGTCCCGGATGGCTGCGTTGTTGAGATGGAGGCGGAATTCGTACTCGTCCGGAAGGGTCGAGGATGGTGTAAACACGATGACCGGATTTCTGCTGCTGTCGATCGTGCCGGCATTCGTGGTGACCAGAGATCCGTCCCACCACTGGGTCAGGACGAGATTCCCGCTGAGGGTTGCCGGATTGACAGCACGACTGAAACGCAGGGTGATCTGCGTGTCCCTGGCGACTCCGGTTTCGCCCTGGGTCGGTGTGGTCGAGAGCAGGACGAAGCGGTCCGTCAGACTCGATGAAGACGAGTCGGAAGACAGGGATGAGCCGGAAGACAGAGATGAGCCTTGGGACGTCTGAGACGCCAGAGAGGAAGAGCTGCCGGTCGAAAGCAGGCTTCCGGAATCGGCAGGATCATCCGAGCAGGCAAAGATGCACAGGGAGAGAAGAAGGAGAAACGGAATCAGAAATTTCATGGGATGGCAAAACCTCCGGTTTTTTCGCTGTACGCTTTATACAGTATACCCCGGTTTCCCTGAAAATGGAGCATCTCTCTGTGCGGATTTCGGGAGGCCGGAGAACCCGCCATACTCGGTTGGCAGGTTCAATCCCGGAGAATTTTCCTCCCTGTGCTATACTCGCAATGGAAGCAGTGATCAAAGGAGGCGGGGAATGGCTCTTGTTGAAGGGAAAGACTTTATCTTGATCAAACATGCAAACTACGGCGTGGGGATGGTGCGTCACAGCGGGAATCTCGTTGTGATTCCGGGGCGGATCATCCTGAATGTCCTGCAGATCATCGATCCATTCGATGGCGGCGGGGGTGGTGAGACCCTCAAGGAATCCTGGAACGAGCTCAAGGAGAGCACCAGAGATCTGAAAAAGAGTTTCAAGGAGATGTTCGATTACGGGAAAGGTGTCGAAGCCATACGCGGGTTTGCCGCCGAGGCATCGGATGTCCAGGAGTTTGCCAACCGTGTCTCCGCCGTTGGCACAAGACATGAGACCAGTCTGGATATCGACACCGCATCTCTCCGTTCCCTGGAAATCGGATTCTTCAAGGGAGTGCGCATGACCTTTGCGGACGGCCGGGTCATCCGCATCCGCACAGGAAAACTCGGAGCGATCCGCAAGCTCCTCGGCGTATAAAAAAACGGGGCTTGCACGAAGCATGCAGGCCCCGTTGACGGTCGTTTTACATGTTGGCGATGATCCGGGTTCCGAATTCGCTGCAGCGGATTTCTTCCGCTCCATCCATCAGTCGGGCGAAGTCATAGGTCACCGTCTTGTCCGCAATCGTTTTCGAGAGTCCCTTGATGACCAGGTCGGCGGCTTCTCCCCATCCCATGTAGCGCAGCATCATCTCGCCCGAGAGGATGACCGAACCCGGATTGACCTTGTCCTGCCCCGCATACTTCGGTGCCGTGCCGTGGGTCGCTTCAAAAACGGCAAACCCGCTCTCGTAGTTGATGTTCCCGCCTGGTGCGATTCCGATTCCGCCAACCTCGGCCGCCAGGGCGTCCGAGATATAGTCGCCATTCAGATTGGTGGTGGCGATGACCGAGAACTCCTTGGGCCGTGTCAGGATCTGCTGCAGGAAGTTGTCCGCGATGCAGTCCTTGATGAGGATCTTCCCCGGAGGAGGTGTTCCTCCGCAGGCTTCCCAGGAGACGGTTTCCCCGGGAAACTCCCTCTCGGCGAGTTCGTATCCCCATTTGCGGAAGGCCCCCTCGGTGAATTTCTGGATATT
>DAIREN010000027.1:0-23755 GCA_036795535.1 Spirochaetota bacterium
CGGGCCGAACATGCCACGCGTCTGATCGATAAAGCGCGAACTCTCGCGACCATCAAACCCGGCCAGAAAAACGACGACACTCCCGGCCGCCTCGGGGAGAGGAGAATCAATCCAGGGCCGATCGCCGATTTGCAAAAGATCTTTGACCAAGTCATCCCGCTCATGGTTCCCCACTGGTATGGCAAGCGGCGCATCCTCATACGACGAGAACGTGGCAAGAAGAGCCTGCCAACGTTTCCCGTCCAGACCGGCAATCAAAACACTGCGCATGAGAAACCTCCCACAGAGTATATCCGCTAAGAATATAGCAATCATACAACGATTGGCATCAGACAGAACTTGAATCGTCTTTCACACTTACCCGGATTTTGACATCCGACTTCCCCTTGACGGAATGGAGACGCGGGCGTATGCTACAAGGACCACATTCAATACCCTAAGGAGAAGAGTATGAAACACATTGGTATCATTGCAGTTCTTCTTGTCCTCTTGGTCGGTGCAAGTCTGCAGGCCGACGACAGCAAGATTGGCCTGGATCTCGGCCTCGAATACGACAGCTTCTATGCCTTCCGTGGCGGTCCCAATTTTCTCGATCGAGTTCCTTCCGGTGTCATCCTGCCCTCCCTTGGCTATGCCGCCGGCGATTTTTATTTTCTCGTGGTCGGCGAAGTTGCCCCCTCCATCCTCGGGATCAACACCATGACTACGGCAAGCACAAACTATGGCGATGGTGCAAGTACAGATGAAAAGGCGCTAACTGGTATCGACTTTGGTGTCTCATGGAGCAAAGCACTTGCCAATGATGCAGTCAAGATCGGTGCAGAAGTTTGGTTCCTCCTCTATCCGAACTCTAAAGATCATTACGGCTACGATATGAGCTATTTCACAGGAATGGTCAGTGTCCAGCTTGCCAACCTACCCCTCGCCCCCAAGATCTCCTTCACCCAGGCTTTCAAGCCGGACGACAATAACGGCAGTCGCAATAAAATGGAAGATCGCTATATCGCCCTCTCCTTTGGGGACAGCATCGAGCTGGTCAAGGACTCATCCAGTCTCGATCTGGGTGTTAACATTGGCTACTGGATGGACAATACGGACAATAAGAATCTTTCTGCATTCAGCGATTTCGTAGGGAGCGCCAAGTACAGCGTCAGCGTTGCCAGCGGCGTCACCCTCTGGAGCTCTTTCCACATGGGCTATGTTCCCCAGTCCGACTGGGCACTGGGCAAAGATGGTGGAGATTTCCGCTTCTGGCTCAAATTCGGCATCAGTTACACCCTCTGATCTGAAACAGATTGTTTAGAAAAGCACCACCGGTCCAGGTGGTGCTTTTTTGATGCATCCATACCGTCATCATGGTGACATTCTCCGAATTGTACCTGTTCTCCCGCTTTTCCCACGTACTCTGATACCGTTATTCGTCTCAATATCCGCTTCCTGTCCACTATGAGACTTTCCATATACCTGTTTCGTGCCTATACTCTCGTTGAGGGACGAAACTCGCGGGAGAGATACCATGGGAGAAACAGTCAATCAGGAAGAGCAGACGCCATCTCACGTTCCCGCCTGTGTGGCGATTGGTGCATCGGCGGGAGGCCTTGAAGCACTCGAGGAATTTTTCAAACACATGCCGGCAACATCAGGCATGGCCTTCGTTGTCATCCAGCATCTTTCGCCAGAATACAAAAGCATGATGGTCGAGCTTTTATCACGACACACCAAAATGAAAGTCTGCCGGGTCGAAGACGGGATGCCGCTCTCGCCAAATTGTGTCCATCTCATCCCTCCCGGGTTTTCCATGTCGATTTTCCACGGAAAACTCCTTCTCGCTCCACAAATCAGCCATACACAGGGACTCAATCTTCCCATTGACATCTTTTTCCACTCTCTTGCCGAAGACCAGGGTGAGCGATCCATTGGTATCATTCTCTCAGGGACAGGAAGCGACGGCACCCTTGGTGTCCGGGCCATCAAGGGTGCTGGCGGAATGGTTATGGCTCAAGATGAAGAATCCGCCAAATTTGACGGAATGCCCCGGAGCGCCATTGCAACCGGACTGGTTGATTTCATCTGCCCACCGTCAAAAATGCCGGACGAGTTGATGCGCTACATCAATCATCCCTTCATCAACCAGCCCGAAACCGTCGAAGAAAAACTGCTGAGCGACGAAGACACCTTTGGAAAAATCTTGTCGATCATCCGCACACGAACCGGCGTCGACTTTTCCTTCTACAAACCAAATACAATCATCCGCAGACTGGAACGCCGGATCAGCATCAACCGCATTGATTCCATTGAAGAATACGTCTCCTGTCTGCACCATTACCCCAATGAAACTTCCATTCTTTTCCGGGACCTGCTCATCAACGTAACACGATTCTTCCGCGATGGCGAAGCATGGAACTATATTATCGAAACAGTCATCCCGTCGCTCCTGGCAAAAACCCCGCAGAGTATGCCGCTCCGCATCTGGAGTGTCGGGTGTTCAACCGGAGAAGAACCGTACACGCTGGCCATGCTCTTCCAGGAACACCTGATGCGGACAAATACGCACCGCGAGATCAAGATTTTTGCAACTGATATCGATGCAGATGCTCTTGAAGTCGCCGGAACCGGCCTCTACCCTGAAAACATCGCACAGGACGTCAGCCCGGAGCGACTCAAAACCTTTTTCATTCATACAGATTCCGGCTACAGGATTAATGAATCAATCCGAAGGATGGTCGTTTTCGCGGCACATAATATCATCAAGGACCCGCCTTTTTCCAGGATCGATCTGATCGTCTGCCGCAATCTCCTGATCTACCTCAAGCCGGCAATGCAACAGAAGATCATCAATAGCTTCCGCTTCTCCCTTCCGGCGGGCGGAACCCTGTTTCTGGGATCGAGTGAGACTGCAGGAGACAACAATACCGCGCTGGTACCAGTCAACCAAAAATGGAAGATCTATCAACATAGAACCGAGACCAGCAGCCGACGACCAAGTACCATCGATTTCGAAACAACACATAGCGGAACGATCGCGCAAGTGACTCGTTCAGGGCTGACCAGGCGTGAACCTTCCCTCGATGAACTGATCACAACGAGCCTGCTGGACAGCTTCATTCCCCCTGGCGTCGTTATCTCGGAGAGTGGCGACATACAGCGAGTCTGTGGGGATATCCGGGAATTCGTCCATCTCCCACCCGGGAAACCGACATCCTCCCTGTTGCGAATGGTGAATCCCGAGCTGGCCATCGCGATCACTACCGGCATGCACCGTGCCATAAAAAACGCCGAGATCGTCCGGTTCCGCAACTTCAAACTTTCGCCAGGAACCGGTTCCGAACGGACCATCGATCTGGGGATACGTAAAATCGGGAGCGTGATTTTCCCCCAGCCTTTCCTGCTTGTAACATTTGAAGAGGTTTCCGGTACCAGTATTGAAAGCCATGCTGTCCAGACCCACATCCCGCAAAGCGAACGGATTATCGAGCTGGAACAGGAACTGCAGTACAATCAAGAAAATTTGCAAGCAACAATAGAGGAGCTTGAAACTTCCAACGAAGAACTCCAGGCCACAAACGAAGAACTGATCGCTTCCAACGAAGAATTGCAGAGTACCAACGAAGAACTGCAATCAGTGAACGAAGAACTCTATACCGTCAATTCCGAATATCAGCAAAAAATTGAAGAACTGACCCAGTTGAACAACGACATGGACAACCTCCTCAAGAGCACCGAGATAGGTACCATTTTTTTGGACCAGATGCAACATGTCCGCAAGTTCACTCCTGCCGCAACCAGATATATCAATCTGACACAGGCGGACATCGACCGCCCGATCAGTCATTTTACCAGCACCATACAAAACTGCCAGTTTGTCGAACTTGCCGGCGAAGTGCTCAGAGACCTGGTCCCCAGACAGGCCGAAGGTGTTTTAGCCAATGGCGGCATTGTTCTTATCAGGATGACACCCTACCGGACCAGACAGAATGCGATTGATGGCGTCGTGATCACCTTTATCGATATTTCCGAACGAAAACGCTTCGAACAGGACATCGCGCATGAACGTGACGTGCTGTTGACGATTCTTGAGAACAGCCCTGTCGGGAAAACAATGGTTGACGCAAACGGACGGATCACCTTTGTAAACAAGCGGGCCAGTGAGATCCTTGGAATAACGCACGAAGAATTCAAAAGCAGGACATGGGATGATGTCCGCTGGGAAATCCTTGCCGAGGATAACACGCCATTGTCTCCTGAAATGCTCCCGTACAGCATTATCAGACGCACCCGGAAACCGGCATACAACCTTCGGCATAACATCAAAACCGGAGACGGCAGGACTATCACGCTGACCATTAACGCAGCTCCCATCATCAAACAGGACGGGGCATTCGATGGTGCCGTATTCAGCCTGCTTGAAGTCGTGCCAGAGACCCTGTAACGTCTGTGATCCCGGCTCTTTTTTCTGGTGAACAGCCTCACGCCACTTTTGGTGAGAAGTCAGAGAACGGGGGGACGCAAACCGGTGCCGGCAAGTGATTTTTCGAGCTTTTCGCGAAGAATCTGTTCTTCGGGAGTTTCACTGCTTGCGGAGGACCAGACAAGAAAAGTAAATATGTTCCTCGGCGTGCACGCCAACGCACTATTCGCTTGAGCAGATTTCAACAACTGCATGGCGGCCTCCTCATCCGGAAGGATGACGGCACCGTCACCCCAATGCCCTCCATGCAAAATCGCCTCTGCCCAGATGCCGAGAATGCGCAGCTCGACAGCGTTCAAACTGATTATGAGCTTTTCCATTCATGAAGGCTACTTATGCAAAATCTTCGGATCAAGCTTGAAAAACACGCTTTTGTGATGTTTTTTGCAATATTTCTTGATTTTTTCTTCGGTTTGAGATACTATTTGGAAAAGGGATATATATTGGGTTTCCTGCAACCCAAATTCAGTACCAAAGGAGATTGGATATGAAGCAAGCAAAAGCAGTAAAAAGCCCGTCCAAACATACGGTTAAGTCGACGGTATCCAGGAAAGACTTGGGGGCCATCAAGGACGAAGCAGCAAAGAAGGACCGCCCCCGCAAATTCCGCGGAATCTGGACCGAGCAGGAGCTGGATATGCTCCGGAAACTCTATCCGCTGATGACCAATGTTGAAATCGCAAAAAAATTGGGCCGGCCCAAGGCAAGTGTTGACAAAAAAGGGTTCGACAACGGACTGAAAAAGGCCCCCGAACACCGCCGGAAAGTGGCTATTTCCAATAACAAAAAACGCCGGAATTCTTGGACAAAAGAAGAGGAAGCGACGCTCAAAAAGATGTACCAGAAGAGCACCTATCGTGAACTTGCCGAGACCCTGCATCGCAACCCGCAGAGCATTCAAAGCAAGGCGACAAAACTCGGATTGTGGAAATACCACACAATCAGAATGCGCGAGAACGGAGAGGTGTAAAACCGCTCAAGAGCTGCACAAGAGGCCGATCAAGGGATATCGGCCTCTTGTGTTGTTCATAATAGTACATTACAACTACTGTTTTTCTGGAGGATGTCATGCCCGCAAAAAAATCGAATACTTCGATGCCCCCGCCCCGAAAAAAAAAGGAGAAAAAACGCGATCTGTATCACTGGTCTGACGAGGATCTTTCCAGCCTGAAAAAACTCTATCCGACACTGGCCAATGCCGAGATCGCGAAAAAACTCAAAAGAACAAAATCCAGCGTGGACAAAAAGGCGCATGAACTGTCCCTGCGCAAGGAAAGAACCTATCGGAGCACAATCGCCGCACAAAACAACGCCCAGCGGAAAAACTCCTGGCGCGCGGATGAGGTCGCCAAGCTCAAAAAACTCTTTGACAAGCACACCTATGCCGAATTGGCTTCGATTTTCGGGCGCAACGCCCAGAGTATCCAGAGCAAAGCCACCCGTCTCGGTCTCTGGAAATACAAGACGGACAGCCGCTCCACCTGACCCGCAGCACCCTCTCAGCCCGCACATGCCGCCAACGCAATCCATTGGCGGCTTTCTTTTGTACTCAAAAAACCATTTGTTTCAAAAAAAACCCCCCGCCAGAACAACCGTCCCGGCAGGGGCCCTTCCTCCATGAATCGTCACTGCCGGGATACTGTCAGCAAGAGCGCATCCCGGCGATCAGGTCAGTCAACGAATTTCTTGTATTGGGCGAACCGTCTTTTCGCATCCTCGGCAGCCAGCGCAAACAATCTCTCGGCCTCGGCCGGATCCTGTTTGACAAGCATCGCATACCGTCGCTCGGACATGAGATATTCCTTGAAATCAAGCGTCGGTTCTTTCGATTCCCAGACCAGTGAGGATTTTCCCTCGGCCTTGAGGAGGGGATTGAAGCGATAGATCGGCCAATGCCCCGAAGCCGCCGCCTTTTTCTCGGCTTCCTGGCTCTTGCGCATGTCGATGCCATGGTTGATACAGGGTGCGTACGCAATAATCAAGGATGGTCCTTCATAGGCCTCCGCCTCAAGAATGGCCTTCAAAAGCTGAGCTTTATCGGAGCCCATGTTCACAGAAGCCACATAGACATAGCCATAGGTCATCGCCATCAGCCCGAGGTCCTTTTTCCCGATTTTCTTTCCGGAGGCCGCAAACTTCGCGATGGAGCCGATCGGGGTGGACTTGGAAGACTGACCACCGGTGTTCGAGTAGACCTCCGTATCAAGAACGAGAACATTCACATTACGGCCCATTGCGAGAACATGGTCGAGTCCGCCGTAGCCGATGTCGTAGGCCCAGCCATCACCGCCAAAAATCCAGACGCTCTTGTCGACGATGTAATTCTCGAGAGCGATTGCCCGTTCGATCTTGCTCTTGACTTCGCCCGATGCCTTTCCAAGTGAACTCCTGAGAGCAGTCTTGAGGGCATCCGCAGCGGCCTTGGCCTGCTCGTCGGTTTTTGACCAGTTCGACATCATGGCATCAACGGCCGAAGCAAGTTCAGGGGAAGCCGTCTTGACATCCGCGAGCAGGGCAGCAAGCTGTTTCCGGTTCGAGTCAATAGCCAAGCGCATTCCAAAACCATACTCGGCATTGTCTTCAAAGAGGGAGTTGCCCCATGCAGGGCCCTCACCCCGCTCGTTCTTGCAATACGGAACAGTGGGGAATGTTCCACCATAGATCGAAGAACAACCGGTCGCATTGGCAACAATCATGCGATCGCCAAAAAGCTGGGTAATGAGGCGGACATAAGGGGTCTCTCCACATCCTGCGCAGGCTCCGGAGAACTCAAAGAGGGGCTGCAGGAACTGGCTGCCCTTCAACGTATTGGCAGGAGCACCTTCGGTGATGATCGGGAGAGCATCAAAATAGACTGCATTCTCTGTCTCACCAGCTACCCGTTCTTCTGCCAACGGTTTCATGACGAGGGCAGCCTTGGGACAGGTCTCGACACAGCTTCCACACCCGACACAGTCCTCAACGTAAACTTGGATCTTGTAATCCAGATCGCGTTCGTTTTTGGTCTTGGACTTGACCGTCTTGAACGTGGAAGGCGCCTTCGCAGTATCCGAAGGCAGAATCTGCTTGGCCCGGATCGTCGCATGCGGGCAGACAAAAACGCACTGATTGCATTGAATACAATTTTCCGGAATCCAGTGAGGTACTTCAGTGGCCACACCACGTTTCTCCAACCGGCTGGTAGCTGTCGGGAGAACACCGTCATAGGCCATCTTGGAGACCGGGATCGTCTCGCCCTTGAGACGCATGGTCGGCTCGATGATCTCTTTGGCAAATGCATCCGCATTGTCGGGTATAAGTTTGCGGACCGGAACACACTTGCCGGGCTTGGAAGGAACAGCGACCTTGACAAGGGCCTCCGAAGTCCGGTCGACACACTCCCAGTTCTGCTTGACAATATCATCGCCCTTTTTGCCATAGGTCTTTTTGATGGCAGCCTTGATCAGCTCCATCGCTTTGGCTTCGGGCATGACACCGGAGATCTTGAAAAATGCCGCCTGCATGACCGAATTGATGCGGTTTCCGAGTCCGACATCATGGGCAATCTTGTAGGCATTGATATTGTAGAAATTGATCTTCTTCTCGATGATGATCTTCTGCATATCCTCGGTCAGGTGCCCGAAAACCTCTTCGTTCGACCACTCCGAGTTCAGAAGGAAGGTACCGCCCTCCTTGATCGGCCCAAGGATATCATAGCGACCGATATACTCGGGCTTGTGCAGGGCTACAAAATCGGCCTTGTTGATCAAATAGGGTGAATGGATCGGGGAATTGCCGAAGCGAAGATGGCTGACGGTGATGCCCCCTGATTTCTTGGAATCATAGGAGAAATACCCCTGTGCGTACATTTCCGTGTTGTCACCGATGATCTTGATGGCATCCTTGTTGGCACCAACCGTACCATCCGAGCCATATCCCCAAAAGATGCAGCGCTTGACATCCGCTGCCTCGGTATCGATATCCTCGCCGACCGGAATCGAGAGATGGGTCACGTCATCGTTGATGCCAACAGTAAAGTTGTGGAAACACTTTCCATTGAGGTGATCATAGACAGCCTTGATCATGGCCGGTGTAAACTCTTTGGAGGACAATCCATACCGTCCACCGATGACCGTCTTCCCGGAGCCCTCAAGCGCCGCTTTGACATCAAGATAGAGCGGCTCTCCGATGGAACCCGGCTCCTTGGTCCTGTCAAGAACGGCAATCTTCTTGACACTCGCCGGTATGGCCGCCAAGAGATGCTTGATGGAGAACGGTCTGTAGAGGCGAACCTTGACAAGACCGACTTTCTCACCCTTTGCCTGGAGATATCCAAGGGTTTCTTCAATGGCATCGCAGGCAGAACCCATGGCAATCACGACCCTGTCTGCATCCGGTGCTCCGACATACTCGAAGAGTTTATAGGAACGACCGATGGCGGCACCGACTTTATCCATATACTTCTGAATCAACTCAGGAAGGTCTTCGTAATTCCTGTTGGTCGTCTCACGGCCCTGGAAGTAGACATCAGCAACCTGCTGCGCGACCTTGAGCGTCGGGTGCTCCGGGTTGAGTGCACGGCGGCGGAAACGTTCGACAAACTTGTGCTCGATGAGAGACTTCATCGTCTCATAGTCGATCTCTTCAACTTTCTGGATTTCATGGGAGGTGCGGAACCCGTCAAAGAAATTCAGGAAGGGAATCTCGGACTCAAGCGTGGCGAGATGCGAGACGAGCGCCAAATCCATTGTCTCCTGGACCGTATTGGCTGCCATCAGGGCGAAACCGGTCTGACGGACCGCCATGACATCCTGATGATCCCCGAAAATGGAGAGCGACTGGGCGGCAAGGCTGCGGGCAGAAACATGAAAAACGGTCGGAAGCATTTCGCCGGCAATCTTGTACATGTTGGGAATCATCAACAGCAATCCCTGGGAAGCCGTAAAGGTTGTCGTCATCGAGCCGGCGGAAAGAGATCCATGTACCGCGCCGGCTGCACCGGCTTCCGACTGCATTTCAACAACCGACAATTCCTGGCCAAAGATGTTGATACGGTGTTTGGCTGCCCATTCATCAGCCAACTCACCCATCGTTGAAGAAGGCGTGATGGGGTAGATAGCGGCCACTTCGCTGAAGGCGTAGGCTACATGGGCAGCAGCCGTATTGCCGTCAATGGTCACGAATTTTTTGCTCATTATAACAGCTCCTTGTAAGGGTTTGGTGAACCTGATTCCGCTGTGCAGCCTGTGTGTGGGCGGCACAACAGCGGCTTTCCCCATACTCGCAGACCAACATCACGTTCGTCATGCAAGACAGGTCGGGCCGTGGTAAATATACTGGAAGATACAAGAACTGTGCCGATAATCATGGTGAACAGTCTTTAGCCCAAAAGGAGCAATGAATCGTGAAGAAGAGGCTCGTTTTGACCGGGTTCACCCTCCTCGTGTGTGGCTCCTTGATCGCGACAGGCCCGGACCCTTTCCCACCATCAAGCACAGTGCCCGACCCGGGATACAACATTCCGGGACTCCCCTTGCCGGACGGCTATGCGCGCTACAAGTTCGGAATGACCCGCGACACCGTCGTTGAAATCATCCGGACAGACCCGGCACTGAAAGCTTGGGATGCCGATTTCATCGAAGGTTTTGAAAAGGAAGACTGGACCGTTCTTTCCGCAGTCGGACCGCCCCATCTTGACAACGCCTGGTTTGTTTTTGATGAAAAAAACGAACTCTGGTGTGTCACCCTGAATTTCAATTCGAGCCGATACAGCTATCTCGAAGTCGCGAAGGTTTTAAAGGAAAAATATGGCCGCCCGGCCATTCTTGGCCAGGATGTGACTATTTGGCAAAGCGACCGGGTGAGAATACAGCTTGAGAAGAGCCTGCATCTGAAATACATCGATCTCGCCCGGTTTGCAACCGTCAAGCGGGAATTCTCGCCGGAACTCCTGAAAAGAGAAACAAATCGTTACGGAATATTCAATTCGCTCTGAAAGCGTCACCATAACAGCCGTGACTTGTGCGAAAAAACAGCCCAAACCCCATCCGGGTGCGCATACCGGTCTCAAAATCCGTATAATTCCGGCCGAGAATGCATTTCCAGCGGGATCCGGGTCCGGATCTGCTGGATTCTCTCCGGCCGGATCGTGCAATAATGGATCCCTTCTCCACTTCCCGCATCCAGCAAGACGTCACCCCACGGATCGACCACCATGGAATGACCCCATGGACTGTACGAGAGGGCAGGATTGGGTGCCGGACTGCAGGCGACAACAAAACATTGGGTATCCAGTGCTCGCGCCCGGACGAGAAGCTCCCAGTGAGCCGGACCCGATACATGATTGAATGCCGCAGGAACAAAAACCATGCCTGCGCCATCTTTTCTCATTTTTGCGAAGAGTGCCGGAAAACGCAAATCGTAGCAAATAGCAATTGAGGAGAGGACGCCACAACACAAAAATTTTGCCAAACTGTCACCGGGGACCATGCTGTCCGATTCACGGACATCAACACCGGGATAGGCGGGATCAAAAAGGTGGATCTTCCGGTACTTGGCCAAGATCTCCCCGTCCGGACTCACCGCAAAGGCAGTATTCCACATCTTCCCTTCATCCGATTGCTCGGGAAATGATCCACCAACAATGAATACACCGTGCCTCATGGCTGCATCAGAAACCGTACTGACTGTCTCACCACCATCGAACGGATCACTGGCAGCATGAAGAAGATCTTTATCGAATGGCGCTGTAAAGAGTTCCGGCAAAACCAGAACATCGGCTCCTTCGGCCACAGCGACAGCGGCCCAATCTTCAAATTTTTGAAGATTGTCATCTTTGTCGGGACATATGGACATCTGAAAAAGGGCAAGTTTGATTTCATCCATGGCGCCCACAGTATAGCTTGCGCTGATGACGAGGCGCAACAAAAAATGTCACTCCCGGTTATTTGCTATATTTGATAAAAACCAGAGCAAGAGGTCTGGCATGTCCCTTCCGCATGAGCGATTCAAAGCACATGGAGAACTTTCCCCCCTCTCCACGCATCTCTTCAGCATGACAAAAATTCTTCTTGTCATGCTTCTTGTTACCATCTCGACAAGAACAGTTTCAAGCAGCGGATCCATTGCCACAATCTCGCGCATTGAGACAAGGCAGAACTCGCTTGTACGCTCGCGACTGACTTCCGCCGCAGACCCTGCTTGGCCTTCATCGGCTCCGTTGCACGCACTGTGGCCAGATACAATAACATATTTCAACAAAAATCTCGACCTGCTTCATGCAGCAAGATTCTCGACAAATGAATTCTTTACCAGTGACCGCTGGGGTTACGCCACGTACACAAAAACAGGCAACACGATAGAAGTTTTCAACACCAACGGAGAAAAAATTTCTACGCACAATGCCCAGGCTTGGCCAAGAGCCACGGGCTCATCAAAATGGCTTCTTCTGTACACGGGCGACCAATCCGGACTGGCTGCACTCGAGAGAGCAAGCGGAACCCTCGTGGCCCCCTATCAACAGCTGGCGTCACTCGTAACGGCCACAGCAATAAACGAACAAGAACAATCCATCGTGTTCGGCATGGTGGACGGAAGCCTTGAAAAATTCTCCTTGCGCGATACAAAGACCATCTGGCGACAGCATCCGCCTGAAGGAAGACTCTCAGCTATCAAGGGACTCACAATACAATCCGGCGATTCATCCATACTGGTCGTCTCAGGCTCAAGACCTGAAACATTTTCACGATACTCCAATTCTGGAAAATTGCTTTGGAGCACTCCCACCGGCGGCGATCTCCGGACACAAGTCATGGTCCACGCCGGATACCGATACACCGCAAGCCAGACTGCAGCGGGCCTGATTCTCTATGATCTGGATTCCGGGAGCATCGTCCGCAGACTTGAACCGAATCTTCCGTCAGGAAAAAGAGTCACATGGACTTCGTTTCAGGAAACAAAAACCGGTGAGATCCTCGCTTCGATCTCTTCGGGCAGTTTCAGTGCCATCTATCACCTCGGCCCAGACCTGGCAATCCGCAATGTGTCATTCGTCTACTCGCCCTGGATGGAGTGCACCTTGGCCGACAATGCCACACAGGTAGTGGCGCTGGCCGGACAGAACGGAATCGAAATATGCCGCAGCTTGGAGATCGCACCATGCCTTCCCTGACACAAATTCGGCTTCTCGCCGCCATCCTCATCATCTTTGCCATGATCCTGCCGGTTTCGGCCAATGTGCAAAAATTCAAATGGCCCATTGAAAAAGTTCTTCTGACGGCAACTTTTGGAGAATCCCGGGGGGATCATTTTCACAGCGGAATTGATCTGGGTGGTGACGGGCAGGAGATTCGTCCGATCAGTGACGGCGAAGTTGTCTATTACTTTGACGAAGCCGAACACCCGCTCTACAAAAGCTTCGGAAACGGAAATCTGATGATCATCCAGCACGAACAATCCATGCGAAGCTACTACTACCATATGAAAAAAGCCTCTGTCATCCCGGATAAAGCAACTGTCAAAGGGAACGACATCATCGGAATAACTGCCAATACCGGTCGGTCTTTTGGCGCACACCTCCACTTGGGCGTCGGCGGAAAAAAGGGTTACATCAATCCTCTCTCCATTCTTTCCGAGTATCCGGATTCCATCAAACCTGAAATCGCATCCATTATGCTTTTTGTTGATGATCGCGCAATAACCGTACCCCAAAAATATCGGGTCACCGGAATCGACTCGTTCAGACTTCTCTGCAAGACATGGGATTCCCAGGAAAACATCAGAAAACTGAATACTCTCGGACCGGCCGAAATTCTTTTCCACATCGACGACCAACTCGTCCGTCGTATCCATTTCGACAGACTTGTCGAGAAAAATGGCCGCCTGACCCTTTCAGACGGAAGCAGTTTCGAGGATATTTACACAAAAAGCGGCTTTCTCTCGGGCGGAGAATACCGGAATCTGATCGGCCTGCACCGGTTCAAGGTCGTTGCAAGCGATTTCCGGAAAAACTCTTCATCAAAAACCGTCGAGATAACATTCAAATAGGTGCATCGTGACGGCACAGGCCACTGAACCGACACATCCAGCCTATGCCTGCAACCAGCGATGCAGGACAGTGGCCATATGGACCGGCCTGAACGAGCATTTTGAGACAACATTGATCGACGCCCAATCATCCATGGCCACCCATGCCTCGATGCAATGACTCCTGCTCGCCGCCATGTCGCAAAACGCCGAAAGCAGCTGAGAGGCCACACCCTGCCCCCGAGAAGGCCGATCCACCAAAATGTCCGTCACCCTGTAAATACGCTTGTCCATTTCCTTGGTGTTGTAATATTTTTCGACAGACCCGTCTTCCTCCCAAACCAACATCCCGACAATGCGTTCCCTGAAAAACCCTCCAGCTTTTGCGACCAAGGCCATGCTCCGTCTGTCAGAAATATGCTGCGCCAGCAATTTTGCCAAACTACGCCGGAACTCTGCCAGACCACTGGAAGACAGCCGTTTGTCCCGAAACCAGGAGAGTGGTCTGTCAATCAGTCTACAGAGATCAAATACGGCCTCATCCCCGGACCAGGGCTCAACACGAAAAGGCGCAGCAACCGGTGATCGATGAAAACCGGGATAGAGTCGCCATGTCGCCCAATTCAGCCGGGTGACAAAACCATTCCGCTGATAGACTGTTAAAGCAGGAAGATTATTGGCATCTGTTCCCACCGTCAAGAGACGGACCCCCCTGCTTCCGAGAAGAATGCAGGCCCGATCCAGCAATCTTTCACCTATCGCCTTGCCCTGAAACGATTCATCAACGCAAAAAAGAATGATCGTTGCCGCAGAAACGCCCAACTGGCGACCGATCTGCGTATCAACTCCATAAATGATATACCCGACCGGCTGTTGTCGAAAACGCGCCACCAGACAACTGTTGCTGTTTTCATGCAAGGCTTTTGTCGCTACGGTTTGAAAAAAGACCTCCCCTCCGAGAGGCCGGGGAAGATGTGCATCGATGTGCCAGGCGTTCAATAAAAACGAGCGTTTTGTAAGTTCACCCAGCTTCCGGTAATCCTCAATACGAAAAAAATCTATGGTAATATCCATGACACAAACCTTTGCATTGGTCACACTCTGCCCGGAGTCAAATCGCCGGCATTTTCACATAATTTGACAGTTCCGCCCTTCAGCGTCAGCAAACACGATTTCTTCCACCGTGTTTCGCTCTGGACAGGCATAACTCGGCCCGATCCAGAACCCTGTCCGCATTTTCCAAACCATTCGTTCCCGAGACTGCAAGGCCACAGGATACCGTCAAAGAAAGCTCCCGATCCTGTTCCCACGGAACCACAACGCTTTCGAGCGTGGACCTCAATCTCTCGGCAAGGATGAAGCCCCCGGAGACATCCGTATTCGGCAAAACAAGCGCAAAAGAACCGCTTCCGAGAGAATACACAGAATCAACCGTCCGCACCGCTGCATTCACCACATCCCGCACTGTCAGAATCGCCAGATCGCCCGCGCCCCTGCCGTAAAACTCGTTAATCATTTTCAATCCGTCGATATCCAGCAGTATCAATGAAAACCTGTACTTGTACCTGTTGGATCGTTCAATCTCCTCACCAAGATCACGAAGAAAAGCCGCACGGTTTTTCAATCTTGTGAACGGATCGAGATTCCGCTCACGCTCAAGGTTCTCTGCCAGCTGGTTGTTCAATCGCCCCTGCACAGAAACTGTCCGCAAGCCAAAAAAAGTTACCAAGGCAAAAAGCAATCCGATGATAACCAATGAGACAACCCGGCCCTCTTGGCCCGGAATGTCCGCCAAAACCAGCGAAAGGAACAAAAGGCTGCTGACCAAGCATGATACCGAAAATGCGGTATAGAATGTGCGAGTATTTTTCATACAGGCGCATTCTATACAGAGCCGATTCAAGAGTCAAGAAAAAGCATGTTCGTGTTTCAACACAGACGATATTGAAGACCAGCTTCACCCCAACTGCTCGTTATCACGACCACAAGCGATAACGAAACCCGTCCCTCAAACGAACATTGTCACCATGATGATTTTTTTTATAAAATACATGGCACCGCAAGACACTCCCATGCCTCTCCTCTATAATGAATAACCCGGAGGTTATATGAATTTCACTCTTTCTGACAACAAACGTTGTTCAATATACGGTGTTTTTCGTTTTCGTTGTCGAATGCAAAAGCGGTCCTATATCTATGCATCATCCCAGACAGACCAAATCTCCAAAACATGCCGAAAAATTTTGCTGCACTTTGCATCGGCTATCAAAAACGGTATTCTCAACTTGCAAGCCAGAAGCCAGTTCCGATCACGTCCAAATCATGCAGACAAGCGAGAATGTGTCCTTGTTCTGTCAAAAGACATGAAAGACTGGATTGAAAAAATATCATTTGCAGAAAGAATAAGCCAATCCGAGATAATCAGAATGGCTCTCGAATGGTGGATCGAAATCTCATCGGACAAACCTCGAAGCACTGCCCTGAAAAAATGGCAGAATGACCACATATCTCTTCGAATCATGGAATTCTACTTCTCATTCTGGAAATACGCACGACATCTGACAAGCACATTTCCAGAAACCGGCAGATCATCCGAATGTTTGCCAGAGCCGTGCCAATAATAACAAAACGCATCTCCATACGCAATTCGAGACCTTCTTGAAAAGACTCTCACCACTACCCTCGAAGATGACGAACCATCATTGGCAGGATGCCACCATGTTTGAGATACTCAACCTCGATAGCAGCATCTACCCGGACTACTGTCGAGAAACAGACCAGGCGACCATCGGGTTTCTTGGCGGTAACCTCAATGCGACACCCGGGAGTAACACGATCAAGCCCCGGTATCGAAAACACCTCACTGCCATCAAAACCGAGGGACCCGGCATCCTGGCCATCCACAAATTCCAGCGGCAAAACGCCCATCCCGACAAGATTGCTTCTGTGAATACGCTCATAACTGACTGCAATAACAGCCCGAACCCCCAAAAGCTGCACCCCTTTAGCCGCCCAATCACGTGAAGAGCCCATCCCGTAATCCCTGCCGGCCAATATCACCATAGGCACCCCATCTTTTTGGTATCTCATGGCTGCATCATATATTGACAGGGTCTCTCCGGATGGCACATATTTCGTGATGCCACCTTCCGTCCCGGGCAACATCAAGTTCTTCAAGCGAATATTTGCCAAGGTTCCCCGCATCATGACCTCATGATTCCCTCTCCTGGAACCAAAAGAATTGAAGTTCTCACGAGTTACACCCTGACTCTCCAGATATTTTGCAGCCGGACCATCCTTCGCAATTGAACCTGCAGGTGAAATATGGTCGGTTGTCACAGAATCGCCCAAAACTGCCAAGACCCGGGCATCAGTAATGTCTTGAATAGCTTGCGCTTCCTTTTTCAATCCTTCAAAATACGGAGGAAGACGAACATACGTCGAAGCCGGATCCCAATCGAACCTCAGCCCTTTTCCTGCGGATATATCAGCCCACCGGCTGTCACCATAAAACACATCAGCATAGCACTGCTCGAATATCCCCCGATCTATTGACCCAGCTTGAGCATCTGCCAACTCCTTGTCGGTTGGCCAAATATCTCGCAACCAAACGCGATTTCCCTGATGATCGCTTCCCAGGCTTTCTGTATCAAAGTCAATATCCACTCTGCCTGCCAAGGCATAGGCAACGACAAGCGGTGGGGATGCAAGGTAATTTGCCCTCGCCTGGGGGCTGATCCTGCCTTCAAAATTTCTGTTTCCGGACAATACCGCTGCCGCAACAAGATCTCCGCTCTTAACGGCATCAGCCACAGCACCGCTCACCGGGCCACTGTTTCCGATACACGTCGCACACCCGTATCCGACAATATGAAATCCGAGTTTCTCGAGCGGTTGCAACAAATCAGCTCGCGCCAGATAGCTTTCAACAACCCGCGAGCCAGGCGCCAGACTCGTCTTGACATACCCGGGGACGCGCAACCCCCTGTCAACAGCCTTCTTGGCAACCAGTCCTGCAGCCAGCATAACCGCCGGATTGGAAGTGTTTGTACAGCTCGTTATCGAGGCGATGATGACACTGCCGTGCCCCAACGCACCTGAGCCGTCGGCAAGTGCTACCCGTGTACCAATCTTGTCTTTATCCACCCCGAAACCTCGCTCTGCAACCGGTGCCATGAGCGATTTCCTGAACCCATCGGCAACTTCATCAAGCGGAACCCGGTCCTGCGGTCTCTTTGGCCCCGCCACACAGGGTACAATGGCCGAAAGATCCAGCTCGACCACGCTTGAAAATACCGGCGCAGGAGCGTTTTCATCACAAAAGAGCCCGGCTTCACGGTAATACTGTCCTGTCAAGGCAGCATCTCTTCCCGTCAATTCCAGATACCGGAGAGTCTCGGCATCAACCGGGAAAAAGCCCGTGGTTGCACCATACTCGGGTGCCATATTGGCCAGGGTTGCCCGATCCGCCAAGGAAAGGGTCGGAACACCGGGCCCGAAAAACTCGACAAATTTCCCGACAACTTTGTGCTTGCGCAACATATCGGTTACAGTCAACACAATATCTGTTGCTGTCACTCCCGGCTTGGGCTTTCCACTGACCCGAACTCCCACAACTCCACCCACGACGATGCTCACGGGTTGCCCAAGCATGACAGCTTCAGCCTCAATACCTCCGACACCCCAACCAACAACCCCCAGTCCATTGATCATTGTTGTATGAGAATCCGTCCCCACGACCGAATCCGGGTACAGAACCCGGCCACCTGCGCCATCTTCACCTTCAAAGACAACGGTAGCCAGATGCTCAAGGTTCACTTGATGAATAATCCCTGACGACGGTGGAACAACCCTGAAATTCCTGAAAGCCTGCTGTCCCCAGCGCAGAAACCGGTATCTTTCCTCGTTTCGCCCGTATTCTATGGTGACATTTTTTTCGAGCGCATCGGCACTTCCGGAATGATCGACCTGAACGGAATGGTCAATGACCAAATCCACGGGGATCAAGGGGTTGATCTTCGCCGGGTCTCCACCAAGTTCAGCCAGAGCATCCCGCATCGCAGCCAGATCCACAACCGCAGGAACCCCGGTAAAGTCCTGCAAAAGCACCCTGGCCGGCATGAACTGGACCTCGAGTGGCTCGCCGCTCTCGGCCCTCCAGCGAGCCGCCGCGAGAACATCATCCTCCCTGATAATCTTGCCGTCACAATTCCTGACCAGCGACTCAAGAAGAACCCTCACCGAATACGGCATATCCTCAAGCCTGAAACCGACTGTCTCTGCCAATTTCTTCAAACTGTATATTCTCGGAGCGTCTTTCTTCTCGCCAAGCTGCGTTCTCACCTTGAATTGGTCCAGCATTCTTTTCTCCATATCCGGGGGATTCTTCCACTTCAAGATACAAAATTCGCCACGGTCCCAGCAAGACACCTTCCGGCCTGCAATGACTGCGAATGCTAAAGAAGAATATTTTGGTCCTTGTATTTTCTCCTTTCCGGATATACACTGCCATCCGAAGGGAGCTGCGCGATGATTGATACTACCGAGTCTGCTTTTGGTCTGGCCCAATCCCTCCTGGATGCAATCCCCGAGGCATGCCTTCTCCTCTCATACGATGCGCCACTCCTCGCCAACACGGCTTTTTTCTCGGCATCGGGCTATCCTCCTGGAACCTTCAATAATCGCTGCCCTGGATCCCTGATCGCGCCTCACTATCGCCAAGCGTTCATCGACGCAGTCCGCCAGGTCGAATCCGGCAACCCGCTTCCAGCCCTGATCCTCGAAACCCTTCACCAGAACGGGACCAGCACACCTGTTCTCTTTCATCTCAAGAAATTCGATCACCCTCTCCTGTCAGGGATTCTTGTCACTCATGCAGACATCTCAGCAAATGGCCCGATCGGCCGGGATTTTTTACGAACCCAGGCACAACTTGAAGCCATCGTTCGCATGCTCCCACTGATTGCCTTCATTCTTGACAAAAATCTTGTGATTGTTGAACTCCTTGCAACCAGACGAGGGATGCAAGGGCTGACAGGTTCCGAGTATTCCGGGAAGCACCTCTTTGAATTGTTCCCCGAATCAATCGGCAACCATCTGGCCGAACTTGTCTCACGGACACTGGCAGATTCCGAAGAACATGTGACGGAATACGAACTGGACCTGATCGGCGACCATCACTGGTTTGAAGCACGGGCCCGTGCCCTGGAATCTCACAAATCGCCGGCTTGCAACACATTGATCATCATTCTCGACATTACCGAGCGGCACAAGTCATTCCACAGGATCCGGAAAAACGAGGCCAGGTACCGGGCAATCGTCAACACCCTTCCGGACGCTGTCTGCCGCTGGCTCCCTGACCTGAAACTGACTTTTGTCAACGACAGCTATTGTGGTCTCTTTGGGCAAAGAGACCACCTCATCGGACATCGCTGGACAGAATTTCTTCCAAAAAATGAAATCTCTACCATCGAAGACCGATATGCCATTCTTGTCAAATCACCCCAAACCATCACCTACGAACACCCCATCATTGATATTCACGGAAACACGCGAATCATTGTCTGGACTGAAACCCCAATTTTTTCATCTGATGGTACCTTGCTCGAATATCAAAGCATCGGTCGGGACATAACATCCCAACGCAGCATGGAGTTCCGTCTCGCACGCCATGAGTCAGTACTCCATTCCATCATCCACTCCATCCCCAATCCCGTCTTCTACAAGGACGTCGAAGGCAGATACATGGGGTGCAACCCGGCCTATGCCCGCCTTCTTGGTCTCCAGGAAACCGAGATTGTCGGACAAACGATCAATAACATCATACCTCCAGAACTTGGAGACAAACTCCATAAAAGTGATGGCCTGATCCTTTCCGGCAGCGAGGAAGACAGCTTTCAGGTTGACCTGACAGGTCCCGATGGTCTTGATCATCGAGTCCTGATCAACAAAGCCCCGTTCCAAGATGACCATGGGAACCTGGCCGGAATCGTTGGCGTCATCACTGATATCAGCGAACGCCTCGCGATCGAGCTCTACCACGCCGACACGACAGCCTATCTCACCATTCTCTCGTCCCTGCGAGCACCCGGGCGCGAAAGCGGTGATTATCCCCGGCTCCTGGACGAAATATGCACCAATTTCCGAAACCTTTCCGGTGTCTGGTTCGAACACAACCGGGCTTCGCTGACAGCCATCGCAGAATCCGGATTCATCTGTGATTCCGCCTCCTTTCTCGGCATGCAGTGCTCTCCTGTTTCAGATTTTCTGGGAACAGTACTCCAAAGCGAAAAGCACCGGTTGTGCCAAGATCTTACTGAACTCGAGGACTCTTCTGTCTGGTGCCATACTGCCCTTGCCAACGGAATCCGTTCCGCCCTGGCCATCCCCTGCACACCCGGCGAAGAACCCGCCGGTTGCTACCTCTTCCTGGCAAAGCGTCCCGACGAACTCTCACCGGGTCGAATGAACCACATCCGACTCCTGACCGAAGAGCTCACCCGTATGACTCGCGAAGAGGCCTGGCGCAGCCATGTTGCCAAACAGGAAACCCATCTCCAGGCTCAACTCGTCCAGGCGCAAAAACTCGAATCCATCGGCATCATGGCCGGTGGTGTCGCCCACGAAATCAACAACCCGCTGACAGGCATGATCAATTACGCACAACTCATTCTTGACAGAATGCCGTCAGGATATCCTGAACTCCGCGATTACTCCAACGAGATTATCGCCGAAGGCGAACGCATCACCCGCATCGTCCGAAATCTGCTCGCCTTCTCTCGGCAAGAGAACGCACCGGCCCGCCTGTACAGCAGCACCGAGATCATCTCCCGCATCAGCCTTCTCAGCAATAAAATTCTTGAAAAAAGCCAGATTGAGCTTTGCATCAGGATTGACGAAACCCTCCCAAACATACACTGCCGGGGAGAAGAGATCGCCCAAGTTATCCTCAACCTTGTCATCAATGCCAGAGATGCTCTCAATGAACGCTACCCGGACTGGTCTCCCGATAAAAAGGTCTGTATCACGGCAGGCCCCCACCCCCAGCTTGCGAACTGGATCAGATTCTCGGTCGAGGATCATGGTAACGGAATTCCTGAAGAAATCAGGGGGAAAATCTTTGATCCTTTCTTCTCGACAAAAACCCGCGAAACAGGAACCGGTCTTGGACTCTCCGTCAGTTATGGAATCATCCAGGCACATCACGGTTTCCTGAATTTCACCTCGATCATGGGCAAAGGAACCACCTTTACTGTTGATCTCCCCTGCCAACCCCCTCTGGAGAATCCGGCATCCTGAGCAAGAGGGAATTTGCAAGAACGGAAACGGACGATAGAGACATGGCGAGACCAGCCAGCATTGGATCGAGCGCAGGTCCTCCAAAAGGCACCAAGACTCCGGCTGCGACCGGAATTGCCACCACATTGTACGCAAACGCCCAAAAAAAATTCCTTCGGATCGTCCGCATGGTCGCAACGGCCAACCCCAGGAACCGCAGAAGCGACCGGATGTCACCATGAGGCAGGATCACCTGCCCACTCCCCTGTGCCAAGTCCGTTCCATGTCCCGGCGCGACCCCGACTGCAGCACGTGCTAAAGCCGGCCCGTCATTCATCCCATCCCCCATCATCAAGACTTCACGGTGTTCATTTCCAAGTCGTCCAATCAGATTGGCTTTATCCTCGGGCAATAATTCCGCGTACCACTCGCCAATCCCCAATTCTTCGGCTATACCCCGAACCGCTTCACGATGATCACCGCTCGCAAGAATCACCCGCATCCCGGTATTCTGCAGGTACCTGACAACCGCCTTTGCCTCTGGTCTGATTTCATCACGAACCCCATATACAGCCACCACGCTACCATCCAGCACGACCCAGACCAGACTCGCCCCGCCCCGGGCAAAACTCCGGCCTGCCTCTTCCAGCCGGGGATCCAACAGTCGCTTCCCGGGCATGAGGTTGTTCACCAAAAATCTTTTTTCCTCCACGCGCCCCCCTCCTGCATCCTCGTTCCTGTCAGCACAGACCACCCGCTCACTGCCCACAACCAGAACATGCCCGTCCACTCTTCCGCCAAGACCTCTCCCCGACAAGACCTGCACTCCTTGAACCTCGCATGGAATGTCAGACCCGTCTTCAAAGGCTCCGGCGAGCGGGTGATGCGACGCTTTTTCGAGCGCCGCAACCATTCTGCGCACGCGCCCTTCATCCATGCCATCAACACAGGCCACTCCAAAAATCCGGGCTTTCCCCATGGTCAGTGTTCCTGTCTTGTCAAGCACAACGGTGTTCACTCTGGCTGTCTTCTCCCAAGCGGCAGCGTCCCGCACAACAATGCCTTTCCGTGCTCCGACGCCACCAGCGACCATCACCGCCGCCGGAACAGCCAGACCGAGCGCACAGGGACAGGCAATCACGAGCACTGCTATCATCCGGGACAAGGCCACGCCCTCGGCACTCCCTGCGAGCAACCACACCAGACCTGTTCCAAGCGCAAGAATCATCACTCCGGGCACAAAATACCTCGCGATCCGGTCCGCCAATACCTGTACCGGCGCTTTCGTCCCCTGTGCTTCTTCAACAAGTCGCACAATCCCAGCCAAAACACTGGCCTCTCCGCTCGCCTGCACACGGACACGCAGGGCCCCTGCACCATTCACGCTTCCACCAATAACAGGATCGCCAGGGCCTCGCTCGACGGGTAGACTCTCGCCAGTCAGCAGCGATTCATCAATCCCGGAGAACCCCTCCTCAATCATACCATCCGCCGGGATTTTTTCCGCAGCCCGAACCAGGACCATATCCCCCGGCAAAAGGTTCTCGATTGCAACTTCCCTGGTTCTTCCATCCGTTCCGACCAATTCTGCTGAACCCGAGATACTTTTCCCGAGTTCAGCCACCGCTTCAACCGTCTTTCTCCTTGCTCCCGCCTCCAGCCGCCTCCCGAGGAGAATGAAGAACAGCAGTCCGGCAGCGGATTCAAAATAGATGTCCACCATCCCATGCCCTGCGGAATGGGTCATCCACTGCCAACCATTACCATTCAGCCATAGTGGCCCGGCGACCGCAAGACTGTATCCAATCGCCGCCAGCGCCCCCATGGTCACCAGGCTGTCCATCCCGGCTCGTCCCGGTCGCACAATCCCCGGAAGCCCGGCCCGGATGATGTCTCTCGCCGCCCAAAGCACTGGAAGGACAAAAAGAAACTGCACCATGGTTTCTACTGCTGGCGCCCAGCCCAACCCGTGACCAGTGATATGTCCGATCATCACGTGAACAATCA
>DAIREN010000028.1:0-23697 GCA_036795535.1 Spirochaetota bacterium
CGAGACGGATGCCGCCGCCATGGGCGTGAGACGGGCCGCCAGCCTGGCCGATCTCGCCAAGGCGTCCGATGTCGTCAGGGTCCACGTTGCCGCGACCGCCGAAACAAAAAACATCATCGACGCCAAGTTCTTTGACGCCATGAAGAAGGGCGCGATCTTCGTCAACACATCCCGCGGGTCCGTCGTAGACTACGATGCCCTCAAACAAGCCATCCAGGAAAAGGGGATTCGGGCCGGGCTGGATGTCTTCCCCGGCGAACCGGCCGGGAGCGAGGCTGACTTCACCTCCGAGGTCGCCAATCTTGACTGCGTGGCCTCCGCGCCCCACATCGGCGCCTCGACCGAACAGGCCCAGATGGCGATCGCGATGGAGACCGTGCGCATCATCGAGTGCATGCTCAAGACCGGCGAGATCCCCAATGTCGTCAACCTCTGCGGTGAGACCTCAGCGCGCACCATCCTCGAGATCCGCCACGAAAACAAGCCAGGCGTCCTTGCCCACGTCTTCAACCTGCTCTCCCAGTCCTCAATAAACGTCGAGCAGATGGAAAACCTGATCTACACCGGCGAGGCGGCCGCCTGCGCCCGGATCCATTGCTCAACCGGGATCGATGATTCCCTGGCTGCCAAAATTCGTGACAAGGCAGAGATCATCTCCCTCGTCGTGAAGAATCCCTGACACAGGGGCCGTTTCAAAGCCATACGGGGCTGTCCCACAAGGACGGCCTCTTTTTTTTGCTGAACAGCCTCAGGCAGAGAGCGGATCTGCCTGTTCCGTGTCACGCCTGTACCCCAAGAGAGGGCAGACACCCCGTCACGCAAGGCTGTGTCCCCGTGCGGGTTCACACCTCCGCGTTGAGACCTTTCAAAAATTCAAAAATGGGTATACACTCTCCGATAATCGATGGGGTTTGTTTTTTTGAGGACTGCGCAAGGAGTGCAACATGAGCGTGTTTTCCAATATGAGTGTCAAAAACAAGATCCTCTGGCCGGTCCAGACGATCCTGATCCTTTCGATCTTTGTCATTGCGTTTTTTGCCTATCAACAGCTCGATGCGATTATCGATGATCTCATGCAGCATGACGGCGAATCCGGGCTGGAGCAGGTCATGTCGGGCATCAAGCGTACAGACGAAGGCATTGCTGCCATGAAAAACGCCCTCAACAAGGAATACCTCCGCCAGACCAAGATGATCCGCCAGATCATCGAGATGGATCCCGGTGTCCTTGCTCCGGCACAGATGAAACGCCTCCAGGAGACCACCGGTGTCTCTGAACTCCATGTCACCGATGGGCGGGGTGTGCTCTCATGGGGAAGCGTCCCGGTATTTTACGGTTTTGACTTTACCACCCAAGACCAGACCAGACCGTTTTTGCCCGGCTTGACAAATACCAGCTTTGAAATGGCCCAAGATCCCCAACCCCGTGGGACGACCAAAGAGATCTTCCAGTACATCACGGTCGCCCGGCGTGACCGTCCCGGCCTGATCCAGGTTGGAGTCCAGCCGAGGGAACTCCAGGACATGATGGAAAAAAATGACCTCCAGAGCCTGATCCGGACCGCCAAGTTCGGCATGGGGGGCTGGGTCTTTGTGATGGATGAAAAAGGTGTCTGTCTCGCACATCCCCAAGCCAAACGGGTTGGGTCCAAGCTCGCCGAAACCGATTGGGGCAAGACAATCCTCGCAAAAAAAACAGGTGTGATCGAAACTGTACTGGACGGGGTCCCGGTTTTGGCAACCATTGGCGTGAGTGGCACACGTGTCGTGGCTGCCATCCTCCCGATTGAACCCTACCAGGAGCCACTCTCCGATTTCCGTCTTAAACTGATCATTGCCATCCTCCTCTCCATCGCCATCGCTTCGTACATCGTCTACATCATAGCCAAACGCTTCATCATGCTTCCGGTCTTCGCCGCGCTCGACAGTCTCCGCGAAGCGGCCCTCAATGTCGAAAGCGCTTCGGACGAACTGGCCGCATCCAGTGCGAATCTGGCCAAGGGTTCATCCCAGCAGGCCGCCGCTCTCCAGGAAACAACCAGCTCTTTAGCCGAGATGGCCTCCATGTCCAAGCAGGCGGCCGAGCTGACATGTGGCGCCAACGAGTTGATGAACGAGAACCTCGAAAAATCCGGACAGGCCCTCAAAAAACTGGTCGAGCTCAATAAGAGCATGTCCCAGATCGAACAGGACAACGGACAGATAGCCAAAATCATCAAAACGATCGATGAAATCGCCTTCCAGACCAATCTCCTCGCCCTGAATGCCGCGATCGAGGCCGCCAGAGCCGGAACCGCCGGCGCCGGATTTGCCGTTGTCGCCGACGAGGTCCGCAATCTTGCGATGAACACCACCGAAGCCGCCAAGAACACGCAGACCCTCCTCAACAATACCGTGCAGCGTGTCTCACACGCCGCGCAGTCCATCAAGCTGATGAATGCGGATTTCGAAGGAATCGTCGAATCGGCGACTCTGATCGGAGAAAAAACATCCGCCATCACCGATGCCAGCAGGCAGCAGGCCCGGGGGATTGAACAGCTCTCGACCACCTCCCACGAGATCGAAAATGTCACGCAACAGATTGCGGCAAGTTCCGAGGAAACAGCAGCCACCGCCAAGGAGCTGGAAGGGAATTCCAAAACAGTCCGTGCACGCATCACGGAACTCTCCCACATCGTGGCCGGTGTCCATAATTCCGAACTCTTCGAGCACGAGTACTATACCCAGCGTGGAGTCAGCCATGACACGCCGGCAGCACGGGCACCAGAAGCGGAAGTGGAAGCTCCCAAACAAATTCCTGCCAGCCCTACACCCCAGCACGCCCGGATCGGAAGTGTTTCCCCGGAGCAAGTGATCCCCCTGGATGATGGCGACATCCGGGACTTCTAGGAGCAGGCCAGATGCAGTCACTCGATGGCCTCTCGGACTTCATCCATGGCCCTCCAGTACGCCATATCCCGGCCGGAGACGGGTTCTCTCTGGTTTCCCTCGTCCCGGCCGGCCTGCCCGGTTTGAATGTCTTTGTCACACCCTGCGGGGGCCAGGGTCGCAGCCCGACCAAAATCCTGTCGGCCTGTCTTCTCGGCCCGGTTGACCAGGCCGTCGCCAGGCTGGCGTGTACAACCGCCCTGCATCTCCTCCTGTCGGTCCGGGAAGCCCTTCCCTGCACAGCCCTGCTCCGTGCACTCGAACTCCTCAAGGAATCAGGACTCGGCTCGCCCGATCTCCGGATCGATGCCGGCGTTGCGGTTCTGGACTGCCGGCAAAGCCTGCTGCGACTGGCCCATACCACTTCCTGCACCATCACAGCCCTACGTTCGGGAGTACAAGTGCCGCTCCAGTCCCTCAACGCCCGTCACTGTGCCGGCAATGCCGACCAGACCCTGCTCTCCGGCTGGTTCCGGTTCGAAGCGGGAGACCGGATTCACTGGCGTTTTCCTGATGCATCGAAAACCGGCGTCGTCACGCTTGAACAATCAATCGAGAAAGCCACTCCAGATGTCAGCAAAGAGATCAAACCCGGAAGTGACACGGACATCAGCGCATGGATCTCCAGCCTGGCCGACGAACTCTCCGCGAGCTTGGATGCCGCCGGCTTTGAAGCGGCCGAGAGCCGTGTACGACTGATCATCGAGGAAGCGGTCCTCAACGCATGGAAGCACGGAAACCGGAAGAACCCGTCCAAAACCATCCGGGTCAGCTGGAGAATCGGCGTGGATTGTGTCCTCTCTGTCGAAGATGAAGGTCCGGGGTTTGACCATCAAAAAATCGGCGATCCACGCAGTACGGACAACCTTCTCAAACTCTGCGGTCGGGGCATCTTCATCATAAAAAATTATGCCGGAGATATTTCGTGGTCAGATGACGGGCGTGTGGCCATGATTTCGATCGAAAGAGCCATGCCCGGCCAACAGACAGGCAAAGATTCCTTGCAATGTTCTTCGAATCTGATAGAATGTTGGAAGGCACTCTCATGAAATGCATGCCAAACTACTTCACCCAAGGAGCACCAACTGTATGGAGATGAGTGTACACCAGTCCGGAGACCAGGTCCGGTTCGTCCTTGCTGGACGTATAGATGAAAAAGCGGCCGAGCAACTCAAGGAGCGTTTTCATGCTCTGTCCCTTGTTGGCACCCGCGAAATCGTCTTTGACCTCAAAGATGTTCCCCATATTGGCAGCGCAGGCATCGGAAAGCTCCTCCTGTTTTACAAGGATATTTCGACCGCCAACGGGGTAATGCGCGTTGAAAACGCCCAGCCTGCTGTCTATGACCTCATGAAGATGGTCAAGTTGGATTCGGTTTTCTCGATCACGGCACTCTAAACCGGACAGCGGCATGGTCAGTCCTGGCGGGTTCCCGGGATGCAGGCCTCTGACGGCATCCTGACTTGCTTCGGGGCAGACCGAAAAAATTCTTGCATCCCGACACGAATCGGGTATACTGACATCCGGTTGTACCAAGTTCGAAAGGAGCTCTTGCATGAAAAAAATGACGAAAGTTTTGCTGGTTGTCGCCTTGGCATTGGGTCTCTCAACGACCGCCTTCGGTTTCTCCGTTCTCTCGGTCGAAAACCACATGGATTTCGATCGTGAAATCTTCACAACAACGTTCACCGGTTTTGCAACTGACGCATCGGGAAGCTGGTTCTTCTTCCTCGATCTCGACACAGGCGCCGACTATTCCTTCGGTTATGCCGGGAATTATTTCGAAGTCAGTCGTGATTTCGATGTCGGCAAGCTCATCGGCGCCGATGGTCTCAGCCTGCACTTCGAATACAACGGGTCGACACACTGGAAGCCGGCGGCTCTTCTGGCCGGAGCCAAAATGGCTCTCCCCGTTCCCTTCCTGCTGACAGCCTCCCTTTCGGCCGTGATGTACAGAAACTGGGACGGTTCTCCTGAGCCCGGTGCAACCTGGCAGGCAACCCTCGTCTGGAGCATCGATCTTCTCAAGGATGGAGATCAGTCCCAGATCGTCTTTACGGGTTTTGTCGATGTCACCCAAATGACGGGAATGAACAGCGGAAAAATCGGTTTTGTCACCGAACCGCAGCTTCTGTTCAACTGGAGCCTGGCTGACAAGTCTCTCAAAGATTTTTGGCTCGGGACCGAAGTCGAGATCAACAAGCTTGTCTTGGGTGATCCTGAAGTCGAAGTCCGCCCGACGGTCTTCATCCGCTACGACTTCTGATCGACATTTGCCCGATACAACAGCCCTCCGGGGCTGTTTTTTTTGTTCTCACCATTCCACCCGGACCGTTGTTTTGCCATATACACCCTGCTCCGGACTGTCTATATTTGAGAGAATTCAGAGAACCAAGGAAAAAACCGATGACACTTGAACTTGACAAAAAGCAATACGAGAATCTCCTGAAACTGGTCTCCCTCGGGAACGCCATGGCAAACAGCTATCGCGAGGAAACGATCGAAGAGTTCCAGGGAATCTTCGATCTCCTCTACAGCAAAGCCGAAGAAGCCGGCTTGGGCGAGATCGTCGAAAAGGACGAGGAAGGATCCTTCTTTCCCACCGAAGATTTCGAGCTGATGCTCAATTCCTTTGTCGAGGAATATGACGAGTCCTGCTTTTGGGACAGGCTGATCGACACCCTTGTCGATCGGGATCTTGTCGCAAAATTCGGTGAAGAAGGGTTTGAAAAACTCTCCGAAGAGGAGCTCGAGACCGAGCAGGAGAAGCTGATCAAATTCTACGCGACCGAATTTGAGGCAAACGACGTCGAGAACCTCTTCCTCAAAAAATGACGTGACCGTACCATCAGGGCATCCGTTCCCGGCTCTGCCCTGACTGTCATCGTCTCCTCCGCTTTGAAAACATGCGCCGCAGGGCCTTTTTCATCCCCCGAATAAAAAGCCAGAGCCCTCCCGCCACACGCGTATCGTGCAGGTAGTAGCGCTGATGCACGTCTCCCATCTCCCTCCCGTGCTGCACGCCCAGAGAACGGGTCTTCTTGATGACAAGAACCTGTGCAGGGTAGATACTTCGGTTGCCGGTCATCAAAAAACTGATCAGGCAGGTGACTGCGGCATAGGGTGCGATTTCGGGCCCGAACAGCTCCATGGCCATGATGCTGGCCGAAAGAGGTGTATTGGCTGCCCCGGCCAGGAGCGAGACCATGCCCAGTGCCGGAAAGACCGGGTTCTGGAATTTCAAAAGGTCGGCCAGATACAATCCGCCCAGATGCGTGCTGGAGATCGTGTAGAACTTTGCGAAGAAGGATCCGGCCGCCGCACCGATGAAAAGGACAGGTGTGACCAGGCCGGCAACACCTCCGGCCTGGAGCGTCAGGGCGGTAAACACCAGTTTGAGCAGAAAATCAAACCACTCGGCAGGCTGACCGCTCGTATAGAGCGCCATCTGCGCAACCCCCAGCCCGAGATACTTCTCCGAGGTCAGCTCGACCAGAAGAACGATCAAGACCCCTCCAGCCAGGGCCCGGATCACAAGACGCCTGGCATGCTTTTCGAGAAAACGCCGGGTAGCACGCAGTGTCTCGATCACAAGAACCGTCACCAAGCCAAAAAAGATCCCCGCAACAACCACCTTGAGGAAAAAATCCTCCGTAAACAACGGAACAAATTTTATCGGCGTATGCACATAGACTACACCGATGGCGGACGCCACCTGATACCCGATGATACCGGCAACGAAGGACGGGAAGAGGACTTCGTACAGCAATGCCCCCACAAAAAGGACTTCGACGCCAAAGATCGCTCCCGAAATCGGTGTACCGAAGACCGCTGCGAACCCGGCACTGATCCCGCATATCATCAACTTGCGCCGATCCGCCGGATCAAGCCTGAGGAGTCTCGAGAGTCCCGCACTCAATCCTGCCCCGATGTCGGCACCGGGGGCCTCCCGTCCGGCCGAGCCACCACAGGCGATGGTAATGATCGGAAGGAAAAACGCCTTGACGACGGAAAAGGGGTGCACCAAGACATTCTTGTGGATACTGGCGATCACCCGGTTGGTTGAGTAGCCGTCAGCCAGCGGAACCACCCGACGGGAAACCCAGGATGTACAGACCAGCGCCAGGGGAAGAAGGTAATAGTAGTTCGGAATTACCTGAACAGATCCGATGGCAGCATCCAAGGCCAACATGAAACAGCCGACGACCAAACCGACACTGGCACCGGAAACCATGGCGAGGAAAAACCACTTGAGGATACTGAAAAACAGGATCGATTCTTCGGCAACCTGGCGACGGATCACGAACCCTCCTCCTGGATCATCCTTCGGGGACAGCGTGCATACATCCAGTCCGCGATATCGGGCAAGACCAGGTCAACACCATCCATGCAGACATGATCCGACCCGGGCAGATAGTACATGGCCACATCACTGCCTCCGATATCAGTATACAGCCGGATACCGTCCGATGCCGGAATGATCCGTTCACGCCCGCCCACGACAACCAATGACGGCACGCTGATCGCACCGATCGTGGTTTCAAGGGAATACAGCCGAAGCACCGCCCGTATCCTCCCCGAAGATCGCACACCCAGGGCGAAGCGAACCATTTCGTGAATGGCAAAGACCAGGCGCCCATAGTACCGCTCCGGGCGATACGGGCCCGAGATCGAGACAATCCCCAGCAGGCCGTCGGCACGTCCGCGATGGACGCCAACCTGAAGGACCTTCCATCCGCCCAGCGATGCACCAAGCCAGAAGCTCTCCCCCGTGACATACCTGGACGCTGCCCGGACCAGACTCTCCCGAACCGCATCGTACAGGGCACCGCCATCCGGCTCCAGTGGCAGCATCCGGGCCGTTTCACCGACCCCGGGATCGTTCATCACCAGAACGGCGAATCCCCGTACGAGAAAGTGTCGCGCATACTGCAGGTATTCTTCCTTCCCTGAATCAGCGCCTCCCGGAATGACAACGGTGGTCCTGAGACCGTCCCTGACTGACCGGGGTGGCAGAAGAAGCCAACCGTTGAACGATGTCCCCTTCCAGGGAATCCGGACCAAGAGGGCATCACCGATCCCCAGAGACACCCCGGCAGACCGTTCATGAACGAGCTGCATCGCCCGGGTCATTGCGGTGTCCGCCCGTTCCATATTGCGCAACCGGATCTCCCCGCTTGTACAGAGTGTCGAGGAAGCTCCATGATAATACAGGGCCGCGGCCAGTTCATGCCCACAAGCCGTTTCGTACCAACCTGACTGGCAGGCATCCCTGGCGAGCGCCACCCTGCCTGCCGCGAGATTTGCCCAAGCACGGCTCCACCCTCCGATCGAACGGACTTTTCCGAGAACGTCCTCGACCTCGACCAGGACCCCGGGCGAGCGAAAATAGCGCACAAGATACCGGCGAGGTATGATCCGCGCCGAACAGAACAACAGTAAAATCCTGAGAACAATTTTTCGGGCCAGGATTTTCCGAAAAACGAACCCAGCCCTCTCGCGCCATCGGCTGATACGCGGCAGGGCCTGTCCATCCCCCCGGACAAAGCGTTGGACATGACAGTACGATTCCGGTTGATGCATGCTTTTGTCGATTTTCATATCTGTCTACTCACGCTTGAAGAGATCCTTGATCTGGTCAAGTGTCAGCCGCGAGAGATTGACGGGGCTGTCTCCGATCACGGCCTGGACCAACCGCTTCTTGTCCTGTTGGAGCGCCAGAATCTTCTCTTCCACAGTTCCTTCGGCGATCAATTTGTAGACCATGACCGGTCTCGTCTGTCCCATTCGCCAGGCACGGGCTGAGGCCTGGTCCTCGGCAGCCGGATTCCACCAGGGGTCAACATGGATCACCGTATCGGCCGTTGTCAGGTTGAGTCCGGTTCCTCCCGCCTTGAGACTGATCAAAAAGGCATTCATCCCGGAATCTTCATTGAAACGCTTGACGATCTCGCCCCTGTGCTTGACATTGGTCGAACCGTCCAGGCGGCAGACCGAAAACCCTTCGGCACCCAACCGCTGCTCGATCAGGTCGAGCATTCCGGTAAACTGACTGAAGATCAGTGTCTTGTGTCCCCCGTCCACAGCCTGGTTCATGATTTCAAAGATGAGCTCCATCTTGCCCGAAGTCGCCGAACCGTATTTCTCGAGGGCCAGGCCGGGATGGCAGCAAATCTGCCTGAGGCGGGTCAAAGCCGCCAGGAGTTCAAGCGAATGCTTTTGGACACCGTCCTTTTCGATCGCCGGCAGGAGACTGGAATCAAAAAACGAAAGGACCGAGAGATAGGCTTCCTTCTGCTCGTCGAACATCGGACAGATCGAAACCTGCTCGGTCTTGGGCGGAAGCTGGGTCAGCACCTCGTCCTTGGTCCGGCGGAGCATGAACGGCGCAATCCGGGACTTGAGCGTGGCAAGCGCTTCATCGGACGAGCCTTCCATGATCGGCTTTTCGATTTCATCCTTGAACCTCTGGTAGGTAAACAGGTACCCTGGAAGGACAAAATCGAAGAGCGACCAGAGCTCCCCGAGACAATTCTCGATCGGTGTTCCGGTCAGGGCATAGCGGGACCGGGCACGGATGGCCTTGGCACTGATCGTCCGGATCGAACCCGGATTCTTGATATGTTGTGCCTCGTCGAGAAAAATACAGGCAAATTCCCTGTTTTCGAGAAACTCCTGGTCTTTCTGGAGAAGATTGTACGAAATCACGACGACATGGAACATGAAGAGTTCCTTGTACATCTCCTGCCTCGCCAGTGGTGTCCCTCCGACGGAGAGCACGGCCAGCGCCGGCGCAAATCGCGAGAGCTCGGCCACCCAATTGAAAACGAGGGACGAGGGACAAACAATCAGGAAGGGATCCTTTTCTCCCGCCGTGACGGCATACTGGATGAACGTAATCGTCTGGAGCGTCTTCCCCAGTCCCATATCGTCCGCCAGAATCCCGCCCAGACTGTTTGTGTAGATGTTTGCCAGCCAGGAGAGGCCGTCATGCTGGTACTCACGGAGAGTGGCATTGATCCCCTCGGGAATGGTGACCCGCTTTTTCCAGCTCACAAGGCTCTCGGAGAAGCCCTCCAGGGAGGCATCTCCTTCGATATCACCGTCCTCTTTTGGGGCATTCTCCCTCATCGTTTCGGCCACTACCGGTGCGAAAATGCTCTCCGCTGTCAGGATGTTCCGGCCATCCCTCCGCGCCGGAGAAAAATCCACCCGCCCAGCCAACTCTCTGAGGAGGGCCTTCTGTTCATCAGAAAGAGGAAGGAACTGGCCATTGGAGAGCCGGACATAGCCCTTTCCCGCCCGGGCCGATTCGAGGACGGCCATCGGATCCAGGGCCAGTCCCCGTTCCCTCGGAAATATGGAGAGTTCCAAAAAATCATATTTTTTTGACAGCTTGACACCGACCCTGGGACGCGAGAGGCGTCGGGCCGCCTGTTTGAAGGCCGCATTGTAATAGACATCCCATTGTCCGGCATGCTCCGGAAGGACGAAATAGACAAACTCGAAGAATTTTTGCTCGTCCTGGAGGACAAAGTGCCCGTCATCGTCGGCCCTGAACCCTGCTGCTACAATCAGGTCAACGATGTGCTGTTCGTCCTGCTGCCTGCGGATCTGCCAACTGTATTCCCCGCTCTGGACCAGGCGACCGGGATGATTCCAGGCGACCCGTTCCCGGCCGTAGCGGAATCCGAGATCAAGATCAAGCCGGATCAGGAGCTCATGCATATCGACACGGACAACGGGTCTGGGCGGCCGGTTTGCCTGCTTGATGCATTTGGCCATGCGGCCTTCCATTGTCAGCCGCCCCCGCCGCTCCAAAAATGGCAGGAGTTCCTCAAGCACCGTTGTCGCCTCGACACGTTGAACCGTGATCCGCTCGGGCATCCCGGTATACTGATGGAGGGCATTCTGCATCGAAAGAGCCAGGAGGGTATCCACCCGGACCAGACGATCGCCAGCCACGGCCCAGACCGGCTGCAGGGGAAGGAGGGAGATGGCGCTACTGCTGCAGTGGAATTCGCCGTTATGCAGAACAAACCCGATCTCCAGATCCCCTCCCGAGAGGTCACGGACCCTGTACTCGCAGTTGAGGGCATCTCCATCGACAAAGTATTCTTTTACGTCATCACCGCCGGCACGGACACCAACCCGGGTTCCGGCCAAGGCATCCAGTACCCCCGGCAGGGCCGCCGCCGTGAGTTGCAACCCCCGCTGGACGGGCAGCGCCGCTCCGGCATCCTGAAGTTGCCAGAGACAGCCCAAGAGCCGTTCCTCCCCGGCATCAAGCAGCCAGATGGAAGGATCGTAGAGAACCGCATCGGTAATCCGCATCTGGGAGCGCGCCTTCCAGGCATCAAGGAAGGCACCCGGATCGGGAACGAGGAGTCCATCGGATGCCTGGATCCGCAACTGGACGGTGCAGGTCCGCTCCTTGCGGAAGAGGCCACGGAGATCCAGGATGGCATCCAGCCCGGGTGAGACCGAGCCCGAGGGTGGAACAAAATGCATGCTCTCCCTGAAGAACTCGAGAACCCCCCGGGCTTTCCCCGGTGAACCCACGGCAGACGCCCTGGCCGGGAGCCGCTTTTTCAGGGCATAGAGGGCTGCAATCACATGGGCACAGCGGCCGGTCGCCTGGCCGCAGGTACACGTCCCCTCAAGGCATGTCCCCTGTTCCTCGAGACGCACATCATGGAGACGCTCATCGGCCACCCTGCAGGAAAACACCCCGGGTCCGCTTTCAAACGAGAGAACCGAACCCTCATGCAAAAGCCGTTTTCCGTTCCGCACATCTTCGTCCGAAGCACCGGCCTCGATACCCGCCTGCGTCAAGAGATGACGTACCCGTTCAAGATGCTGCGTTGTCATGACCCTGCCCGACTCTGTCCTCTGAATGCGCCCCGATACCGGCATCCGCAGCATTGCGCATAATCCGAAGCGGATGCATCCACGTTGAATTTACAAAAAGGCCGTGCCTGTGTACCAGAAAAGACCGCTCCCCGGAACCGATCCCCGGGGGAGGCAAGAAATTATGACAGGTTTCTGTCCGTGTGGAGTCCAGTCCCCAATCGGCTTTTCCCGGGGTGCGCACAAAAACCAGCCACGCCCCGGACCTGATCCGGCACAAGAGAACCTCTGGAAACAGCAGCATGTGGTTTTGCAACCGGTCGGGGCAATCCCGCCCGGAATCAATCATCCCATTCGTTGAAAAAAATCGCAAGGATCAGTTCGACTTCCCCCCCCGAGAGTTTTATCCCTTCCTTGCGCAAAGCATCCCGAAGGGCGTCTGCATCAAATTTGGGATTGGCCGTCTTGATGGCAACAGCCCGTTTGACGGATTTTTCAGGAATCTCGTCAGGTCCGCAGAGGAACCCGGTATTGAAGAGCCGGAGCGTGGCGTGTCGCAAAAGCTGGTGCTCCCGCTCAAGACGGGCATTTCGTGCCACCAACTCCTCTAGGAGCCTGTCCAGACGATCAAGACGCGCCATATAATTGGTCTTGTCCGCAAAGGTCAAAGGGTTATCGATCGCCCGCTGGATGAGTGTTGCCAGTCCAACCCGGTCAATGAAACGCCCGGCAATCCTCATCGAGATTGAATCCTTGACCATCCGGAAATCGAACTGGACATACTCCCGATAGTAGAAACCGATCCCGGCCGGCATGAAACGGGCAACATCGGTCCCCTCTATCGTGAGCCGCTCGGGGACAACCACCGCCTCAACCGTCTGTCCTGAGAGGATGATCGAGAGGGTGCGTACCTCGAGGCCGGCCCAAGAGTGGACAATATCCCGCAGCTCGGCGATCTTGCGCAGATTGGCAGCATCCGGTGCACTCTCCCAGGAAATCGAACACTCTCTCCCGGAAGCATCCTTGAGACTGGCCACAACGCGGCCATCCTCCTGATTCGTCTGGGAAACCAGTGTCAATCCGATTGTCGAAAAATTCGGAATGTCCTCGGCCGAAAAAGCCGTTCCGCCGATACAGAGCATTCCCGCGACAAGCACAATCATCAGACAGGATTTCATCTCATTCTCCATTTCCGGGCACACACCTGCGGGTCATCGCAGCTGCAGCAGTAATTTGTCAAGAGCCGCCGGCTTGTCAGAAAACGCACCCTCGGGAATGGCAATCAGTCCATCCCGGGAGCGTTCAAGCCGGACCATCCCGATCCTCGTATTCTCGCCACGAATCACGAACGCCATATCCCCGCTTTTAACCTGATAGGCTGGGTTGACGATGACCGGATAGGCATCCGGACGGAGCGTATCGAGGATATACCCATGCTCCCGCGTCTGTTGCATCAGGGCGGCAAACGCCCTGTTGTAAGAATCCAGGCGCGAGTTTTTCTGTTCGATCCGGGCTGCCAGCCCGCTCCAGAGTGCTTCATATCCTGCAACCACGGCCGCCTGCCTGTTGCCCAAGGCATTCAAGGCCGGCGTTATCGAATTGGTATACCGGTTTGCAATGATCCTCTCGAGGATCGTTCTCTCATCCCGGATGTTCTTCCGCAGGGAAGCGAATCCGGCCTGATCCAGCACACCTTCACGGGCAAGGATCGCCTGCCACGCATGTTGTGTCCCTGGTCCGGAGAGCCGCGAGTTGCCGGCAATCAACCCCTGCATCAAGGCATCCCCGAATACCGGGTTATAGCGTAAAACGAGGGAATCCGTCAATTTTTTTTGCAGGCGGCGCTGTTCTGCCGCTTCGAGGCGGAAACGGTTCTGGGCCTCGTCCAGCCGCTGCCGCCACTGATCCTCGATTTTTTTGCGCTCGATCTCGATCAATTTCAATTGACTCCCGAGGACCATTTCCATGGCCTGGGCACCCTGGACCATTTTTTTGTCCCGACCGGCAAGACGCTTCGTGATCTCGTCGATCTCCTTCTGTCGCTCGGCAATGGCCTTCTGGTAGCGGGCATCCAGTGTACCCATCTCAGCCCTTTCATTCGCCTGGACCACGGCAAGCGCACGCTGCCTGTCTGCCTCATCCGCGTACCGGATGGCGGCAATATCCCGTTCGGTGATATAGCGATCCCGGACCTTCTGCGCCTCCATCTGCCAGTTACCCCTGAAATCGGCAATCTCCTGCATCAGGCTCCGCAGGCGGGTCTCGTCCTTTTTGGTATTCTGCAAAAGATCCGTCAGATTGAGGTCCCTGAAATCCGAAACATCCACCTTGATGGCATCGCTCTGCCGCCGGACTTCCCCGGTAATCACAAGGGTCACCACGACCAAGGCTCCCGCAAACAGAACCGCACCGGCATACACAAAGAGATGCTTGCGCTTTTTGGTCTTGGCAAACTCGTCCTCGAGAGAGTAAAGGACGGGACGGTCCATCGTCTCGACCGCATTCTCGCGGAAAAAGACTTCAGTCTTTCTGGTCAGACCCCGGCTTACTTTGTTGTCATTTCCCATATACCGCTCCAGTTTCGCGGGCAGGTGCCCTGGGTCCGTGTTGCAAAAATCGCGGCCGGCTCGAAGGAACAGGATTTGAACAGGGCATTGGCCCGCTTCCAGTTTCCTTTGTAGTACAGTTCGAGAGCTTCTTCATACTGTGCAAAGGCGGTCTTCATCGAGCGGTTCACATTCGCTGCTTCGACCGGATAATAGATCCGGCGGCCAATAGTCTTTCCTTTGACTTGGACCGTATCCAGCTCGACAAAAATGTAGCCATGTCCAGGTACATTCGCTTCAACATCGTTTTTGACATATTCCGAACAGATGACCGGCACGTGGTAGACCCGCGTCAACCCCTCAAGCCGTGATGCGGAGTTGACATTATCCCCGATAACCGTGTTCGTCATCCGCTCATTGGATCCGATATTTCCGTAGAACACCATGCCGCCATCGATACCGACGCCAACCTCGATCAGGACAGCCTGATAGACACGTTCCTCGGCATCGCTCAGACGCCCCTGCTGCTTTTCGACATTGCGCTTGATCTCGGTCATCCGCTCGCGGAGGAGTGCCGCCTCGCTCTGGATCGCCCAAGCCGAACGCAGTGACTGGAGGGATTTGTTGTCATTGCTCTCATCCAGAACGCCGTAAACCGAGAGGAGCGCATCCCCGATGATTGACCCGATGATCCCGTCGTGTCGCATGATCTCGCGGATGGCGTTCCCGTAATGCAGGTTGAGGAGCGTTATGATGTCCTGCCCGAGTGTTTCGGTGATGAATGTGAAGCGCTTGATATCCGAAAAAAGGCAGGTCAAATCACGTGTAGAGCCTTCAAGCCTGACGACTTTTTCCCGGTAGGCCTGGGCCACCACATCCTGATTCACAAATTTTTTGAAAATCGTGATCATGCTGTTGATGGTACTCGAGAGGGAGTTGAAGGCCGTCCCCAAAAACGTGATATCATCATTGCTCGCACCCTGGAGATTGACCAGTCCGAGCTGTTGTTGGCCTGTCATGGCAATGATGTCCGTCGTGATCCTGTGCAGGAAACGGAGGATGAACCGCAGAAGCATGATCCCGATCAATGCACAGGCCAGAGTAATCAGGAGACTGATGATGGCCACATTGACAAAGATCCGCTCCGACTGTGCAAAGAACTCCCCATACTCCTCGCCCCGAACCAGAAAGGCATCCCACTTGGGATGATAGCGGTAGACTGTGTAATACTCCGCCCCCCCATGGTGCAACCGGACAAACCCGTCCATCTTGCCTTTATTGAGGCTGCGTGTCATTTCGGCGACCGCCGCCGAATCTGCCTTGCTCTCGCGGCTGTCGGTATTTGTCGAACCGGTCGCCGCAAAAAAGATCGTGCCGTCCGTCTTGATACCGATCGCCAGCGAACTGGCCTTGCTGAAATCACGCCGGGATTTTTCCTCGATCTGCCCGACAACCTGTTTGAGGTCATTGCTGAAGCGATAGATCTCATGCTGGTTGTTGAGGTAGGAATAGAGTTCCCTGAGGTCCTTGACCAGAAGCTCCTTGAGGAGCTTTGACATCTCCTCGCGGCTGAAAACAAGGTTGATGTAATTCGTTGTTATGTTTGAGCCGATCATAAAAAGCGTGAAAATTATGATGATCTTGGTCGTGATGGGAAAAATGCGTGTCCCGGCAATTTTTTTTCCGAAGACAGCCTGAAAAATGCGTCGAACAACGCCATCGGCCATTGCCAGCCCCCTTGCACAACCCATTCTGATACGTCTTGGTCCCGGCCAGAAGCGACACCCTGTCGCCGGGTGATCATTGCTGTCATCCTGGCATCATCCCTTGATATTATCAAGTTCCGCCGTCAATTGCAGTAAAAAAATGCGTAGAATTCAAGAGTACCGTAGTTCGAACGAGCTGTTGCAGGAGGATCCGGTGTCCGCCAACACACAACTGGTCTGTGAGATGCTGGAAGCCATGGTCCGTCTTTCCGATGAAGTTTCCACCCTCGGATTCGGACCACACGCGGCCGCAGTCTACAATCCCCTGGTGTACGCACGGGCCGGAGCGGAAGCATACATACGACGCTATGCACGACACTGTCGGGCGCTCCTGATCGGAATGAACCCCGGACCCTTTGGCATGGCGCAGACCGGCGTACCCTTCGGAGAGATCGCAGCAGTCCGCGACTGGCTCGGAATAGCTGCAGAGATCGGACAACCTGAAGTTGTCCATCCAAAACGGCCCATCACGGGCTTTGCCTGCACGCGAAGCGAGGTCAGCGGACGAAGGCTCTGGGGGTTTTTCCGGGAGGTCTACGGCAACCCGGACGGATTCTTTGATCACTTCCACGTCGCAAATTACTGTCCCCTTGTCTTTATGGAAGCCACCGGGCGCAATCTCACCCCCGACAAACTCCCCGTTGGCGAACGGACCCCGCTCTACACCGCCTGCAACCGCCACCTCTCACGAATCGCAACAATTCTCGAGCCTGAGTGGATCATCGGGCTCGGTGCCTTTGCAACAAAACGCAGCCAGGAAGTTCTCGGAACCGGGTACCGCTATCTGACCCTGCCGCACCCCAGTCCCGCCAGTCCCCTTGCAAATCGTGGGTGGAACCAGCTCGCACGGCAGGCCCTGGCACCACTCGGCTTCGTCCCCGGATGTTGAAGGGCCCCTCACCGGCTTGCAATGATATTTTGAGGAACATCCTCAGGCCTGCTTCAATCCGGCCTGTCACGCAACGGTTCTTTCACAGACAGAGCAGACAAGACCACAATCACCCTTCAATCCGGTTCCCGCTCGTCATCGGAGACCAGCTCCGGACCATCCTCGAACGCTCCCCAGGCCGGTGTGTCCTTCGCGAGGTGTCGCGCCAGATTGACCGGTCGCACGAGGGCTATCCGGCCCTGGGTTCTGTGCTCCAGGCGGACCATCGTGTTCACCCCTATGACGCGCCCCTTGCTGTCAATCGCGGGACCACCGGAATTCCCCGGAGAGATGCTCGCCCCCGATTTAAGCCATTTGTTTTCCCGATCCAGCCCGACTACCTTGCCGGAGGTGACAGTTATCCCGGTAAAAATGGAATCTCCCGTCCTCGCCAGAGAAGGAAAGCCGAGGGCATGCACATCATCGGTGGGTTCCACATCATCCGAATCGGCGATCTCGAGGGTCGGGAACTTCGTCCCCCGGGGGACCGCGACCAATCGGCCATCCTTCTCCATGGCATCAATCTTGAGCAGTGCAAGATCCAGCATGAAATTTGTCCTGACCACCCGCAAACGCCAAGCCTGCCTGCGGGGCGGATCATAGGGATGTTTCTTGTCGACAAAGTAGGCATACAGAATGGAGTCAATCCGGCCCGTCTCCGTCGAACCGATATTGTGAAAGGCTGTCAGCACATAGCCGTCCCGGTGAATCACGAACCCGGTCCCTGTAGCCCGGACTCTGGAAGGCCATGAAGTATGCCAGGGGCGAACCACAAGGACTACTCCGGGGATCGCTTCCTTGACGACCTCCCGGGCATCATTGGCAACCAAACCCGATGTCCCCAACAACAGGAAAGCAAATACGGAAGTTACCAGTCGTCTCAATCTCATCATCGCACCTTCCTGGAATATAAGTATCACAGTCATGCCCACATCATACACCCAGGATAACGCTCTGTTACAGCTGGCTCCCGTGGCTCACACCCCGGTCAGCGAGACCGAAATGCTCCCATGCCAGCTTTCCCATGGCTGCCAGATGCGCCACTGATGCGCAATCGCCCACGGAGATGACCACCATCACAATCCGCCCCCCGGGCCCGCTGATAATGCCCGCATCACCCTCAACCCGGACCGCGCCCGGCAGAACAAGCTCCCCGGTCTTGTGCGCGATACTGGCGCTTGCCGGCAGCAAACTTCCGAGTTTGCCCGGGCGTTTTTGGCCAGAGAGGAACTTCATCATCTCCCGGGATACGGCCTCGTCCAGGCATTGTCCTTCCGCGATGCTTTTCAGCAGACGGCCGACATCCCTGGCACTGGTCATATTTTCCAGACCCTGCTCCATGGCGACGGTATCCATCATCATGCGGACAACCCTGGTCTGATGGAAGCCCATGTCCCGTGCTGTCTCGTTGATAGCCAACATTCCGATTTTCTGTATCAGCAGATTTGCCGCAATATTGTCGCTTTCCTGGATCATTAATTGCACCAGACGATACCAGGTGTACCGACACCCCGCTCCGCCCAGACGAATCACCCCTGCCCCTCCGACAATATCCTGCGGGGAAACGGTCACGCTTCCGTTTTTGTCGAGCCGACCGTCCCCGAAAGCCTTGAATGCCTCCACCATAACAAAGAGCTTGACCAGACTGGCAGCCGGCACAGGCTTGCGGTCATCCAGGTTGAGCACCTCGCCACTCCGGATATCCTGGATATAGAGACTGTCCCCGGGACGGATGCAGGCGCGCAACGGGCCCGGATCGGCCTGGAGTGAAAACCCTCCCATGCAAACGGCAAGCAATGCCCAGACGATGCGGGGACCCGGGATACTAGGGCTCACGAACAGCCTCCAGCCCGAAAAATTCCGGCCGGTACTCAAAATGCATCGGATCAAAGTGATACCACTTTCCACCCCAGACAAACCCATGCTTCTCGAAGCAGTAAACCAGTTCCTGCGGAGGTTGCCAGATCCGCTCATGCGAAACCAGTTCGGGCCAACGGGATGCCTTCTGCGGATCCGGTGAGACGAAGCGCCAATACGAAATCCGGGGTGATCTGCGATCATAGATGTCGATCGCAATCCCGTAGGAGTGTGGAGAGAGATTTCCTGTCCCGGCGATCGTCCGCCAGCACCAGGTTCCGATGGCCTGACTGTCCCGACCCACAAGTTGCCGGATCCACGCCAGCAAAAGCGGTCTCTTTCGTATCTCGTCCGAGACTCTTGCCAGAGCAGCCGCAGCCCCGTTCCGGGTTGAAAACAGGACCCGGGTTCCACAGAAATCCACACTCGTCAGCAAACGCCGGACCTCGGCCTGACTGGCCCCGTAGACCGCTCCCAAAAGCTGATAGTTCCTGTATCGGCCCGGATCACGCTCGCGATCCCGGATCCCGAAGCGGACATTTGTCCCGGGGTATGGTTGACGGAAGAGCCCCCGGATATCCGGTATGGCCCAGGGATGCCCGGCCAGAATCCTGTCATCCTGATACGGAATCGTCTTCCCGTCGGGAAGCACCAGCCTGACCCCGGGCCCATCCTCCCGAAGCGGCAAGCCATAGACCGTGGCCATATGCCGCATGATGGCGACACCTTCATGCGGGGCATCCTCAGCCGCGTTGAAGACTTGAGGAACCCATGGCAGGATGCAGCAGACCGCCACTATCGTCCGAATCGTGTTGCTAGCCATGTATCCCCCTGCAGACAGCCCTTGCCAGGTCTACTCCGGCCCGCCTGATCAACTCCGCATTCCAGCAAACCCCATCCGGTCGACGCCATGGTGTACACTCAACAATAATAGCTTCCCGAAGGTTCGGCCAGTGATTGAGCATCCTCGTCGCAAACATGCCCGGCAAATTCTTCCAGCCCGGCAGCGGCAGTCTGGCAGGGGCATAACCCGAAATATTCCGGAATCTCCGGGACAATTCCCGATACCGCCACGCCCTGTCCGGATTTCCCCTTGTGTTGTCGAAGAGGCTCAGTCCGAACCGGAACGACGGCATCTGGTACCCCATGGCATGGATATCATAGACCCCGTGGACCGGATAATGTTCGGCCAAACCATCAATCCAGTCCAGAATCACCCCTTGCTCCCGGTGGACAGGACTGTCCCAACTCCGGTTCATGTCTGTCCCGCCAAGATGCTTTCCGGTCGAGCCAAGCCGGACACCATCAATATCGACCATCGGGACAATCGCAAAAACAGCCTTGTTCCTTCCAGCCCGGGCATCCGTGGTATTCGAGACGAGAAAATCGAGCATCCCCTGCACAACCCAGCTGGCCGCATGCTCAAAAGCATGTTGCCTGGCAATGATGACGATCAGCGGAGTTTTTTTTCCCGCATTTTTCGGTGTCAAAAGAACCACTGGAAGGGCAAGGCCCTGTCCGGTTTTCCCCGGATACACGATCCGGAACCATTCCCTCGCCGGCTGAGCCGTCAGCCAGCGTTGAAGGTCCGAAAACAGATAGGGTGGCATGGTCGCCAGTTCGACCCGACCAGTTGGAAACCGGCCGCGATACCGTCCAGCCCGATCAGATTGAATCTGTCTCCATACCTTCCGCCCCTCCCGGACAAAGAGTCCCCTCGGAGGTGCCGGACTTTTCAGATGGATCTGCAATTCCCGCCGGGGATCAAAACCCGTCAGGACACAATAGAGGTTCAAGGCCAGGGTATCACCCGGTTTTTTTTCAGGCGCGAGGACAACGGAATTGGTCCGGACGTCGCTTTTGATGAGACACCCATTCCCACCCTCAAAGTCCGTTTCGACCCGTATTTTCTGAACACCCTCCGGGACAGCCCCGGCTGAAAGCGAATGTGAATGCAAGAGGAGCGCCAACACGATAACGATTCCGGTCCGAATCTTCTGCCCAAAGGACTCACTGATGCCCATACTCCGCACAGATTGCATAGTGCCGATCTACTCCCGATCCATGTCCGCTGTCTGAAGTCAAGAAAGAGGAAGCCACCCCTCAAGGTGGCTTCCTCTTCTATTGTACATTCGAGTCAATCATCCGCCACGATTACGGTCTCTTGTTGGTTTCAATCAAGAGCTTTGATTCTTCCTGCTTGAGCAAGGTCTTGCGCTCGGCGAGCCTCAGGAGCTCACGTTCCTTCTCTTCCTCACGTGCCTTGGAGAGGATGCCCCAAATATTCTCGTCCTGGAAATCGTCTTTGTCAATGTCATCCGGAATTGCTTTGTCGTAGGCCATCTTGACGTCACGGATATAGAGAACGAAGTCGCCTCCCACAGAATCCATCTGGCGGTACACCACAAAGGACGTGAACTTGATGTAGGGCCGGCTGCGCGGATAGAGCGGCAGGCGCTGCAGAATCCGGTCCTTCGGGTTCTCGATGTAGTTGGGGTTGACCCAGGTAAGCTCGCGCCAGTTGTCAAAGAGGAGTGATCCCAGATAATACTCGCGCTCGATCCCTTCCCGGTCCTTGAGACGAATCGCGAAGCCGTTATCATAATTCCGCCCCTTCACCCAAACCGAGATGCTCTTGATCTGTCCAACGTTATCCACGATACCGTTGTTGGTGTTGGCGAGCCCGCCCTTGTCGTCATAGGCGTTGATCTCGAACGGAGGATGGATCTTGGCCCAGCAGTTTTGCCGATGCGTCGGGAAGTGGATACGGACACCAAGGACGTTGCTGGCCGGTGTCTCATTGTATCCTTCAAGCTTGCCTGCCATGCCGGAATAGATTCTTTTGGCATTATTCAGCCACCAGGGGCTTCCGACCTTGACAACGTACGAGAGCACGTTGTTCATGATGCTGGATGCCGAAGAATTGAGCTCGACTTCCCATTTGTCGAGGGCCCAATCTGAAGCTTCCATGGTAAATTTTTCAGTTGGCAAACCCCGTGCCGCTGAAGCATTCGTACGACTCTCGATCAGCTTTTTGTTGCGCTCGATCTGAGCCTTCATTCTTGACTCATACTGTCCAAAATCAATGACAAACGCCCTGTTGGCCACAAGACGTCCACTCTGGCTGCCTGTTGCGTCTACTGTTTGTGCATATGCCAGTGTCATCAGGAACATGCATACAGCGAGCAGCACTATTCCTGCAATTCGCGTGGCCTTTCTCATCACCGGACTCCTTTCCATGGTTGACTGCCCGAAGTTTTTTGTATTTTAGGCATACCGTCAAATCTTGTCAATACGAAAAATTCGCGGTCATGTCTCAGATGGAGTATCGGCTTCCATCGGGGAAAACTTGACTCCCTTTTGGGAAGCGCACTCCTACTCAAGATCCGTACGGGGTTCAAGGGGTTGAACAACCCTGGTCAATCCCCGCAGAGTCTGTCGTGGAGCTCCCTCGACGAGAATCTGCACCCGTTCGATATCCGGGAGGTTCTTTATGATCGTATTCACGATTCCGTAGGCGCAGAGGACTTCGGCATCAGCCGCATCCGCCAAGCCAAGAAAGATATTTCTGTCAAAATCGATCCAGGCGGTCTTCCCGTCCTGCCAGCAACCAAGAATCCGGGTCTCGGCAGGAACAACGGGCAGAGTATCATTATTGACCGGACCATCAACCAGGGCCTGCACAAGAGTTTTGAGTGCATCACGATGCCAGTGCTCCCTCGGAACCTCCCGGGTTACGGGAACCAGTCTGGCATATCGCAAATCGGCAAACATCAACGTCAACTGCTTGTTTCCGACAACCGGTGAAAGCATCCTGAAAACAAGCAACAGGGTGCCAGCCATCAAAGCCAGGCCGAGGACAAAAGCACCACTCCTGGCAAGAATCCGTCGTATACGTTGCACGGCAACCGTCATGCAGGACTCCTGTCAATTTGTTCTTCCTGTAAGATACTACCGGCCGTTGCGTGATTTCCCGATAAATTCGAGAATCCCCCGCACGATCCCGTCAGCGATTCTGTCCCGGTACTCCCCGGTCGCCATCCGGCTGGCCTCGGCCGGATTGGTGATGAATCCGACTTCCACCAGAATCGAGGGCATATAGATACAGCGCATCACGTAAAAATTGGCCTTGCGCACCTCGCGATCCGGGGACCAGCGCCCGACCGTTGTCTTCAATCCCCGTTGGACAGCGCCCGCCAGTTCAACGGATTCCCGCCGGTATTCTTCAACCAGGAGGTTTGAAAAAATTTTTTCCATGGCACCCTTCCCCTCGCTCGGAAGGTCCGCGACCAGGGCACCGTTTTCGATGGCCGCCGTGGACCGGGCATCCGCACTGGACGCGATCGGGGACAGGAAATACGTCTCGAATCCGTTCCGGGCTGTCGAGAGGGATGCGTTGGCGTGGATGCTGACAAAGATCCCTTTATTCCCTTTCGAGAGGAGATCATTGGCCATATCCGCCCTGCGCTCGAGGCTGACTGTTTCATTTCCCTTGCGGGTCAAAAACACCCGGATTCCGGCGGCTTTCAACCGGCGCTCGACCCTCCGGGTAATATCCAGTACCAGGACCGATTCATGCGCCCCCCGGTAGCCGACGGCCCCCGGATCCTGCCCCCCATGCCCGGCATCCAGGACAACCAGGTCAATACCCTGCCCTCCCGGACGCTCCGCAGTCTGCCCTGGATCGGGCCGGGCAGCTGTGTTTGTCAAGCGACGGATGGCCGTCGGGGTCTTCCCGACCGTCAAGGACCAGATCTCGCCCGGAAGGGAGAGTTCCCGATAGAGGTGCCGCATAGTATCGAGGGGAACAAGGATGGCACCCG
>DAIREN010000029.1:0-22979 GCA_036795535.1 Spirochaetota bacterium
AGTCCCGGCATCCAGTCCATGGCCACAAGCGAAACCAGCGCCAGGACAGCTTGGGCAATCGCTAATGGGAAAAGTATCGTATTGAGTCTTCCCGTCCGGGCCAGCCAGCTCCCGCTCGCCCGTCCTGCCGCCAGACCGGCAAAGAAGACCGCGATCGCCAGACCGGCACCGCCCGGGCTGACACCGGCGCCCTGCTCGAGGGTATAGACCAGCCAGCTCGAGACCGCGACCTCGTACCCGGCGGCAAAGAGGACCGCCACGGTGATCTTGACAAGGAGCCGGTCCCCGAGGGCATGCCGGAAGCCGGCGCGACCGGGTGCGATTGTTGCTGCTTCCTGCATCCTGAAACGGTAAAATGGATACCAGAAAAGCACGAGTCCGAAGAGGAGGGCAAGCACGGCAAAGATCCCCCGCCAGTCCAGGCCGGATACAGGAAAGAGAACGTCAGCGATTGCTGCAGGTATTGTCTGATGAACACCCTCAAGCCTGTCAGCGCCGAGAAATCCCGTAAAGAGGGGAGCCGCCAACGAACCCAGGCCATAAAAAACATGCATCAGATTCAGTCTTGAGCCGCCATCACCGGCAAAAGCAGTCGCGACAATCGAGTTGCCCGCCAGGTTCTGACCGGAGGTAAAGAGTGTCAGGACAAAGGTGCTCAGGAGAAAGAGCAGATAGTCGGCGGAGAGGGACTGGACAAGGAGAACCAGGGAGATCCCGGCAATACTCGCCACATAGACGACCCGCATCCCGTAGCGCTGCATCAGACGGCCGGCAGCGAGGTTTGTCACGAGAACACTGAGGAAGGAAACGAGAAACATCAGGCCGCTGCCCGTATAGCTGACTCCGAAATCCTCGGAGATCGGTTGCAACAGGATGGAACGCGCCGTACTGTAGAGTCCAAAACAAAAGAGGGCGGTAAAAACAACGAGCATGATCGAGAAACGGCCGGATCGGGTCAGCATGTCAGTGCACCACTGGAGTATATCATTCAAAAATAGGCTTTCCCGGGAAGAAAAGCCAGTACCCCGGGCCGTTTGTGTTCAGGAACACCCCGATCCTTGATCCCGCTGACCGCATCACTGGAGGATCAGCGAGATCCCGGGAGCAGATTCAGGGTATGCCGGGTCCTGATGCGCTCCGGAATTACTTTCCGTCCGGATCATCCAGACCCAGTCCGGATTTCTTGCTCCCGAGCACCGGGAAACCGCTCAGATCAAGACTGCCGGCCTGGGCAGCGGCGATGTTCTGGGATTTGATGTCGTCATAGACTTCTTTGCGGTAGACAGCCACCTGCTTCGGTGCATTGATACCGATCTTGACCTGGTCGCCCTTGATGTCGACAATCCGGATCTCGATCCCGTCACCGATCATGATCGACTGATTGGTCTTGCGTGAGAGAACGAGCATCAGCCGCCCTCCCTGTTCTTCTCCTGCAGGGCTGCAAGAATGGGGTGCTTCGTGCAGTAGTCTTCATTGAGACTGATGGTCTGTCGGGCGATCCGCGTCTTTTTATTGATCACGATCGGGCCCTGGAGGTTGGCTGTCATCTGTGCCGGATTTTCGGGGACTGTCACGATGGCAAAATCAAGAAGCTCGTCCACCGAGCGGACACCCAGGGCCTCCATGTCGGCGGCACCGATCTCGAGGCGGTACTCACGGACGAAGGTCTGGGGCCGGATCAGGATAAAAGCGATCTCGCCTTCACCCGATGCCTGCAAAGAGTAGAAGGGACTGTTGTCGATATCGAGCAGGTAGTACTCCTTGATGAACTCGAATCCGAGAATCCCGTCTGGAAAGGAAATGCACTGTTTTTCTGAAACCTCAACCTCGCCGAACACTCTCGATTTGATCGTAGGCAAGCTGTCGCTCCTGAGTTGTATATGATGAACAAAATCGATACAGCCAATCAACCGGTTATCCCGGAATTATCGCAAAAAGTCCAGCAAGGTCTGGGGAATGACGCGTGCACCGATCTGCATCGACGAGCGCTCGATATTCTCCATCATCCGGAGACGGGTGATGGCTTCAGCCATATCGATGTCCTCGGTCCGGGAGAGAACATCGGTCATATTGACCTGGTCCATGGCGAGACGCTTTTTGACCGAATCGAGCCGTGAATCAAGTGCGCCGACTTCACCCTGATAGCGGGTGATCTGTTTGATGGCCCCTTCCAGGCGTCCCATGTGCATGGAGCCAAGGGCATCCACATCGTTCGAAAGCAGGGCATTCCTGAAATCGATGACCTGGTCAAAGATGGAGCCACCCGAGACTCTGGCTGTCGGAGAAAAATTCTTCGGAGGAAGATTGCTCCCCCGCCCGATCACGCCCAGATCCTGCATGACGCTTCCGCCCTCTATATCCTCTATCCAGACCTGGTGCGGATCCGTAGTCTCGAGGACCAGGAGGTTCGCCCCCCGTGTATTGTCTATCGATGCGTGGACCGGGATATGATGCGCATTGATCTTTTGGACAATCACGGCCAGGGTATCACCCGTCTTGACCTCGACGGGAACCCCATCGATCCGGAAGACCTGGTCCCGGGTAGCGCGATAGTCGGTCCCGGGAGTGGTGGATGAGATCCTCATCTCGTCGCCCCAGAAAACGCGGTTTCCGGGAAGATTGACACCAACGTATTGCTCCTGCTCGATCTCGCGCTTCTGGATTCCGATGTCACCCTGATATTCGACCCGGTTGATCAAGGCGTGGGGAGAGTTGGGAACCTTCTCGTAGACAACCTTGAAGGGAAGCTCACCCGTCCTGAATCCTGAAAAAATTGTCTCGTCTTTATACCGTGTATTCGCGATATCGATCATCTGCTTGAGAAGCTGGTCTACCTCGGCAGCCGCTATCTTCCGGTCGTCATCATTGTATGTTCCGTTGGCAGCCTGGACAGCTAGTTCCTTGAGCCGCTTGAGGATGTCACCAGTGGACTGGAGGGCCGTATCGTAAAACCGCAACCGGGATTCTCCGTCATCGATGTTTTCCTGGAACTGCGCAAGCTCGGTTATCCGCGACTTGAAGAGCATCGAATTGATCGTCCCTGACGGATCCTGATGGGGAAACTCGGCCTTCTTTCCGGTGGCAATCTGGTTCTGGGCGATATTCATTTCCCGATGGGCGACGCCCAGATTGTACAGCATTGTATCCTTCAACATCCCTGTCGTTACGCGAAACATGGTGTACCCTCCGTGTCAACCATTACCTTCATGCATGCAGCCTGTTGATGACCGTGTCCAACATGCTGTCCAGGGTCCTGATCAGTCTGGCCGATGCATTGTAGCCGTGCTGAAACATGACCATGGAGGCCATCTCCTCGTCGTAGCTCACGCCGGAATGGGATTTCCTGTTGTTTTCGAGGTGCTTCATGACCAACTCGCTCTTTTCGAGGTGTGTCTTGGCATCCCGCGAATCCGAACCGAGCTTTCCTATGACCGAGGTAAAAAACTCGTCAAAGGTTGCGTTTTCACCGACCATACCGTTCCCGTAGCGATAACGGGCTATAGCCAAGGCATTGTTACCGTCTCCGGGTCCGTTGGCTTTGTCGAATCTGTCATCACCATTCGTATCAACACCCTGCGAGGCTGCGATATTGTTGAGATCATTCTTGATCATCACATCCACATCCACCCAGCGACTGGGATGGTACTGCGGTGTCAACGAATAGTCTTTTTCTGTTCCAACCAGCTTGTTCACCTGGTTGATCGAAGCCCAGTCATAGGCACCGGCTGCTCCACGCTCCCTGAGCACACCGGTAATCCCGACCAGAAAATCCCCCGAGTCTTCAAGATGCCGGATCGTGAATTTCTGGTTCCGGTTGTCCTGTGGAAGAGCGGCTTTGAACGCAATCCGGTTGCGGTGGTTGACATAGGCCACAACACCGACATCGCTCTTGTTGATCCGCTCGACAACATCGCGGACCCTGTCTCTCGCTGTATAGCTGACCGTGACCGGCTTTCCATCCGGACTGGCCGGGCCGAAATTCAGGACACCCTCGCTCCCGACTGGAGCGTCCAGGTCGACCTGTTTGGTTCCCGCAATCTTGAAGAGGATGGTATGGTCTTCCTGACCGTCTCCGTCAAGGTCGTAGTTCCCGTTCCTGTTTTGCGTCAGTTTGATTTCCTGGAAAAAATTCAGCCCGGTCTTGAAGTTCAGACCGAAGCCATCCCGGTGGGTTTCATTCACGAGATCCGTCAGGTTGATCGTCATGTTGTCGATCTGGGTGATCTGGTTGGCGATGGTCACGTCCCGCAACTCCAGGAAGGCATGAATCTCGCCCTTCTCGATTTTGACCATGCTCCTGTCGTCCGCCCATTTGACATCGGCAAAGCCGTCCTTCTGGGGATTTCCTTCGGCGACCATGGCCCGCATCTTCTGACCCTGGACCAGATACTGGCTCCCGACGTAGACCATAAACTCGTCCGGGTCGCCCCGCACGACATTCACATTGACCATCCTGGAAAGTTTTTCAACCACAAGATCCCGTTTGTCCATCAGGTCGTTCGGATTGTCTCCGGCCTGCTGCGACTTGAGAATCTGGGCATTCAGGTCGGCAATCTGTCGGGCGGCAGCATTGATTTCGTCAACCTTGAGCTGGACCTGGGTATCGATATTGGCCTGCAGACCATAGAGACGGTCAAAACTCTTCGAGATGCTTCGTGAGAGAGTGACTGCGGTTTCCCGGACAACGGCCCGAGTGGCCCGGTCATCAGGGTTGGTGTTGAGTTTTTCCCAGGATTTCCAAAACTGGTCCAGGTCATTACGGATCGTCTGGGCTGAGGATTCGTTATGGAGCTGCTCGATCTGGTAGAGATGCTCGTGAGTCGTTTTCCAGTATCCGAGAGTAGACGTCTCTTCCATGATCCGGTCATCGATGAATTCATTTCTGACCCGGGTTATGGACTGGACAATGTTCCCCTGGCCGACCTGTCCGGGCGTTTCCTCGCGGGAGAGACCGGGGACGTAGAGCGGCTGCATCGCTTCAAAACTGATCCGCTGGCGGGAATATCCCTCGGTGTTCGCATTGGCAATATTGTGCTCGACAACGTGCATTCCCTGCTGGTGGGTCTGAAGGCCACGCTTTCCGACCTCTATCCCGTGAAATGTGGATATCATCCTGACCTCCTAGATCCGCCGGCTGAAGAGGATGGAAGAGGCACCGGTATTGACCTCTCGAGTCGACCCCTTGTCGGTATACTCTGTCACACCGCTCTCGCCCCGTGCGGCCGACATCGTGACATCAACCATTTCCTTCTTGTCCTTGAGCAAAGCCTCGGTCACGGACTTCAAGAACTGGAGTCGCTGGATGACTGCTGTCATGTCATGTTGAAGCTGGACAAGTTCTTCCCGGTCTTCTTCGGACACAAAGCGGATCAGTTCGCCCAAGGTGTCCGCGTTTTGAGTATGCATCATCCTGCTTCCGGCATACAAACGTTCTTTTTCGAGAGCATAGAGCTTCTCGATAAGGACCGAGACCTCCTCGTCGAGTTCACCCATCCGGGGCCAATAATTGTCCGTCAGCAGGTGGCAGCGTTTTTCTTCGAGGTTTGCCACCTCTTCCAGTGTGCGTCTTTCATCCCTGAGGATCTCGACGATCCTGTTCAGTGTTTCCTTGTCGTACACGGCATTCCCCTTCGAGAAGGTATCTCATGCCGATTGTCGTCATATTCTGCAAACGGGTTTATTGAAAAACAGAGTTTCAATAAAACATGTCCTGGCTGTCAAAGGACTTTTTACAGAGCTGGCACTCGATTTTTGTCGATCGGGAACCGCACCAGGGACAAAAGCGTTTTCTGTACAGTTCCTTCAGGCGTTCATCAAAATCGAGTTTCATCTTGACGTGTTTCCCGTAGGGGCATTCGCACTCATAGCGGAATCGCTTTCCGCAATACGGACAGTATGTAAAACGGTCTCCAAAACGTGCCATCCTGCCTCCCGGTCATTCATGTCAAATTCATTGAGCTCAAGATCATTCCTGCCCGAGCGGGACACGGGTCAGGCCGTTGGTTTTGGCGACTGCCTTGAGTCGTTCAAGATCACTGATCCGGGCTTTTGCCGCCTTGCGGTATTCAAGATAGTTCGTGCCGCCAGCACTGATCGCCCGCTCATAGAGTTTCAGGGAAGACCGGATGGCATCCTGGGCACCTGAAAAATCGCTCTCCTCTTCACGCTGTTCGGAAAGCGCATACCAGTAATGTCCCAGGGACCCGAGTGCCTTGGATGACCCCGGATCGGCATCCACAGCGCGCTGCATGGCCTGCATCGCCAGATCCAGTTTTTTCATTTCATAGTAGACATCTGCCAGATAGAAATTCGTCCTGAAATCCTTTTGGTCAGCCTTTTCGAACCAGGCTATCGCCTCGGAAAAGCGCTTCAACCTGCGCAAGGCCATCCCGACGCTGAAAGCGATCTCCTTGTTGGTACCTTGTGCGTATCGGTCTGCCGTACGGTACAGGGAGAGTGATTCCTCGAAACGTCCGGCACGGTACTCGATATGTCCGAGATTGTGCCAGACTTCCCGCGCGTAGGGATGATCGGGATACTCGTTGGTCAGGCTCCGGGACACTTGCAAATAGAGCATTTTAGCCCTCTCCGATTCACCCCTTCTGTCCAGAACGAAGGCATACCGGTATCCTACAAGCACATCACGGCAACCATTTTTCCATGCCGAATCCAGACCCTGAAAGGCGTCCTCGACATTTCTGGCATCATAGGCCGTGAATGCGGCCTTGACTTCGGGAAGCCACGGGGCATTTGTCCAGCGTGCTGCAACCAGTGAATACGAATCTGATTCGTCCTTCTCCGTCACTGTCCGGCTGCATGCCGTCAGCAAGATACTGAATGCCATGAAACCGAAAATTATCCGCATGCTTCCTCCCATGCACTGTACCGTTGGTCCAGTTCCATCCTCAAACGCTGGCATTCCGCAGCAATCTCTGCATACACCCTGCCATCCTTGAGGGCCTCGCTGGACAACATTTTGCTTTCTTCGATTTTGATTTTTTCTTCGAGTTCCGCGATTTCTTCCTCGATCCGGCCGATCCTGTAGCGATTGGCACCTCTGCTGAGTTTCCGCCCACCGTCTTCAGGAGCGCTCGTGATGCGGGAATCGCCGGTCTCCGGCTTTGCTTCCCTCCCGGATGAGACCGTACCAAGGATCTGCGCCAGATTGTCCTGGATATTTCCATCCAGTCGCTCGATCCGGCCACCCTGGTCGATTTTCCAGACCGCTGTCGCAATCGTGTCGACAAAAGCCCGGTCGTGCGAGACCAAGAGCAGAGTTCCGTCAAAATCGGCAAGCGCATTCTCGAGCATCACACGGGATTCGAGATCCAGATGGTTGGTCGGTTCGTCCATGATCAGGAAATTCGGACTCCTCAAAAACAGCTTGGTCAGAAGAACCCTGCTCTTTTCGCCACCGGAGAGGACTGATATTCTTTTGTAGATGTCGTCCCCGGAAAAGAGAAATGCCCCGAGGAGGGTCCGTATCTCTTCTTCGGCTGCGGTCGGCCGTTCTTTGGCAACCTCGTCGTAGACAGTCAGTGCCGGATCGAGTTCGCCACCCTCCTGCGGAAAGTACCCGATGGTGACATTCTCGCCAAGACGGACACACCCTTCGGCAGCCTGCAACATCCCCAGGAAGGCCTTGATCAGGGTCGACTTCCCGGAACCGTTGGTTCCGACGATAGCCACTTTTTCTCCCCGATAGAGCGTGAGGTCAACAGCATCCAGGACCCGCTGCTCTGCATAACCGGCACTCAACCCCCTGGCCTCAGCCACAATCTTTCCCTCGGAGATGGCCTTGCCGAGGGTGAGTTTCCAGGACGTGTCCCGTGGTGGTGGTTCGAGCAAGATGATCTTTTCGAGCAGGCGCCGCCGGGATTGGGCCTGTTTTGTTTTTTGTCCGGCAATGTTCCGGCGGATGAAATCCTCGGTCTTCTCGATGAATTCCTGTTGCTGCCGCCATTGTTTGAAGCGGGCTTCGTTTCTACGTGCACGTTCTTCCCTGAAAGCGGCAAAGGGTACCGGATAGCGCTCAAGACCGGCGTCACGGAACTCGACGATCTCGTCAGCGACCGCATCGATCAGATGCCGGTCGTGCGAAATGATGACCGTTGTTCCTTTTCTGGAAATCAGCCAGCGTTCAAGCCAGTCGATGGCCTGCAGATCGAGGTGGTTGGTCGGTTCATCCAGAAGCAAAACCTCGGGTTCGGAAACCAGGGCCCGCGCCAGAAGTGCACGCCGTTTTTGCCCCCCCGAGAAACTCGTGGCCGGCTTCATGATCTCCTCGCGTGAAAACCCGATTCCCTCAAGGACCAGCCGGACCTCTCTCCTCCAGTCATACCCGCCGTCACGCTCAAATGCCTCACGGAGTTCGGCGTACCGGAGGCGGGCTCCGTCATCAAGACCCGAAAAACGTTCTTCAAGCGCGTGCAATTCCTGTTCACGCCTCGCAAGATGGGAACAGGCGTCCGCACAGACGTCGAAGAGGGTTCCCCGTGAAAGACCAGCCGGGAAGTCCTGCTCAAGGAGTGCCAGACGGCTTTTATCCACGATCACGCGGCCGGCATCAGCTTCCACCAGACCGGCCATGATACCGAAGAGGGTGGATTTGCCGCAGCCATTCGGCCCGACCAATACGGTTCTCTTGTTGTCCCGGAATTCAAAGGATGGAATATCGACCAAAACGCGGCCGGCAATTTCCTTTTTCAGTCCATCAAGCACGATCTTCATGATTCTTCAAAGATACGACGTGAAATCATCAAGATGGTAGAACGCGAATGCCGTATTTTGCCATTTTATATTGCAGCGTTTGACGGGGAATGTCCAGGCTGGCCGCAGTCTGGGAAATATTGCTATTGCATTCAAGGAGCGCGTCCCTGATCATCCTCAGCTCAAGTTCCTCGACGGCATCGACCAGCGTTTCCGATACGGGCTCAACGGTATGGTTCCGTTCGACCGGCGCCACCCGGGGCTGGGATTCCCTGACCAACGGAAAAAACTCGTATATAAAAACAGTTTTTCCGTTCTTCTGGTCAACCTGGATTGCTGTACCGGAGTAGCCCTGTTTTTTTCCTCTTTCGAGAATGACACTTTCACCCTCTTCTTTGCATTGCCATCCACCCTGATCCAGTGAAGAGCGCAGACGCCGTCCGGGAATGACCGGCGCGATCGCGTGCGTAAAAGCGGCCGTCGCCATGACCACATAACTCCGTTCATCACAGACAACGATCCGGCCCGGAAGCGCTTCAAAAATCTGCTCGTATTCGACCAGTCCCGTCATGTCACCACTGTCAAAGACCTGGAAAAATCGTGAGAGCTGCCACTCGCCCAAAAAACGTCCGTGTCGGTGCAGGACGGGAAATGGCTGTATCTTCCGGTCACCAAAAATCATCCGGACGATATCACCTTCGGAGGGACAATAGACATGCTTCTCGATGATGCGGCGGGTATCCATCCGGTTTGCGCGGAATTCATGAAGACTGTTTATAATATATCGTTTTTGAACAATCCCGCTGAACCGATATTCGTCATCCAGGACCGGAAACCCGTTGATCGGGTATCGGTAAAAAAGCCGCACCAGTTCCTCCGGCACAAGAATCTTCCCGTCAGTTCCGGTTTTTCCGGTCATGACCCGCTGCCACAGGACTGTTTCACGGCAGAGAGAAACCCGGGGACCTTTTCAAGTTCCTGACTGATTTCATACTCGAACAGGTCACCAAGCAGGACTGTATCCCTGTCGTGGAAGGCATTGATGATGCTGTTTCCGGTTTCCATCATCCTGCCCATCCAGGACTGAAGGGACTCTTCCCCAAGCTTGATCGAATCCATGCCGATCCCGTACCGCCGGCCGGCACGTTCAAAGAGTCGCATCAGCTCTTCGATCAGGACGACTGTTTTCTGGATCCGCATCATGGCCCTGGCTTCATTTCCCGTCTGAAGATCTGCAGAAATGGTGGAAACCTCCTGGACGTGCTCGGCAAAAGCCCGGGCGAGATGGTCAGCCTGGGCCGGGATATTGCCGTCATCATCGATCCTTTTGTTGACCAGAAGGAGAAAATCATAGGCGTCAACAAGCAGTGTCTTGACCGACGTGGCGAGAATGTCTTTGTAAGCCGTCATAATCGTGGCATTTTCGGGATCCGCATCGAGTGCCGTCACATGTTTTTCGAGATTTTGTATGGTTGCCAGAATGGATTTTTCGGGAGATGGAATGATGCCCAGATCCAGATGATGGATCCCTGCAAGGAGTCTGAGACTTCCACAGACCCAGCGAATGCCCTCGCGGGCGTCGTTCCCGAAGATGTCGGCATCATCATTCCCCAAAGCCGTTTCCAGTCTGGCGAGGTACCGCATGATTTCGATGCTGCTCTCGCCCTCGAGATCGGCCAAGGATGCCGACGTCACTTCCATAATCTTGGCTGAAGAGACGGGACGTTGCATGAGAAAGAGACGGTCGGCCGGATCGACATGTGTCCCGTCAACCCTCAGTCCGGTGATAACCAGATCCTGGGCAAGAAGCCATGTCTCGACGGATCTGATCACATCATTCAAAGTCTTTTCTTCTTCAAGCTGCGTTTCAAGGGGCTGCCCATTCACCCGAATTTCAAGCATCATCATCCTCCCGGCATGCATCGAAGCCACACAACCTGTCTTGTCGGCAAAATATCGAAGAGGCTGAAGGATGGAAGACACGATTCTCGCTGAAGGGACTGGTGCCGCGCGGGAAATCCGCACTTCGCCAGATCAGAGCATCCCGCGGATCTCGGCAGCGCGCTTGGTATCTTTTTTTTCAACCAGCGCTCCGTACAAATAGCGCAGGAGAAGCCGGTTTGAAGCCTGTGTCTTGCGGTGAGGCCAAAGAAGTTCGATCCCTCGGTCCACCCGACGCTTCGAGATATCCTCATTCATGAGGTGTGACAACCCCGTAATGACCTCTGCATCCTCGGACTTCTTGCCCTTGCTCAAACGTCGCTCTCCGAATTGGGCCGCTTTGTCATAATATCCTTGCTGGAAATAGACCCGCATCAGGCCATCGAGGATTCTGGTATCTTCGGGAAACGAACGGACCAGGATGCTCAGGCGGTCCCGGGCAAGGTCGATCCGTTTGAGTCTGAAAAGGACATCAACAGCCCGAAGCGCCGCTTCTTTGCTGCGGTAATCGACCTGGGCGGCCCTGGTAAACCGTGTCAACGCCAGCTCGAGGTCGCCACGCTTTTCAGCAATCTCTCCGGAAAGCAGGAGGCCGGCCTGACTGTCGGGAAAGAGATCAAGATGCTCATGGACAGCTTTGTCCGCCTGGTCAAGCTGCCCCCCAAGAAAATCCAGTTCAGCCTGGAGAAGCGCGCTCTGCAAGCCGCTGGCATCCAGTGCACGGACGGCAACCATGTGTTTTTTTGCATCGGATTCTTTGCCCAGCTTGATACTCGTGCGTACCCGCATCACGGCAATTTTGAGATCATTGGTGCGTGCCTCGAAGGCGGAAGAAAAGGCCAGTGCGGCTTTTGGATACTCGCCAGAATCATACAAGAGCATCCCCAGATTGAAAAAGACCCTGGAGTCTTTGCTCTTTCTTCCCTTTTCAAGAATTGTGATGGCCTCACCCGTCTTGCCTTCATCAACCAGAGAGGCAGCGTGGGCCAAGAGCGGCATGGCATTGCTCGTATCATGCCTCCATGCGTTCAGGAAACATGCATAGGCTCGTTCGCGTTCCTTGAGTTGGACATATGTCAACCCAAGGTTGCACCAGGCTTCCGCCGAATTGGTTTTTTCGATGACTGCCTTGACATAATTTTTTCTGGCTTCTTTCCAGTTTTTCCCCAGATAATGCATGTTTCCCAGATTGAAGAGCGATGGATAATGCTCCGGCAAGAGTTTGAGGGCCTCACCATAGGCCGTGACAGCATCGCCCGTCTTTCCCGCCATCTCGGCCTTGACGCCCGCAGCATGATAATACTCGACGTCCTTAAGCCCGCATCCCGTCACCAGAATGGCGATTGTCAGGGATACAATCGAGGATAATCCCGTGCCTCTGAAGTATGGTTCCGATTTCTCGTTCATCTGTCTCATCCAGAATAATATCATTCGGCCCGACCCGGCGGTCAACCAGCTTGACGAAGGCCGGATCATGCATCAATTCATCGAGCCTGTTCTCTTCCATATGCAAGACAGGCTTGATATGCAATACTGCCTGTATGGTGTTTTCAATCCAGTCGGTGATCGTAAAAACAATATTTTGTGGCAAAGCCTGCCGGGAGCAGGCTTCCAGCATGCGGAGGAATTCCAGCCCGTCAAACCCGGCTGCAAGACCATCCAGGAAGTTTTTCTCGGTAACCTTGGCCCGGATCATGCCACTGTCACGCTCGACCCTGCAGAATGCCGAGAAGAGCAGGATCTGGTGCGGAGAAGCTTCAATTTCGGGAATAACAATCGTCATGTCTCCCGTCACAACCAGGGGACCCGGCTTGTGTCCAAGAGCATTGTCCAGCTCGGCAAGATCAATCTTGTGGAGAGCCCCCGCATTCAATTGTACAGAAAGAGCACCCAGCAACCAGAAGATCGTGACTTCATCAAGGGCTTTTCTCGTCGCGAGACAGGCTTCAATCCAGTCCTGCTCGGAGGATAACTGCCGGGGTTGTACAGCCGCCTGGTGCAGATTCTCCCATTTGATGCTCTTTCGGCCTGGAACATTTTTGAAAATCCGGGCACGGGCCATCTCACGGATCGTGTCGATCCGCTCCTTCAATCCCGAGGCAAGCCATGTGCGGGCCTGTCTGGCCGGATTGAGCGTCCCTTGATCATCCATGAGCCAACCGTTCATGGCCAACCACGAAAAGAGCATACGGACTGTTTCGCCTTGATACCCGCAGGATTCGGCCCAGGCAGTGATCTCTCTCTTGCCCGGCATGACCCCTTCGCAGGCCCGCATCCGGACACGCATCGTGTGACGGATGATTTTCGCAAGGACGGCAATCCCGTCCAGGCGGTCTCGCCCACCGCGATTCTCCTGATCAGAATCTGATTCCGGATCCTCACGCAAAACATGGACAGGAACATACCCTTGATCCATCAAGAGCATGGACTGATAAAAACATGTCGTATCCGGCGGGACCATGAGATTCTCCGGATCAAGACCGAGTGGGAGCACACCCGCGCATGATAGCGCATACTCCGTGGCAAGATGCCGCGGCCCTGCACCATCCCACTGTGGATAGAGGATCGAGAGTTTTTTTTGTACTGCCACGACAAGATTTTCCGATTGGATGGACGTGCGGATATCGCTGTGAAGTTCGATCCGGTCTGCAGAATCATCAAGACGCGACCGGTTTCTTGAAAGGAGAACAATCCCCAATGCGACGAGACGGTTGAGGAGAAGGTCAAGTTCGTCCCTCGAAATCTGCATCTTTGACCCGAGCCAGGAGCGTGGCTGGACCGGACCGTTGTGGTACAGAAGGTCCAATGCCCTGGCTTCGGGAGCCGGAAGCCTGGCGAGCATGGCCTGGACCATCCCGGGCGTCTTCCGTGCTGTTTCCAGTTTCTTCTGCCAATCCTTTGCCAAAAGGGGAATCCCCCACAATTCAAGGCAGGAAGGATCTTTTATTGCTGTCTTTTTCTGCATTGCCGTCAATTATAGCATGCTCTTGTTCATTCTGCACGAAGATTCTCCCTGGACGGATTCTCTGCCAACATTTGTCATTGGAGGGCGTCGGACATCTTGAAGACAAGCAGCACACAGCCTATCGACAAACTGACGATGGTGACCAATATCTTCCGTCGGCTGTCCAGTCTTTTTATTTGTTGAACAGAAGGCAGACCTTTTCGTCTTGTCTGTATCCCCAGGATGGAAAACGCTTGCGAGACATATTGCGGAATCATGACAAGACTTCGAAGCACAGTCCTTGAGGCCAGTCGCGGACCGATTTGGGCAAGTTTGAGTGGAAACATAATCCAAGAGAGTTGCACCAGAACCGGTCCGATTCCGAAGCGAAGCAGGCACGTCCGTGCAAAAAGTGCCATCATGACCAGACGAAGCCCTGTCAGAAAACCAAGCTCAAGGCCTTCAGCGGTCACAAACCCGTCCAAAACCAGTCTGCCATCGGGCGTACTCAATGCCGTGATAATGGCGGTCATACAGGCAACAGGAAGAATGACACAAATCATTTTGGCCAATGCCACAGGTTTCTGCCCGCCTGCAAAGGCATCCAGAAGAATCCAGGCAGCCGAGAAAAAAACAAACCCGTCCGAAAAAATCAGGGCCAACCCCAGGCATTCAATCAACAAGGAAAGGATCAGTGCCGCTTTTGGATACCGCTCGATCGCTCTCCGGACATTTTTTTCACCGTGCATGAATCAACCTAAAAAAAGGCTGCCACTGCGGCAGCCTTTTTTCGAGAAGAAGAATAATCATCAGGTAGCTGCTGGAGCTTCTTCCTTTTCAGCCTTCTTCTTTTTGTCCGACTTCTTCTTTTCTTTCTGGGACTGGACAACCAGCTCGATAATTGCCATTTCGGCAGCATCACCGGGTCTCAATCCGAGGCGCATGATTCTGGTATATCCGCCGTTACGCTCCTTGAATCGCGGTCCGATGTCGTCAAAGAGCTTGATCAGAACAGTGCGATCCTGAATCTTCTTGGCGGCTTCGCGCTTGTTGTGAACCGAGCTTTCCTTCGCCCTGGTAATCAGCTTCTCGACATAGGGGCGAATCGCCTTTGCCTTGTCAATGGTGGTCGTAATCTTTTCCCTCTTGAGGAGGTTTGTCGCAAGATTCTTCATGAGTGCCTTGCGGTGTGATGATGTTCGACCGAGCTTGGCTATCGTCTTACCGTGTCTCATTTCGTATTTACCTGCTTCATCATTGTTTCTTGCCAATCTGGGATTTCATCTGCTTGAGACTGATGTCTTTCATTCCCAGACCAAGTCCATAACTCTTGAGCTTGTTTTGTATCTCAGCGAGTGACTTCTTACCAAAATTCTTTGTCTTGACCATATCTTCTTCGGACCGTTGAACTAGATCACCGATTGTCTGAATGCTTGCCATCTTCAGGCAATTCGAAGAACGTACCGAAAGCTCGAGTTCCTCAACGGGAGTCCCGAGGATCTTCCTCAGTCTCTCTTCGGCTTCGTCCCCGTCACCTGTATCAAACTCGGTCTCCTCATCAAAGTTGATGAAGCATGTCAGATGCTCTTTGACAATCTTAGCAGCCTGAGCCAAAGCATCATCCGGTTTGACCGTTCCATCGGTTTCGATCTTGAGTGCAATCTGGTCAAAATCAGCACGTTGCCCGACACGGGTATTCTTCACGGTGAAAGCAACGTTCTTGATCGGTGAATAGATGGCATCGATCGGGATCGCTCCAACTGTTTCGATGATCTCCTCGCCAACCTTCTCCGCACTCATATATCCGCGACCGACTTCAATTTGGAGATCCATGGTGAAATTCGCATCATCATCAAGATGGGCAATCACAAGATCGGGGTTTGCGACAAAGATACCGTTGTCAACAGCAAGATCCCCAGCCTTGAAAACACCGGCTCCCTTTTTCTCAATCGTCACCATCCGCGACTCTTCGTTGTTTTCGAGACGAAGTGCTACTTGCTTGATGTTGGCAATGATATCAATCGTATCTTCACGGACACCGGCGATACTCTCGAATTCATTGGTCAAAAGATACTTTTTGTTCTTTTCAGCGACAAAATCGACCTTGATCGCAGTTACAGCATACCCCGGAATAGAGGAAAGCAAAGTTCTCCTCAAGGAATTGGCGATTGTCGTACCAAGTCCCTTTTCAAAAGGTCCAGCCGAAAACTCACCGACATTGGCTTCCTGGTTCTCGGTTTTAAGGCTCACGCCCTTGGGCTTTTTGAAGCCCTTGAGCAGGTTGGGATTACTCATTCATGCCTCCACAACAAGGTTCGTGCTCATTGCACTCGTCATCACTTCGAATACAATTCGACAATCAGCTGGGGCTGTACTGAAAGCTCAAGCTCATTGACTTCGGGAAGCGAGACCAGCCTGCCCTTCAATGAAGACTCATCAACCTCAACCCAGTGGACCTTGCCACTCTTCTGTATCTTGACAGCATCAGCGACAGACTTGAGTTCCTTGGATTTGATCTCTACCGTATCGCCAATCTTGAGGAGATAGGAAGGAATCGTGACTTTCTTGCCGTTGACCAAAACGTGTCCCAAGACAACAATCTGGCGGGCTTCACGCCTTGAAACCGCAAAGTTCATGCGATAGACGGCATTGTCCAGTCTCCGCTCGAGCAAATGAACAAGGTTGGAACCCGATACTCCAGGGATGCGGACAGCTTCCTTGTAATAATCGCGGAACTGCTTTTCCATAAGACCGTAAAATCTTTTGACCTTCTGCTTCTCTCGAAGCTGGACCGCGTAATCAGACATCTTTTTTTTGCGCTTCCTCTGGGGAGCACCTTTTTTTGTCGTTTCTTTGATTTTCACAAGGGGGCACTTATGGGACAGACAACGAGCACCCTTGAGCATCAGCTTTTCACCCTCAGCCTTGCACTGTTTGCATGACGGATTGAGATTCTTGGACATTTTTCCTGTTTCCTTGCAAAATATTCTTGTATGACTGAATTATCCGGATTGAATGAAGACGTCAGGAAATCAGACTCTTCTTCGCTTCGGAGGGCGGCAGCCATTGTGGGGAATCGGGGTGACATCCCGGATCGTTGTAACTGTTACTCCGGCGGCCTGAACAGCACGAATAGCAGACTCACGGCCGGAACCGGGACCCTTGACATGGACCTCGGCCTCATGAAGTCCCTGATCCACAGCTTTGCGGACAGCGGCATCTGCTGTGACCTGGGCAGCGTACGGTGTCGACTTCTTGGCTCCCTTGAAGCTCTGACCACCGGCACTGGCCCAAGAAATGACGTTGCCGTGTCTGTCGGTCACAGTGATGATGGTATTGTTGAATGTAGCCTGCACCTTGACAATACCGGCAGGTATATTCTTTTTCTCTTTTTTCTTTGTCTTGGTCTTGCTCGTAGCCACGTCAAAACTCTCCAGTGATTATTTCTTCTTGTTTTTGCCGATTGTGTTTTTGCGACCACCACGCCGTGTTCTGGCATTGGTGTGGGTTCTCTGTCCACGAACCGGCAATCCCTTGCGATGACGAATACCGCGATAGCATCCGATATCCATCAGACGCTTGATATTCATCTGGATCTCGGTACGAAGATCGCCTTCAACCTTGTACTTCTTTTCAATCTCGTTACGAAGAAGGTTGATCTCGTCATCAACAAGATCCTTGACCCTCTTGCCGGGCTCGATACCGGTTTTCACACAGATATCTGCGGCAGTTGTTCTTCCGATTCCGTAAATATACGTCAGCGCGATGTCAATCCGCTTGTTCATCGGCAGGTCTACACTGGCTATACGTGCCATTCGTCAGTCTCCTCAACAATCACTTTTGCTTCTGTTTGTGTCTGGGGTTATCACAGACCACGCGCAGGACGTTCTTCCGCTTTATCACTCTGCATTTGTCGCAGATTTTCTTGATTGAAGCACGAACTTTCATGTCAGCTCCCTTTCACATAATACTATTTAAAACGATACACAATCCGACCGCGAGTCAGGTCATAGGGAGAAAGCTCAACCGTGACCTTGTCTCCTGGAAGAATCCGTATGTAATGCTGCCTCATCTTCCCTGAGATATGTGCGAGAACCGGATGTCCATTCTCGAGCTCGACACGGAACATGGCATTGGGTAATGCTTCCTTGACAGTTCCTGCCACCTCAATGGCATCAGACTTTCCCACAGAGCCTCTCCACTTCCTGCCGCACACGGGCGTAAATCTCATCGACAGGTTTTTCACCATCGATCTCGACGTACAAACCACGGGACCGGTAGTAATCAACAAGAGGCTGAGTCTGGTTTTGGTAGACTTCGAACCGCTGTCGAATCGTTTCCTCGTTATCATCCTTGCGCTGTTCAAGTCCAGTACCACAGGAGTCGCATTTTCCGTTCTCTTTCGAGGGACTGAAAAAGACGTTGTAGTTGGCACCGCACTTGGGGCATTTACGCCGGCCCAATAGACGCTTTGCAAGGATGTCCTCGGCAACAACAATATTAATAACGGCTGACAGTGATTTTCCACTTTTTTGGAGGATTTCTGCCAATTTATCTGCCTGCTCCACCGTTCTGGGAAAACCATCCAGAATGAATCCGCCGGCACAATCTTGCTGGGCCAGACGCTTGTCGACCATGCGGATAACAAGATCATCGGGTACAAGACGCCCGGAATCCATATAGCCAGCGGCTTCTTTTCCGAGATCACTCTCGATCTTCCGCTCATTGCGGAGAATGTCACCGGTCGAGATCTGCGGAATACCGTATTCAGCAACGAGTCTCTCTGACTGGGTTCCTTTCCCGGCACCGGGGGCACCGAGAAGGATAATGTTCTTCATTTCCATACTCACATTCCCCTCGGCTTAGTACCGCGAATCCGTCCACGACCGAAGAATCCGTCGTAGTGACGCATCAGGAGGAACGATTCAATGCGCTTCATGATGTCAAGGTCAACGGAGACCACAATCAGGAGCGAAGTACCACCCATCAGGAAGATCAGGCTTGGAGGTACATTCTTGAAAATCGGCATCATAAGGAGAAGACTCGGGAAAAGCGCTATCGCGGAAAGGAAGATCGAACCGGGAAGTGTGATACGACTGAGAACTTTTCCGATATAGGCAGCCGTCGTCGGGCCAGGCCTTGTTCCCGGGATGAAGCCTCCCTGTTTCTGAAGATTGTCCGCAATCTCGTTCGGATTATACTGGATGGAAGTATAAAAATAGGCAAAGAAGACGACCAGCAAGGTATAGAAGAAGTAATAGAACCAGGATGTGGGACTGAGAGCATTGGAAATAACACTCATAACCTCGCTGTCACTGAAAAACTGGGCTATCTGAGCCGGAAACATGATCACAGCTGATGCAAAGATGATCGGAATGACACCGGAGGGATTTATCTTGAAGGGGAGATGTGTACTCTGACCACTCATGACCTTTCGGCCGACAACTCTCTTCGAAAACTGTATTGGAATCTTGCGGGTTCCGGTCTGCTCGTAGACGACAAACCCGACAACCAGGGCCAGAATACCGAGAAGAAGGATCACTGATACCGCATTCACGTTGCCTTCACGGACAAACACCGCCGTCTGCATCAGCGCCTCGGGAAGCCGTGCAATGATACCGGCAAAGATCAGCACCGAGATACCGTTCCCCAAACCCCGTTCCGTTATCTGCTCGCCGATCCACATCAGGAACACGGTCCCGACTACAATGGATCCAATAAAGCTCAGCATGAAAATACCGGAATCCTGGGGATATGCGCCCGGAGCCTGTGAAGAAAGAAGAAAAGTGTAGCCATAGGCCTGGAGTGCAGCGATGACGATTGTCCCGTAGCGGGTATATGTCTGAATCTTTTTTCGTCCGGCCTCACCCTCGCGTGACAACCTCGAGAGAGCCGGAATGACAATATTCAACAACTGCATAATGATCGATGAAGTAATATAGGGCATGATGCCGAGCCCAAAAATGGAAAACTGGAGCAAGGCTCCACCGGAAAACATGTTGAGCATGTCAAGAAGCGGATTTCCACCCGGGCTGAGTGGATCACCAGTCATCGGTTGTTGAAGCATCAGCACATCAATACCCGGAACAGGGATGTGTGATCCCAAACGGAAAATAAAGAGCATCCCGACTGTAAAGAAAATGCGTCTCCGCAAATCCGGGATGTTGAAGATATTTCTGAAGATACCCGACATATCCAGTCCTTGTCCCAAAAGGTGTCCGCACCTGAGTCTGGCACGGCATGAAAAGATACATATAAAAACCGACCGCGTCAGGTCTTCTTCCTCATTCCCGCGCGGTCAGTTTCCAATTATCATTTCGCCGACTTCTTGTCCTTCTTGCTGTCGGGTCTGACAAACTTCTTCTTCTCGATAAGAGTCAGAGACCCGCCTACTGCCTTGATCTTCTCGGCAGCTGACTTCGAAGCAGCATCTGCCGTAACCTGAAGCTTCTTTGTCAGTTTTCCGTCGCCGAGAATCTTTACGGCACCGGTCTTAGTATCGATCAATCTGGCAGCAAAAAGTGTCTCGGCATTCACTACAGAACCATCCGCCAGCTTTTCAAGCTGCGAAAGATTGACAATCTGATATTCAATCCTGAATATGTTGGTAAAACCCCGCTTGGGAACCCGGCGCTGAAGAGGCATCTGACCACCTTCAAACCAGGCACGATGCTTGGCTCCACTGCGTGCCAACTGACCGTTATTCCCCTTGCCGGCTGTGCAACCCTGCCCCGAAGCGGGTCCACGACCGATTCTCTTGGCATTCTTGCGCGACTTGGCCGCTGGTTTCAGCAAAAAATCACTCATCTCGTTATCCTCAGTCTATGATGTCCTGTGACCGGTTCATGCGTCCTTGACAGACACAAGATGTGCCACCTTGTCGAGCATTCCCTGGATCTGGGGAGTCACCACATGCACTCTGCTCTTTCCTACACGCCTCAGACCGAGAGCCCTGAGGGTATTCACCTGGGACTCGGTTGACCCGATGAAGCTCTTTGCAAGGGTCACTTCAACTTTTTTCTGGTCTGCCATCACTTACTCCTTGACTGATGTTTCATCTGCTTCATCTTCGACAGAAGGAGCAGATTCGGCATTCTCAGCCTCGGCAACACGGGCCGCTGCATCACCGAGCAGGAAATCCGACAGCTTTTTCCCGCGGCGTTGTGCCACGGTCTTGAGATCCATCATGGATTTAAGGGCAAGAAACGTAGCTTTGGCAACATTGATTGCATTCGAGGAGCCAATCTTTTTCGAAAGGACATCCCGTACACCTGCCAGCTCGAGAACCGCTCTGGCAGCACTGCCGGCAATGATACCGGACCCTTCGGTTGCCGGCTTGAGCATGACTGTCGAGCTGGCATACTTCACCTGGATCTGCTGGGGAATTGTGCTCTTCTTGAGTCGGACATGGATGATATTTTTCTTCGCGTCTTCTGTTGCCTTCCGTATGGCCTCAGGAACCTCACTGGCCTTTCCGTACCCGAGCCCGACATGGCCCTTCCGGTCACCGACAACTACAAGAGCACACAAAGCGAAGCGACGCCCGCCTTTGACCACTTTCGCTACGCGATTCATGGCAACGACTTTTTCCTCAAGGGTTACTTCTTCAGACCTGATCTTCTGTGCGTGCATTACTTTGATCTCCTTTAGATCCGGATGCCTTTGGCTCTCATACCTTCAGCAACCGCGGCCACCTGCCCGTGATAGAGAAAACCGTTCCTGTCGTACACTGCCACGGAAACATTCAGGCTGGCAAGCTTGCCTGCAAGCTCCTCGCCAAGTTCCTTGGCTTTGGCAACAGTACAACTCTTGGCCGACTTTCCGAGTGATGTAACGGAACAAAGTGTCAAGCCCTTTTCGTCGTCGATAGCCTGAACCGATATATGTTTGCTACTTCTAAAGACACTGATCCTCGGCTTTGTGACAGTTCCGGAAATTGTATTCCTCAGGCGAATCTTTCTGACCAGTCTTTTTCTGGTTTTTTCGCTGCGTTGTTTTTTCGTTACCATGATCGTACCTTATTTACCGCCGGACTTTCCGGCTTTCTTTATCACACGTTCCCCGAGATACCGGACGCCCTTGCCTTTGTATGGCTCAACCGGACGAACCGCACGAATCTCGGCACAGACCTGGCCGACTGCTGCCTTGTCAATGCCCGAAACCTTGATATTATTTTCCTTGGCATCACATTCAATTGTGATCCCCTTCGGAATCGAATAGATGACATCGTTGGAATACCCAAGAACCAGCTCAAGCTTGTCACCCTTGACAGAAGATCGATATCCGACACCTTCTATATGGAGAACCTTGGTAAATCCCGTGGTAACACCAGTCACCATATTCGCAAGAAGGGCACGAATCAAACCATGAAAACATTTGTCCTTTTTCAGATTCGTCTTGCTGATAACTTTGACAAGACTCCCCTCAATCTGGACACCAACCGAATCAGGTACATTCTCGTTGAGCGTCCCCTTCGGGCCGGTAACAGTTAATATACGTCCATCTTGTTTGACCGTAACTCCGGAAGGGAGAGTAATGGGCATATCACCGATCCGCGATGTGACTCGGATCCTCTTTTCTCTTGTTGCAGTTTCCATAACCGTAGTCCCTTCGAATAATTACCAGACGTAGCAGACGAGCTCGCCACCAATACCCTGCTCGCGCGCCTTGCGGTCTGTCAACACTCCCCTGGATGTTGAAACTATCACAGTCCCCATACCGTTGAACAGACGGGGCATGTCATCCTTGCCAGTATACTTTCTCAAGCCCGGCTTCGACACTCTGGTAATACCGCGAATAACCGGTGTCTTGTCCTGATCGGCTTCATATTTGAGGAAAATCCTGATTACACCCTGTTTCTTGTCCTCAATCAGCTTGAAATTCTTTATAAAACCCTCATTCTTCAGGATCTTGACAATTTCGATCTTCATCTTTGATCCTGGAATATCAACCTTCTCGTGGCGGGCATTTGAAGCATTGCGCACCTTTGTCAGCATGTCAGCGATGGAATCCGATACACTCAAGGTATTTCTCCTGTTTTCTTGTTTACCAGCTCGACTTGCGGACGCCGGGGATCAGGCCTTCACTGGCGAGCTTGCGGAAGCAAATACGACACATCTCGAAATCTCGCATGAATCCGCGGGGTCTTCCACAGATTTTGCAACGATTATATTTTCTCGTCGAAAACTTCGGTGTCCTCTGCTGTTTTACGATCAATGATTTTTTGGCCATTATTCCGTTCCTTTACTCAATTTGACGATTTGCGGAAAGGCATACCAAAGGCCTTGAAGAGAGCCATGGCTTGGGCATCATCCTTGGCACTCGTTGTGAAACAAATGTCAAGCCCGCGAATCCGGTCAACCTTGTCGTAGCGTATCTCTGGAAA
>DAIREN010000030.1:0-22760 GCA_036795535.1 Spirochaetota bacterium
TACGCAGTAAGCGTCATCCGTTTTTTGGTCAACTCCGGAGAAATTCTCGAATTTACAGAGGTTTTTCATGATTTTGTTTTTTTCTACAGACAACGACGGAATCCCGGATTGCACAGTTGCGTAAATTTTACGCAACGGTTTACCACCCGCGCCGACCCTGCACTGCCACGAAATACTCCAGGAGTCCAAACTGTGTCCATTTTCCGCAGCACAACGCTCGGGCGCGAACCGTATACTTCACCACAGCCATCCTGATCCGTCATCCATCCGGGGGAAATATGCCCAAAAAACAGTCCACAAGTTTTTCAGCACCCTGCCAGGAATGCGGTGGCCGTTGCTGCCGCTACGTCGCCCTCGGGATCGATCCGCCCAAAAACCGGACGGCCCGCGAGAATATCCGCTGGTATCTCCTGCACGAAAACGTCTCTGTTTTTGTCGACCACGAGAAGGGCTGGTACGTCGAATTCACGACGCCCTGCACGGCCCAGGCACCCGACCTGCGCTGCACCGTCTACGAAAACCGCCCCAAGATCTGCCAGGACTACGGAAACGCCCATGGTGACTGCGAGTACTATGACAACCCCTATGCACTCCGCTTCGAGCATCTCGAGGAATTCGACGCCTGGATCGCACACAGGCAGCGCCGCCGCACATGATGTTTATTGAGGAACATCCTCGGGCGAGAAACGCCAATTCATGTCCGGAGAATGTTCCCCAAGCCCTACTTTGCCCCTCGGGGGATAGCCCATCCTGAAAACTCGTGATCGGACACCGCGATATGTTCAAGAAGCCAGTCGCGCAAAAACCGGACAAACTGGTTTGGCACGAATTTTTGACCGCCTTCAAAATTCGCGACATCCTCCAGCACCCGTCGCACAAACTCTTCATGCTTCTTCTTGTGCTCCGGGTACCCGTCCCAGCCCATCTCCTGCATCAACTGCTCTTCACTCGAAAAATGCACTTTGACATAGGCCACAACATCACGCAGGACCTTCCGAAAAGCCTCATTGGCACCGTCGCCACCAACTCGACAGCCATCAAAGAGAGTATTGGTAAAATCGACCAGCTTGCGATGCTGCTCGTCAATCATCACAATCCCTACATTGAACCGGTCTTCCCAGACAACAAACTCGTCAGCCATACATCGCTCCTGCGGGTTTCTCTATCCCCATCAGAATGATAGGCATACGCCGGCAAAAGATGCAAGAAGTGTATGGGGCTTTCTCTATGGATCATCCTGCCACACCGCGCAGCCTTGATCACCAACCCAGACCGGGAGAGCACGATTGAGCCCCGGGTTCACCCGGGAGACACGGCACCATCAGACCCCGATGGCTGCCAACGCGGCCGCGTAGTCGGGTTCCTGGGCGATTTCGGGGACGAGCTCCGTATACCGCACGATCCCCTGGGGATCGACAACCACCACAGCCCGCGCCAAGAGTCCGGCCAGCGGTCCGTCAATGATCCGGACACCATAGGCTTCGCCAAAAGTGCGCTGTCGCAGTTCGCTCAAGCCTGTCACGGCTTCCAGACCCTCGGTGGAACAAAACCGTTTATGGGCAAAGGGAAGATCAAGGGAGATGCAGAGAACGGCGACATTCTTTCTTGCGGCCGCTTCGGCATTGAACCGGCGCACCGATGTCGCACAGACCGGCGTGTCCAGACTGGGGAAGATATTCAGCACCAGAGTCTTTCCCGAAAAGTCGGCAGGACTGCGATCCGCCAGCTCACTGTCCGTCAGGATCCACTCCGGCGCCCTGCTTCCCACAGCGGGCAATGCCCCACAGGTATGAATCTGGTTTCCTCGCAGCGTGATGTTGGCCATTTCTCGTCCTCCTCGGTTTGTCCCTGATTATCTCCCGACCTGCCGTGTTTTTGCAAGCAACAAGGTCGGACTCCCGTGTGTGACCCTGAAGAGGGTTTCGTCAACCCGGCCAAGCAGTGCCATCTGCACAAAATTCGACCGGTAGAGGCGCTCGTGCATCAGGATGACACCATGGATATCCTCGACCAAGGTCACGCCCGATCCACCCGGCCAGGTCCGTTCGTCAACCCTGGGTCGACCGCCCTGCCAGGCAACCCGGACCCAGCGCGAAAGGCGGGATTTTCCCTCGTGCATCTCGACCACTCCGCTCTCCGTATCCGCCAGAAACCGCGGCGTCTTTCCGGTCATTCTCGGGGCCAGTGTCTGTCCGACCAGGATCCTGTTTCCGTCTCGACCGATAATCCGCCCCAATATCCAGACCACCTTCTCGTCCCGCATCCCCCCGGTTCCCGGATCCCGTCGGGAAAATTTGTCGATCGTATACAACAGATACCGCATCTGCCAAGGGAGAACAATTGTCGTCGAAACAGCTCCGGCCTGGTTGGTCTGCGAGAGGGCTACGGCCTGCGCGATGATGCTTTCAAGATTCCCAAACCGCTGGAGCAATCCGGCAATCGCCTGTTCCCCGGGCTGACGCTGCTTTTCCCCGGTTGAGAGAGCCGCCAACCCGGCCAGTTCGGCCTGGTTGGTCGCCATGAGGGCCCGCGAAACGAGATAGCTGTCGGCATAGCCATGGGTTCCGTTGTCCACAATGGTCTGCCACCGGCCCGAGTGCCAGAGCGGCCAGCCATAGTCCCACCAGGCAAAGGCCCGGGCCTCTGACCCGCTCTCCTGCGCGGCCTGCGTGAGGGCCGCAACCTGGCCGGCATCAAACACGGGGAGGGCCACCTCCCGATTCCAGCGCACAACCTCGTTCCCGTGAAACCAGGCCGGCGCGAGCAGCAGAATCAGCGGAACCAGAGCCGCCAGTCGCTGGTCTCCCGCCGTCATTCGTCGTACAAGATGAAAGGCACCCCAGACAAACCCGAAGAGCGCCAGTGGCGCCAGATAGATCGCAAACCGTATCCCCGAGACGAACCCGAGCACTCCGAGAATGACCAGGGGAAGGAGCACAACAGTCTCCCGGACGCGCCAGATCAGGGCAGCCAGACCGACAAGCGAGAGCCAGCCAAGAATCACATGACCGGCAAAGGTCTTGAGATAGAGCGTCGTCGAAACACCGGTGGATTCAACGATTGTCCCGGACGCGGAGGCAAAATGCAGGATCGATTTTCCGGCGGCAATATCGATGGTGGGTGTCTTCCCCAGATAGGCGTCGATCAGGCTCCCGATATGTGCTGCTCCTCCCGCGGCCAGCCAGACCATCCCGGCAAACGCCACGGGGATCAGCCAGAGGGTTGTCTGTCTCCCCAGCCAGGCCGCAATCCGCAGGTGCTTCCCGAGCCGGGGGATGGCCCAAAAGAAGAACAGCAGGGCCAGAGCCAGCCCCGGGATACGCATCCATGGTGTCAACGGAAATACCGCAAGGCCGAAGACCAGGACCGCCTGCCAACGCGCCGGCTTCTCCCGTCCTTGAAGCACTGTATGAAGCAGCAGCCCCCCCGCCAGCAGGAAGAGCATGGCCCGGGCCGACCCGTACCACCAGTCGTAGAGCAGTGCGAGGGCAACAGCCGCGATCAGCCAGCGCACGCGTCCGTCGTCGACAAGCTTGAGGAAGAAGACCACGATCATCAGGGGAAAAAAAACGTTCAGGATGTCCGTATCGTAATAGCCGGCATGTGTCCGCTGGTAATAGCCGGCAAGGAACGAGGAAAGGCAGGCCAATCCCAACGCGGGAAGATCCGCAATCCAGCGCCGACCGAGCCAGGCCAGAGGAAACACGATCAGGGGAGCCAGAAACACGGGGAGGAAAAAGAGGATTTCGTCGAGCGAGAATGGCGTGATCTTCGTGAGCACTGCGGGGAGAACCGCCGCGAGGGTGTACACACCACGGGGCTCGGCCTGACCCAAAAACGCCTGCGCCTGGTACCCGTGATACCCGGCGTCATGGGTATGGATCACATACTGCGCCCCGTTTTCGCCGGACGCAGTTCCGTCACCGAAGGTCTCCGCGGACACAATGCGCAACAGGACAGCGAGCGCCCAGACCAGCACGACCCCTGCCCAAAAATATCGGACCCGGATCGGGCCCTTTGAGACAATTTCCCGTTTTTCACGTTTTCCCATACACCCATCCTTGCGCCAAACCGGCTCACGGGCGAACCCGAAAAAAGCCTGAGGCTGTTCATCAAAAAGACGAACAGCCCCATCATACCACATCCCGACCGGACCCGGACAGAGCGTCCGCGATGGACCGGTTACTCCGAGAGAAATTTCATGAAGGCATCCCGGTTTTCAATCGTGGTCGTCGTCGGTCGCCCGAGATCCTCGCGTCCGCCCTTGTTGACACGGATCTCGAGGAAAGCCGGACCCTCGGCAGCCCGGAGTCGGCCCATCGCCTCGCGGATCGTCGCAGTCGTCTCGACCGACTCGACATGCCGATACCCGCTCGCCTTGGCAATTCCGCAGAGGTCGATCCTGAATCCGACCGTGGGCTGCCCTCCGACCGAGTCATGTGCGCCGTTGTTGAACACAATGTGCTTGAGATTTTTTGCGGGCAGGGAAGCCGTGACGGGCAGGGAACCCATCTGCATGATCACCGCTCCGTCGCCATCAAAGCAAAACACCTGGCGGTCTTTTTTTGCCAAGGCAATCCCGAGGGCGATCTGGACCGCATGCCCCATCGAGCCGACCGTCAAAAAATCGCTCCCGTGACCCTGTTTGAGGGCCTCACGGTACTCGAAGAGTTCGCGCGAGGTCTTTCCCGTCGTGGAAACCACAACATCCCGTGAATCGAGTTGATCCACCACCAGTTTGACCGCACCCTCGCGATCCAGCTCATACGATGTCTTTTCGATTTTCTGCAGCTTGTACTTGTCAAAAACGCCCTTCTTGATCACGAGCGCGACCGGGCAGGATTTTCCCCGCATCACGGCCAGCATCCGGTCCAGTGAAGCCTTGGCCCCATCGACCTGATCGGGCAGGACTTCGTACGGAATCCCCATCGTCTCGAGAAGGCTCAGGGTCACCTTCCCTTGTTTGACATGTTGGGGTTCGTCATGCACACCCGGCTCCCCCCGCCATCCGATCACCAGAAGGACCGGCAGGCCATAGACATCCGGATCGGCCAGAGAGAGCAGGGGGTTGACGGCATTCCCTTCACCGGAGTTCTGCATGTACACAAGACCGGGGCGCCCGGTCGCAAGATAGTGTCCGCAGGCCAGGGCAACGGCGGCCCCCTCGTTGGCGGTAATGATGTTTTCCTCGGCCGGAGCATGATCGGTCACATAGGCGCAGAAGTTGGCAAGCAGGGAATCCGGGACACCGGCAAAGAGATCGATGCCACGCTCACGCAGCATGGCGTACAAATCGGCAGGTTGAAGCATCGGTTCACTCCATCATGATTGGTCGTTGTAAAACATACTCATTCAAAACAGGCCCGGTTCTGTCCATCCCCGGCCACTTTTCCTAAAAGATAAAAGCGCCACCCCCGAAAAGCTCCCGGAGGACGGCCGCCAGCACCAGTGAAACAAGGCCATAGCTCCCGAGGAGGACCACGACGCCCAGCCCGACCCGCTCCAGCGCCTCCGGGACCGGACACCCCTCGCCATGCCGGAACCCCCGATAGAGCAGGCCTGCTGCCCAGGGGATGGACAGGAGGGCGAACCCGCCCACCGGAGGAATGACGTACACACCGGCCGCAATCCAGAGCGGGACCCAGGAACGCCCAAAAATCTCGATCCACCGACGCACAGCCCCGGCGCCATCCTTGTTTGATCCCAGTACCCGGGCAGCAACAAGTATGGAAAAAACCGGAGTCAGAGCGAGGAGGAGCCCGTAGCTCAACCCGCACCCGATCCGGGAGATCCCCGAGGAATAGCAGGGCGTCAGGGTTGGATCAGCCAGGAGAAACACGAACAACGCGGAGACTAGGGGGAGACTCGCCCAGGGAAGGATGACCCGCAGGAGGACCTGGCGGAACCCGAAAGGAGACTCGGCGATCCTCGCCCAGACACGATACGGAACATACAGCCATGCCAGCCAGTCGCGAAACATGTACCCACCCCGATCGTGATCTGTATAATATACGTGCCGTTTGACACAGGCTTGCATCTTCCCTGCAATGCCAGTTGACCGAAAGAGGTTCGCATGCCCGGGATTCTTGTCGCAACAGGGGAACTCTCGGCGTCCAACGCGGCCGCCACCCTCGGGCCGGAACTCCTCCGGCTTGCTCCGGGAATCCGGCTTTGGGCCCTGGGGTCCCGGAGCCTTGAGACAAGCGGCTTCACGGTTCTCTCCGACCCGACCGCGACCGCTTCGGTCGGCCACTGGGAGGCCCTGGCCCGGGCCAGAAACCGCCGACGCCTCCTGCGCCAAAGTCTCCGCCTGATCCTCGAACACGCTCCCGATCTCGTTGTCTGCATCGACAGCCCGGATTTCAACATCCCCCTGGCCCGGGCCATGCACCGCCAGAAGACCCCCGTCCTCTGGTACATTCCTCCGCAGGAATATCTCTGGGGGGCCACGGGACTGGCACGCCGGATCGGACGCTTGGCCTCGCACGTCTTCTGTGTGGATGAAGCCGCCGCCGGATTGTACGGCGGGCTGGGGATACCCTTCACAGTAACAGGACATTGTCTCGCACAACCTGGGGCCCGCCCGACTCCCGCCCCTAACCGGCACACAGGACCCCTGATCGCCCTCTTCCCCGGGAGCCGAAAACAGGAGATGCAGCGGATCGCCCCGGCCGTCATCCATGCTGCGGCCCTGATCGCCCGGCGCGCTCCCGGTGTCCGTTTTGTCCTCTGCCTGGCTGACGAACGCTATCGTCAAACCATCGAAGACCTGGCAGCCGCCCGGCAAGTCCCCCTCGAAATCGTCTCCCGGGAACAGGCCAGCCATCTCCTGACCAATGCCGATCTCGTCATCACCAAGGCCGGGACCACAACCATGGATGCAACCTTTGCCGGCTGCCCGCTGGTTGTCGTCTATCGCATCCACCCCCTGACCTACTGGATCGCCACGCACATCCTGCGGATCCAGCGGCACCTGGCCGGGATCAGCCTCCCGAATATCGCGCTTGGCCAAAGGGCAATCCCGGAGCTGATCCAGCAAGCCTGTACGCCGGAATCCATCGCCACCACAGCACTGGCCGTCCTCGCCGATCCGGAGCCGATCCGCAAGGCCCTCGGCAGAGCCGCCACTCTGATGGCCCGGCCTGCAGCCGCAAGCGAGACAGCCCAAGCGATCCTCAAGTTTCTTCCATCCTCCCTCCGGGCATGAAAGCACGTCCCTCACCCTCCCGTTCCGGATTTCACGGCTGACGTCTTGCGAAGAAACCCTCATGATCTCCTGACAGCAACGGGAAAAACACACACTCAACGGACATGCCCGAACCCGGGCCCCGATACGCACCCTGACGAACCCGCCCGCTCCGGCCTGCCCGCAGGACAGGAAAATTGGTATTTTTTCAACTACTCCAAACCGGACCACAGTCGATGAAATTGAAACTCTTTCCCCGCGGCTTCTTCGCCGCAAAACCCGTCCATGTCATCCTGCTCTTTTGTCTGGGAGTCTTTATCCTCTCCCGGGACTCGACCATACAGGAACACAAACTCTTCATGTCCTGGGAGGATGTCCTCAAACGCTTTCCCGGCCTTCCCTCCAGGCCTGAAATCATTCCGCCAAAATTCGAGACCGGAACCGCCACCAACCTCCTTGTCAATCCGACGGTTCCCGGAACAGATCGCCGGGCTCTGGCCCGGTTTTTCACCAAACTCGAAGCGGCCCGTCACGGTGGAAGCGTCCGGGCCCTGCACTATGGTGACTCCATCCTCTGGGGGGACAATGTCACCCAGCAGATCCGCAAACGCCTCCTCAAGCATTTCCCCAACGGTGGCCGCGGACTGGTTCCGGTCACCATTGAAGACGGCCCGCATGGAGACTACGTTCTGGGCGGAGTGACACAATCCGGGGATGGCTGGAAAGTCGATCTTTTGATCACGATGCAGTACCATATCATGGACGTCGGTCTCAGCCTGCGCAAATACACCGCCATCCGCGAGAATGCCGTCAGCACCCTCAAACTCTGGAAGTCCGAGGAAGCGACCGGACTGGGGATCCTGGCCGATCCCTCCAAAACCGGACTGACGGTCCGCTTTGTCCTCACCAATGACGCCGTCGTCACACAAAAGATCCCGAAAATCAGCTCGAGCTATACCCTCCTCACCAACCGGATCCCCTTCAAAGAAGTCCGGATCACGGCGGGACGGGGGGCCGTTCTCTACGGGTACGATCTCCGGCGAAGTTCGGGCGTCACCTTCTCCCCGGTCATCCGGAAAGGGATCTGTTCCCATGATTTTCCGAACATCGGGATCCCCGCTTTCCGCCGGCAGATCGCTGACTGGAAGCCCGACCTCTTCATCTGGCATTTCGGGAAAAACGAAGCCGGTTGGGACCGCTATACCATCAAGGGCCATCTCTCGGGCATCGACTGGGTCATCACCAATGTCCGGGCCGCCTGGCCACAGGCAGACATCCTCCTGATTGGCCCGGGCCCGAGAATGAACAAGTACGGCGGCCCCGTGCGGCTCTTCCCTTCGGTTCCGGAGATGTGCTCCAACCAGCTCGCCATGGCGCGTAAGCACGGTCTGGGGTATTTCGACACCTTTGAAGCCCTGGGCGGACCCAAGGGCTTTTTGGACCTGGTCAACCGCGGCCTGGCGATGACGGACTATGTCCACCTGACGGTCAACGGCGGGAACATCCTCGGCGATGCCATCGCCGACAATCTCCTGACCGCCTGGGCCGGTTGGCTCAAAACCTCCGACGATACATCCCTCGCCGGACTCTTCACAAAAAAAGAAATTCCTGAACACGCTGCGGCGCAACAGCAGCAGGCCAGTTCGACGATCTCCTTTGACACGGTCGGCTACGGCTTTTTTCTGTTGATCGTCTTCTTCGGATACTGGCTGCTCTACCATGCCAGGCTGCTCCGGGTCCTGATGCTCCTGCTCGCGAGCTGGTTCTTCTACATGACCTGGAATCCGGTCTTCATCATCCTGATCATCGCTTCCAGCATCATCGACTATATCGCCGGTTTCCTGATCTACGCGGCACGTCAGCGCGACAGGGCCTGGCTGGCTCGCGTCTGGCTGATCGTCAGCCTTGTATCCAATCTCGGTCTCCTGTTCTTCTTCAAGTACTTCAACCTCTTCAGCGACTTTTTGGGTCAGCTCGGAATCGTCGAAGGAAATGCGGGGATGCTCTCCCTGATCCTCCCGGCCGGAATCTCGTTCTACACCTTCCAGACGATGAGCTATTCCCTGGACATCTACAAAGGGCTCCTCAAACCGATCCGGTCCTTCCTCAAGTTCAACCTCTTTGTCAGTTTCTTCCCCCAACTCGTTGCCGGACCGATCGTCCGCGCCCGGGAATTCATCCCGCAATTAGTCGCCCGGCCCCGCTTTGATCCCGCCCTGATCACCAACGGGTTTTTCATGATCATGGTCGGCCTCTTCAAAAAAGTGGTCATCTCCGATTTTCTGGCCGTCAATTTCGCCGACCGGGTCTTCGTCTCGCCCGGCATCTATTCCCCGCTCGAGGTTCTGCTCGGGGTCTATGCCTACGGTCTGCAGATCTATTGCGATTTTTCAGGATATTCCGATATCGCGATCGGCTCCGCGGCCATGCTCGGCTTCAGGCTCCCGCTCAACTTCAACTCCCCCTACAAGGCGCACACCCTCCAGGATTTCTGGCACCGCTGGCACATCACCCTCTCGACCTGGCTGCGGGACTACCTCTACATCCCGCTCGGGGGAAGCCGCAAGGGAAATTCCCGGACCTATATCAATCTCGCGATCACATTCCTCCTCGGCGGACTCTGGCACGGCGCGGCCTACCGCTTCGTGATCTGGGGCGCCCTCCACGGACTCGGGCTCGGGGTTGTCCGCTGGTTCCAGCGCTGGCGTGAACGACGCGCCCGGCGCCGGGCCGAAATCACGGGACTCGCCATCCGTCGCGGGCCAACACCGACCGGACGGGTTTTTGGCTGGCTGTTGACAATCAACTTCGTGATGTTTACCTGGATCTTCTTCCGCGCCCCGGACATGAAGACCGTCGGAGACATCCTGGCCAAACTGGGGGACCTGCCCTCGATGCTCCCCGACATGATCGCCATGTTCAATACCGGTCTCTCATCGGCCTTCGCCGAACTGGCGACCCACTTTGACAAAGTCGCCCCCAATGTCACAACCGCCATCGGACTGGCACTCTTTGGCGGATATGCCCTGCACTTGGTCCCCAACCGGATCTTCGAGCGGACCCGCAGCTTCTGGATGGTTCTCCCGGCCCCCTTCCAGGCAATCGTCCTCCTGCTCTTCATGGGGCTCCTCTTCAAGACCGCAACCGCAGCCATGGTTCCTTTCATCTACTTCCAGTTTTAAGGCGCATCCCTCCCTCCGGGGAGGGGTGCCGGTTTTTCGGATCCCGGCGCCGGGCAGTCAGGTTCTTTTTGGTGAACCGCCTCAGTCACACCGGGCTCGCCCTGTCCCGGAATATTGTTCCACGGGGATGCCCTGCCATCCCTCGTCTTCCGGAGTTCCGCAGGCAGGGCATGTTTCGTACTTTTATCTGACACTCACAGAGGAGCCTGTTTTGGCGACACACGACGGATATCTGGCTGATTTTCTTGATGACGACGGACTCAAGACCGTCCTCGTGGTACAGGACGCCGGTCAAAAACTCCAGGTCATCGAGCAATTCGGGAAACAGCGCACCATCAAGTCCGCGCAGGTCCTCTGCCGCTACCCGGGCGGCGCGATGCGCAGCGAACTGGGGACAGTCATCCCCGCCCTCCATGCCAAAACGGAGGGACTCGCCGCATCGATGGACAGCGAACTCCTCTGGTCCCAAATCGAGACTCACGAAAAGGATCTTCCGGTCAACGACATTGCCAGCCTCTGGTTCGGTCAGGCCGGATCCGAGGAGATCTCGGCAACATTCAGGGTTCTCGCGGACGACAACCTGCGCTTCAAGCGCAACGGCCTGACCTTCCAGGCCCGCACGCCCGCGCAGGTTGAATCCCTCCTCCTGACACGACAGCGGGAGGAGGAGAAACACCAGCGGGAAGAGGCGATTCATCTCTGGCTGGACGAACTCGAACGCGGCCATCTCCCGGACGAGACGGAACCGGAAGGGCCGGAGGATGTTCCTCAAAAAGAAGCTGTTGCCGATGCGACACGCTGCACCCCCGAGGCCGCGGCCGGATTCTCCCGGGCACTCCTCGAGTTCCTTGTCGATCGCAAACAATCCGATGTCGGAAAAATATTTTCCGATCGCCACCCCGAGAACCCCTACGAAGCCGCCTTCGAGGTTCTGGACAGGCTCAACCTGCTGCCACCGGGAAGCAACCCGGTCAGCCTGATTGCCGGCATCAATCCGGAGTTTTCCAAAACGACCATCAACGAGGCCGCCAGGCTGACCGCCCAGGATCCATCCCCTGACGGAAAACGGCTGGACCTGACGGGTCTGGCCGCCTTCAGCATCGACGACGAGACGACGCGGGAAATCGACGATGCCTTCACGGTCGAATACCTTGACGGACGGATCCTGATCGGTGTCCACATCGCGGACGTGACCGCCCTGATCGAGCAGCAGACACCGCTGGACCGCGAAGCCCAGAGCCGCACCCTGACGATCTATCTCCCCGAAGAAACCTATACCATGTTTCCCGAACGGATCGGCTGCGATCTGGCGAGTCTCAGCGAAGGGGAGCCCCGGCGCGCCCTGAGCCTCCTGGCCGACTTCGACCCGGTGAGCGGTGCACTCCTTTCGCACGAATTCGCCCTGACCATTATCCGCAACACCTGGCGCATGACCTATGACGAAACCGACCGCGTACTGGCTGGCGCGGATCACGAAATAGACAAGGCCATCCGGGACGCCCATCGCATCGCTCTGGAATTGCGCCGAACCCGCCTCGAAAACAAGGCCTTCCAGATTTCACGACCGGAACTCAGGGTACACGTCAAAGATGATCGGATCATCCTCAAGGTCAACCGGGGGAGTTCGAAGGCCCAGGTTTTGGTCCAGGAACTGATGGTGCTCTACAACAGCCTCGCCGGTCAGCTCGCAGCCAATCAATCTCTCCCGGTAATCTACCGGGTCCAAAGCCCGCCCGAAGGCCGCGATTTTCCGACCGGGCGCGAAATCGCCTACGAACCCCACACCGCCGGGGCCCTCTTCAAGCGCATCCGTCCGGCGCGCCTCTCGCTGGAGCCCGGCGCGCATTCCGGCCTGGGCGTTCCATTCTACATACAAGCCTCTTCCCCAATCCGACGCTACGCCGACCTTGTCATGCAGCGCCAGTTGACGGCCGCCGCGCTGGGCCGCCGCCCGGCCTACGAACAAGGCGAGCTCTACCGGATTCTGGCGGCGGCGGAAGGCACCAGCCGGGAAATCTCCGCCATCGAGCGCCGCTCCATCCGCTTCTGGGCCCTCGAATTCCTCGCTCGCGAGGACAGGGCCCGGGAGTACACGGCCATCGCCGTCCAACCTGTCGGGGGCCGGACCCTGATCGAACTGGACGACTACCCGCTCCGGGCTTTGCTCGAGGCTGGCGGAACCCGGCCCAAACCCGGCGAATGCGTCCCGGTCCGGATCGCCACCGTCGACGCCAAGCGGGATATCCTGACCTTTGTCCGGGCATGAGTGCGCAGACAGAACTGCACATCCCGCGCACATTGCAGAATTGTCATGCGAATCCGGGATTGGGATGAGTTTAAGGTGATTTTGCCATAGGTATCCGGCAACGCATGACAACAGTACGTTTCGGAGCAATCCCAATCGCATCTCTATGCCAAAACCTGTGCAAAAATTACCCGGTGTTAATCCGGGACACATTTTTCTCAAATTTGAGAAAACCGGACCTCAACCAGCCTGAAAATTCTGCCGATGTTCAATCGTAGTCCATGCCACCTCGGAGCAAACCATGAACAAGAGCAGCGAACGGGAACAAGTCGCCACCCCCCAGACCGTTGTTGAAACAATGTTGAAGAACCAGGGGAAACTCACCCCTTGGCAGGTCAAGGAACTCAAGCGAACCATCGCCGGCATCATCGCCGGAATCTGACAGACAGACTCACGTCATTCATGATACAACGCTCCACCCCGGGGACCCATTCGTCCTGCGGGGCATTTTTGATATATCAGCACAGAGCGGAATGATCAAAAACAGTCTCCCGGATAATACCGAAAACAACGAGCCCTGCCACGCGAACATCTTGCCTCCCCCCGAGACAGTCCAAAAAGGATTCATCCCGGCAGCATGCAGAAAATCGCACTACACAGCAGGCTGCATCATGGACACTGCATGAGCCTCAGTGGGCGGCGGATCGTGCCGGTTCGCCCTTTTGTGACAACTCCATCAGTGTAAAAAGTGCCGCCGCCCGCTCAAGACCTGGGCCATCCCGTGCTCGTCACAGGCGGCCCGCACCTCGTCATCCCGAATGGAACCGCCCGGCTGGATGATGACCGTCACCCCGCCTTCGGCCGCCAGGTCCGCGCCGTCCCGAAACGGGAAAAAGGCATCTGACGCCATGGCGAGCCGTGGCGCACGCCCCCGGGCCTTGCCGATGGCTATCCGCACCGAATCAACCCGGCTCATCTGCCCGGCGCCACAGCCGAGGAGCGTCCGTCCCGATCCGATGCAGATGGCATTGGACCGCACATGTTTGACAATCTTCCAGAGGAATTCACAGTCATCCAGCTCTTCGGGTTCGGGCTGGCGCTGGCTGGCAACCGACCAGAGGGATCGATCGACACCGGCCGGATCGGTTTCCTGCCTGAGCCAGCCGCCGCTCACCCGGCGCGCTGTCCATCCGGCTGCCTGGCCAGCGAGCAAAGGCTTGTCGAACACCATCAGCCTGAGATTCTTTTTCGCCCCAAAAATTTCCAGGGCCTCGGCAGAGAACCCCGGTGCCACAACGATCTCAACAAAACGCGTGGCGATGGCCGCTGCGGTCACAGAATCCACCTCGCGCGTCAACCCGATCACGCTTCCAAACGCTGCCTCGCTGTCACCCGACCAGGCCCGTTCAAAGGCTGTGACCAGATCCTCTGCCAATGCCGCACCACAGGGATTGTTGTGCTTGAGGATGCAGCAAAACGGATCCTGCGCAGTGGCAAACTCGCGCGCCAGCCCGAATGCGGCCGACAAATCCAGAATATTGTTGTATGACAATTCCTTCCCCTGCAGCTGGCGGCAATCGGGGACACCGGCCGCTGCCGACGGAACAGCGTCGCGGTAAAACGCCGCCTTCTGGTGGGGGTTCTCCCCGTAGCGCAACGTCTGCTGGAGGATACCGGTGGCAAGGAATTCTTGAGGAACATCCTCAGGCCCCTCTGTGCGCGACGAGAACCAGTCGGCGATGATGGCGTCATAGGCCGCCGTGTGCCGGAACACACGCCCGGCCAACTCACGGCGGAAGGATTCGTCATCCGCCGAAGGCTTGTCCAAGGCCCCGAGGACACGGGCATAGTCCGCCGGATTGCAGACCACCCAGACGTCCCGGTGATTCTTGGCCGCAGCCCTGAGGAGGGACGGCCCCCCGATATCGATCTGTTCGATCACGGCAGCATCCGTGATCCCGTCCTTCGTAAGCGTCTCGGCAAAGGGGTAGAGATTGACCGCAACGAGGTCCACGGGCAGAATGGCATGAGCCTGAATAGTCTGCATGTCTTCGGTCTGGCCGCGGCGGGCAAGGATTCCGGCAAAGAGATGAGGATGAAGGGTTTTGACCCGGCCGCCAAGCATCTCGGGAAACCCGGTCACGCTGCTGGCATCCGTCACCGCAACCCCCGCCGCGGCCAGATGAGCGGCCGTCCCGCCAGTCGAAACGATTTCCCAGCCAAGTCTGGACAACCCACGGGCTAATTCGACCACCCCGGTCTTGTCCGAAACCGATATCAATGCACGCATCCCAACCTCCAGCCATTCACACGAATCTCTTTTCCAGGCAAACAGAAGCCAAAAACAGGCCAGGCGCTCTTGTCCCGGAACCGGTTTCGCCCGTAATCCATTCCTGAAAATCTACCGATAAACACACAAGAGGCGCAATACCCGTCGCGCATCCATTCGCAGGGGAGTAACCATGAGTCGAAACCGCATTCTTCTGGCTGTCTTTGCCATCACAGTGACAACCATACCTGCCTGGGGACAGCAACCCTTTGCTGTCGTCAAATCGAGACTGGCCGATATCTACGCCATGCCGGGCGACAATGCAGCCCGCCAGACCCAGGCTCTCTATGGAGAGGTCGTCGATATCCTGCAAAACCGCCCCGATGGCTGGACGAGCGTCTCCCTCCACTGGCAAAAACGTTCCAATGGCGGAACCCTGGCCCCGGTCATCGGCTGGACCAGAACCACCAACCTGACGATCCCCCCCGGGAAAACACGGGAGGAATTCACCAGGAATATGGCGATCCTCTACAACCCCGCCAAGGGCATGTGGGTCCCCCTCTATGAACGGGCCCAGGACGGCCTGCGCTTTGTGGATATCTGCCCCGAAGGGACCCTCCTCCCGATCACCAGGAAATCCGAGAGCGAAATGACTGTTCTTCTGGCCGACGGCCGCGAGGGCGTTGTCAGCGCTTCCAATGTCCGGATGCTCGCCGACAACCGAAGCCATGCCGATTTTGCCGCATCCCTCCTCTTTCACGCGCAGAAATACATCGGCCGGCCTGTGATCAGTGGCGGACTCGGGCCGGACGGCATCGACGGAAGCGGACTGGTCCACCTGACAAGCCGTATCGCCGGACGACTCCTCCCCCGCGATGAAGCCGGCATCTCCGACGCCCTGCGTGCCAAGGACAAGACCGCACTTGTGACGGGCGACGTCATCATGCTGCAACACGCCTTCTCCGGCCAACCCGGGACCGCCCTCTTCGCCGGACCCGGCGAGGGAATCGGGGCCACCGGAACAAACATCATGAAATTTTCATTGGACGATCGCACATGGCTGACGACCACATGGCGGGGATTCCCGGACGCACGCAGCCCCGACATCATCACGGTGACCCGTGTCACAACCAACGTCACAACGATCGTTGCAACAAATGCCGTCACACACCAGACGAATACCGGTGCGGGATCAGCAACAGACCCGGGACTCGCCTTCGCGACCAATACACGCCCGGGTGATACGACAGATGCCGGTTCCGGACACACGAACGGCGCCATCATCATTGACCGCAGCAGCACCCGCACTGACACCAAACTGGATCCCCGGACTGATGATCCGGATGGGCACACCTCAATAACCAATTCCGACATCTGGATCGATCGCAGCGATCGCGCCGATTTGAGGACGACCACACCCTCCACAAACGGCCCGGCCATGTATTCCATCCATCTTGGATCCATGCTCGTCGCGGAGAATGCCGTCCGCCTTCTGCAGGCCATCAAACACACCTCACTGCCGGTCTTTGTCACCGTTCGGGAAACTTCTCAGGGACAATTTCTTTCGGTCCACGCTGGCTGGTTTGCGGACTTCGCCTCGGCCCGCCAGGCGCATGCAGCCAACCTCCTGATCCAGCGCGTCGCGCCTCAGGCCGCTGTCCGGGCTGTTCCGGGCAGTGTTCTTCCCTGGTCGGCCGGAATGCGTCTCTACAGTGTCCAGGTCATGTCGCTCAAGAATCCCCATATCGCAATGGCGACCATGCGCGATCTGGCCCGTCTCGGTCTGGGGCCCGTCCTGCGCTACATCCCGCTCTCGGACGGAAACTTTTGGTCGGTGATCCACTGCGACATCAGTACGGACAGAGCCCGCACACAGCAACGGGTACTCGACCTGACACGCCGCTCGCGCTGGAAACCGATTCTCTCGTACTTCCCGTAAGCCAGGCAGGCTGTCCTCCCTACAAAAACAAGGCTCTCCCGGTGGCCACGCAGCCATCTGGAGAGCCAGCCCGTCAGACCAAACGCCCTGGGCGACAGCCAAGGACCGCGCTTCTCTTTGCCCCCTGCCAAATAGCTTCTCTACAGCTTGGTGTACGCTTAATACACATCAGGAACACCACACCGTTCCCGGATCCGAAAACAAAAAAACCGCGGACAGCGCCGGATGAAAGACCATCGCTTACCCTGACACAATCCGCGGGCCGGTACCGGAACGGCTCCGTCACTCTTTGGGCGGTGCCGCCTTTTTCTTCGCAGCTGGCTGCTTTTTGACAGACGGCTGCTCCTTCTTTGAAACGACGGTTGACCCGGCAGATCCACCATCCCCGGCACGGGGAGGAACGGTATGCGTCCCTCTCCCGAATTCAAGCCTCACCCGCTTGATCTGGTGCTGGACAAACAGAAAACCCAAGGCCCCGAGGCCGATTCCCACAACAAAAAGAATCAAACTTTGGCTTTTTGCCTCGGCAATCTCCTTTTTCAGATCGGTTTCAAGCGTCGTGATTTTTTCGGCGAGCTGTTCCTGCGTCAACGCAGGAGCAGCACCGCTTTTGGAGGTCGAACAGGAAAACACGACCAAAACAACAACAACCAGAACCGCTCCAATGACAACAGCCGGATTTATCCGCATACACACTCCGCTCCCGTGGCCCGAGCCACATATTCATCTATGACTGCCCGGCTGCGCTCCGGAACCTCGGTAAAGCGCATCCCGTATACAATGGTTTCTTCGTTTGCATGGTGCAGCCGGACAACCTTGGCCGGCGCAAGCACGTGCTCAACTGCCTCGGCGTGCGGCACCCTGAAGAGTAGCCAGACCTCACTCTCCCGTTCCAGCAAAAAACTGGCTTCCATGCGCGCACCGGAAAGACTGAGATCCTTGAGACGTCCCTGCACTGCACGGCCCTGCGCTGTCCCGACAACCGCCATCAGATCACCCGTCGCACGTCTGTGCTTCCGCTGATCAATGGTTCCACCATGCCCCCTGTAGTCAAGCTTCATGCCCCCTCCCAAACAGTCTCCTCACCAATTGTGCCCCAACGGGCAGGGTACGCCCGAAAAAGAGCACTGTCAAGGGGCTGACTGAAAAATTTCCCGCCCGTACACACTCCGGATTTCCGGCCCACCATCCGCGGCCGACTGTTCACCATAAAAAACCTGGACCACCTTCATATCAGGGCCCATTCCTGCCCGGATCAGCGAGCCAAGATGCCGCAGCATGCCGGGGACATTTTTATGCCAATCGCGTTCACCAGCCTGGATACCGGCCGGCACGCAGAGACCGTATCCCTGTGCTGACAAGGAAGAGTATCGCCTTGCTGCAAAACGCGCCCTGTCCTTGCAGTCCGGCCAGTCTTCGTTTATACTTGAGACTCACTGCCAGATCGTGGAGGAAACGAGAACATGCGCGTGTACGACTGTATCCAGAAAAAACGGGACGGTGGTGTCCTGACAGCCGAGGAGATCGAGTTCATCGTCGCCGGTGTTGCCAATGACTCCATACCTGACTACCAGCTCAGCGCATTCCTCATGGCCGCCTTTATCCGCGGCATGACTGCTGAAGAAACTGCCCACTACACCCGGGCCATGATGGCCTCGGGCGACGTCCTCGACCTGTCCGACATCAGTCCGAACACCGTCGACAAGCACTCCACCGGTGGAGTCGGCGACAAGATCTCCCTCGTGCTCGCACCCGCGGTCGCCGCCGCCGGTGGAATCGTCCCGATGATGAGTGGCCGTGGTCTCGGCCATACCGGCGGAACACTGGACAAACTCGAAGCCATCCCGGGCTACCGGATCGGTCTTTCGGTTGACGATTTTCGTGCCGCCCTGCGCGATGTCGGTGTCGCGATCATCGGCCAGACCGGCAAACTCGCCCCGGCCGACAAAAAACTCTACGCCCTGCGCGATGTCACCGCGACGGTCGATTCCATTCCGCTGATCACCGGCAGCATCATGAGCAAAAAGCTGGCCGCCGGTCCGGCCTCCATTGTAATGGACGTCAAATGGGGCTCGGGCGCCTTCATGCGGACCATCGAGGACGCACGGGCCCTGGCCGCCTCGCTGACTGCGGTCGGGCGCCACATGGGCCGCAAGGTCACCTCCTTCATCACCGACATGAACCAACCGCTCGGCCGGATGGTGGGGAATGCCCTCGAAACGATCGAGGCCGTTGACTGCCTGCAGGGTCGCGGCCCGGCCGACATCATGGAACTGACGCGGACCCAGGCGGGCGAGATGCTCTTCATGGCCGGGTGCGCACCCTCCTTCGACGAAGGCTGCACCCTCTTTGACCGTGTTATCAGCGACGGTTCCGCCTTTGAAAAATTCGTCGCCATGGTTGAGAACCAGGGCGGAGACGGCGCATATCTCCGCGACACATCGCGCTTTCCCAAAGCCCCCCATCAGGTCGAAGTCCGTGCGGCATCCTCGGGCTGCATCCAGGAGATGGACAGCGTCTCGATCGGGATCGCCTCGATCATGCTGGGTGGCGGCCGCGAACGTTCCGAAGACACGATCGACCACTCCGTCGGGATTGAAGTCCTCAAAAAGTGCGGGGACCAGGTCGCGGCCGGCGAGCCGATTGCGATCCTCCACGCTTCGGCGCAATCCAGAACCGAAGCGGCACAGGAGCGCTACCTCAATGCCGTCCGGATCGGCCCGGCCAGCCCGAGCCGCCGCCCCCTGATCGTCGAACGGATCTAGAGGATGTTCCGGCAGCCCTGGCAGTACGCTTCCATCTCCCGGGATCTTGAAGAATTGCTCCAGTCGGCACTGCAGTGCCCGGTACACAGCGCCCGGGCCCATGCCTGCCAGATCCGCCACGCCGCCAGAGGAACTGCCCGCAACCACTGGCCATCGCCCTTTGCCATTCCCGGGATGGCCGAGCTGGGGCGGGCCTTTGCCGGAACCATCGCCACTGGAAAAAAATTTGTTCTTTTTTTTTGCGGAACAAACCCGGATCAGATATTCCCGGCCCGTATCCTCAAACTCGCGCACGAGAATATCGATGTTCAAATAGATTCTTCGCAGGACACCGGGGCGTTCACCATATGCTTCGCAGATATCCGCATCACCACACCGGATCTCAGTCCGGCCCTGCTTGCCCTCCAGACAGGGATCGCCCTCAAGCTGGCCACCCACCCCTGGTTTGACAAAACCCTCGCAGTCATTGACTTTGAGACAACCGGGTTTTCGGCCACCGAATCCCGGATTACCGAGTATGGTCTGGTCCTTGTCCAAAACGAGATCATTCTCGAAACCAAGGGGAGCCTGATCAACCCCGGCATTCCGATCCCACCGGAAATCACAACCATCACCGGCATCGACGATACCATGGTGGCCAACGCCCCCCGCGAATCCGCCGTCATCGACGATCTCCTCGCAAGTCTCGGCCGTGCGGACCTGGTCGGCGGGCACAACTTTACGGATTTTGACAGCAAATTCCTTGAAGCCTTTTGCGCTCGTTGCGGGAAACAGCCCCCCGCACTTCCACATTTTGACACCCTTCACCTGGCACGCAAACACCTCGAGGGGCAGCCCAACAACAAACAACCCGTCCTTCTCGCCTGGCTCGGCTGGCAGGGCGAGGTCTTTCACCGGGCGGTGGATGACACCCGAGGATGCGCCTTTGTCTTGCGCGCCGCCCTGCGCAGCGCGGCTGGTGTGCATGCGTACATCGAGGAAGTCCTGCCCTTTGTGTTTCTCGCCGAGGGGCACCTCGCACCCGGGACGGAAAACACTGGCACTGCGCGGCATACACAGATCGCGGGAGGACTCTTTTCGGGACCCGTTCAAACCCGCTCAGGACTGGAGACTGTTCCCCCAAAAAAAATCTTTTGCACCAGACTGGCATACGAAGACCAATCCGTACCGGACTCCATCAACGCCATGGGCCAGTTGGTCCATGATCCTGTGCCGGACAGCATCGTCATCCTTCTGGAGAACCTGCCCGGCAACGCAGCAAGACGTACAGCCTTACCTGAAGACGGTCTCGCCATCGACCTCCCCGGCCTGACCTGGATCATCACCGCCCCGCCCACGATCTGGGACGATGCGCGAATCCGCCCGGATGCCCGCTACGACTGCATCATCCGCATCGAGGGCGCCCCGGTCGAAGGAACAGCCACCGCAACCCTCCTGGATCTCCGTCTCAATCCGCTCGCCCTTCGATCATGATCCGCTTGACGACGTGCTCGCTGTGCTGACGCGGCAGGACAAAGGTGAATTCCTCCCGCCGTTCGTCATTGGTTCCTTCGTGGATTACAAAAACAACATGGCAGCGGCGCGGCTCCTTGCCCTGCTTGGTATAATAGTGCACCGAGAATCCGTATTCTCCCGGGGGAGCAACATCCAGGGCGTAATACTGGGGCCCCCGGCCGATATCGCCGTTGTAGAGATCGAAGAGTGTCCCCCCGGCCTTGGTCGTCCGGTTGTTCCATTTGCAGATCTCCCCTGAAGGCTCATGCACCCAGAGATCGATATACTCGCTTGGCACGACATCCCAATAGAGGAAGACCTTGAGATCCACTTTGGGGACTTCGGCAAAAAAGGAAACCCGTTGCTCCTGTTTGTTGTCCAGCGTCCGCACTATGCAGAGATTGTCTCCTCTCGCGGCCAGAAGCACCTGCTTGAACCGCCCGTTGGCGACCGGAACGACAAAGCTCGTCCCGTTATGGATGACCCGCACGGTCTTGGCATCCCCGGCCACCCTGCCTGCAATGGTCACAAGGCGTTCGCGGGTAAAACCGCCAACCGGTGATTCAAGCACAAGCGCCTGTTCGGCCGCCTGCAACATGTCCGTCATGCCACTCAGAAACAACATTCCGATACCGATCAAGATTCGTGCAGCCGTATTCATGGTATCCTCCCCGGATAGCTCTCCCGTGCAACATTCTTGACAGCCAGAACCGGATAGTACCAGGACAAGATTCTCCGATACCCCCAGCCACGGGCAGCAAGCTCCAGCGCTCCGTATTGGCACATTCCGACACTGTGCCCCAGTCCTTTCCCCGTAAAGACAATCTCCGCACCCTCTCGTGCAGCATCGAACCAGAGACTGCGCAGACTCCCCCAATGCACGGCTCGGCAAAAAGCCAGCCTGAATTCCTCGGCCTGGACGGACTCATGCCCGAAAAAAATCCTGCCGGCAATCCCGCCGGCTGTCCGCTCGATCCGGATCGGGCCGCCATCCCAGACAAAACCGAACGCATCCCCCAAAATTGTGGAAAGTTGCCGTTCGGAAACACGCCAGACCCAGCTCGCATGCGGGGAACGGAATGCCAGAGGCCGAGTCTCCCCCGGCAAAGAACCGGGAACCCGTTTGAAGAACCGGTCCAGATCCGTATGTCCCCAGACTTCCCCTGGAAGCAGACTGCGCTCCCCCATGGTTGAGGCATAAAACGCCGGAGCCGGTTCACTCCCGAGAAAAAGGGCCTTTCCCTCGGTCTCCCGCACCGCCCGCAAGAGGAGGGTCTGCTCTTGCGGATCACGCCAGGCCTGACAATGCGTACTATCGCAAAAATGCGCACCATGGTGCCGGTCTCTCCCGGCAAAAAACAGGGCGTAGCTCCGGCTGGCCACGGCCTGGGCCGCAAGATAGGCCGCGGCCTGCACCATGGGAAGCCCTGCCCATGGTGCACTCTCGGCAGCCAACACACCCGCCAGATATTCTTCAAACGAAAGCCGCACCACGACACGGAGGCCATTCTCCCCGGAACCAAGCGTGGCCCCGAGCCGCGTCCGGCGCAGGGTGCGCCCGTTCTCAAGGCGAAGCGGCCCGGAAACGAGCACTTTCTCCCGCGATGGCTTTCCATCCAGAAGGATTTCCCCTGCAGGACCCTGGACCACCCGGATCCGGCGACCGCGATGCAGGGTCTG
>DAIREN010000031.1:0-22676 GCA_036795535.1 Spirochaetota bacterium
CGCGAGGCCGACGGCTCCTTCATCACAATCGGCTTTTTTGCCGCCGTCCAACTCTAGCCGGAAGGGGAAAACACATGCACGCCACCACCCGTCTGGCAGGATTCCTGCTTTTCCTGATTCTTGCCGGCTGTGATACCGCCAGTCTCTTTGAGCGGATTGAGACGGATGACGGACGTGACTGGCTCTGCTTTGCCCCCGGGCAGACCCGGGTCTACAAGATGGAAACAAACGGCGCGCTCTCCCCACAAACGCTCACCAACCACCTTGTGACCACATCCGTCTTCGGAGATACATCCCACGTCGTCCTCTCCAACATTACTTGGCTGAACCGTTCCTTCTCACAAGTCTTTGCCTGGTATCCCAGCGCCCGGGGATGGCGCCAGCACTTCAACCTCCTGTTGGCCCTTCCCCCCGGGAACATGGAGATCACCGCCAGTCCGGCCAGGCTGGATCTCCCCTTCCTTGAGAAGCCCTGGGTCGCCGGCAACACGGTAAGAGAGGAACGCGTCCAAATGATCAGCAACTTTCCCCTCCCGCCGGAGAACATCCCCGTCACTCTCATGGGTGTCGTGAGCGTGACCAGCAGGCTCGAAGGAACGGATCTCGTCATGGATGCGGCCGGCAGACGCTATGCGGACTGTCTCGCACTGCGGACCATCACCGAAATCAGGCTGGAAACCACACAGGCCAATGGCCCATGGAGCAGCGGCGCGAGTGTCCAGTCGAGCCGGGAAGAGCTGCTGATCTGGCTCGCTCCCGACACCGGGATCATCCGCTTCGAGCTGTTCAGCGAGGAACGCGACATCTGGAACAGACGCAACCGGACCTCCGTCAAGGGCGAACTCGCCAACTAAGCGCAAACGTACAGCCACCGCCCAGGTCTGCCGATACATGAAGTGAATACCTCCATGGTGCACCCGGCCGGATTTCCGGGTACACGATCCCGAAGGAATGCCATGTCCGACAACGAACCGATCCATGAGACAAATGATCACGGGGCCATGCTCAACATCCTCGAAGAGAAGGACAAGATCATTGTCAGCCTCAAGGAATCATCCACCCAGCGTGACAAGATCAACGAGAACCAGATCCGGCTCCTCTCCGAGGACAATGAGCGCAAACTCGGAAGGATCAACGAACTCACCAATTCGCTCCAGCGCCTGGAGCGTACGGTCTCCCAGCGTGATGCCGAATTGGCCATCTACCGGGAACGCTACTCCCAGTACAACGAACGGCTGGAAGAACTCCGCAAGGCCGTCGGGGAATACAAGGACAGCATCGCCCACGCCCTGACCGAGATCCGTGACATGGTCACCCATGAACTCCGGGATCGGGATGAACGCGGCGGCCAGATCCTCGAAAAACTCCGTGACAACCAGCAGAAACTTGAAGGGAAGCTGAGCGAGGTTGAACGCTATTACAAGGACATCATCCACCAGATCGCGGAAAAGCAGGTCAAGGCCAAGCTCTTCATCCGCAAAGCCCTGGTCGGGCTGCAGGAGGCCCTCAACCAGCTCGACCTGAACCCGACACAGCCCATGCTGGACTCACGCATGATTGGGGAATTTTCCGACCTGGCGGCGCGTTCCGACGAATTGCACAAAGAGTACGGCAACACATCCCGGGACGCGTCAACCATTATCCACAATATCGAGAATGTTCATCTTCAACTTTCTTCAACTCCCAAGCTGGACCGGTTTTTCCGGGAATTCGGCATGGCGACATCCGAGTCCAGCCGTCCCGGAACGGAAAAACCGGCAGAAGGGTCCGATACCCAGGCGGTCTCCGGACAGGAAGATGGTACGCAACCTGGAGAGCCCCCGGCCAACGATGTCGACCGCAGCGGAAACGGGAATACCGAAGACCTTCCGGCAGAAGACCTCCCCGGTGACGGAGCCACGAACGGGATACAGGCAGATGATCTTCCGGGAGATCTGGATTCCTTGCTGGATTCAGCCGCCCGCGAAGCCGGTGATGGGCGCGCCCCCGCCCAGGGTGGCAACAGGGCCGAGCGGGGAGCGCCTCGCCTGGCGCAACAGCCAGCCCCCCCTGCCCAGCCACGCAGCACGGGGCCACAGGCCAGCCAGCAACACGGCTCGAGCCAGTCCATCATCCAGGGCGGAGCGTCCTTTATGGCACCCCCTCCCGGAATTGGCGGTTTTGCCCCCGTGAGTGGAACCGGCCCGTATCCAGGCGGACCCGCTTCGCAACCCTTTGGTTCGATGCCGTCAGGACCGATGACGGCCGGCACGGCCGCCCTGACAGTCAACACCGTTCCGCAAGGACAACAATCCTTCAAAACCGAGGAAGACCTGATCCTCCGGGAGAGCCCCAATCTCGCTCCGTACGACTGGAACATGCTCCCCATCGCCTCCCCCCTCCTGCATTTCCGCAGAATGCTCAACAATGCCAAGAAGGCCGAGGCCCAGCACAACTATATCAAGGCCATCAACATCTACCGGACGGTCATGGAGCAGAAAACCGTCCAGGAAAACGATCTGGCACGCAACATCCTCAAGGACCAGCTCGAGGCACTCGATCGTCTGGCCAGATCCCAGGTCAGCCTCAATCCGAAAAAGCACGATATCGAACGGTACTTCGGACAGGAGCATCAGGATGATCACTGACACGATCATGGTCCGCGTGGACGTCGAGTCAATCCGCACCAGAATTTCGGCGCGGAATGATTGCCCTGCAGGGGATACAGACATCATCCTTGAGAGAGTTCTCCTGGCCCTGCAACGCCAGATCGAGCAGGAGATACGGGAATTCGAGGAAGGCAGCGGTTGTTTCGAATCCTGCCTCTTCGAGGCAATCTGAAAGCAAGCGGAGCAGCCAACGCATGAAACATGGAATCATCACCATCATCAGCCTGTTTGCCATAGCTGGATACATCGCGGCAGACCCGCTCCCGGGTGCAGCCTGGCACACGACGGGCTTCGGAGCATCCGCGCTGGCCTCGGGGGGGGCCGTCGTTCAGGGAAGAGGGACCCCGGCGGACACGATTGCCAATCCGGCCGCCCTGGCAGCGAGCGAGCAGACCTTGCTGGAACTGACCGGAGGAGCCTTCGGGACGGATGACATCATCAGCGGTCTCGGACTCTCCCTCCCGACATCCCGCGGAATCCTGACCTTCAACGGACTCTGGTCCACAACGGAGGACAGCACGAATTATCTTGCGGGAACCGCGATCGGCCTGCGCACCAGTTTTTCAAAATTGATCACGCCGCATTTCCATTTCGGCTTCGGCCTGAGCCTGATCCATGTGCTGCGCAGCCCGGATGACGCAGCCCGGATCGGGATTGCCGCAGACCTGGGATTCATCATCCTGCAAAACGGTACACCGGGCGAAAAAAAAGAATCCGCTCTCGAGACCGGTTTCGGCATCTTCGACATTGCCTTCGGTCTCTCCTTCAACAATCTCGGATTGAATCCCTCCTGGGACGGATGGGAACAGCATCCCGATGCCCGGACAGTGAGCGGGATCTCCTTTTCATTTTTCAAGAGCGAGTTTTTACGGGTGGACACCCTGCATGATGTCACGCTCTCGTTTGACGGATTCAGAATGCGCTATTCCGGCGGACTGGGAATCGGACTCTTCGATGCCATCTGGCTCCGGAGCGGGCTGATGCTCGGAAACCGGGGGATGGGAAATGTCACTCTCGGGGCATCCGTCGATCTCAGGCATCTCTTCGGAGACACCGGCTTTGACCTTTCCTGGGCGTGGGTTCCCCTTGACTGGAACGGGCGGGACCAGTACAGCCATATCCTCAGTCTCTCGATGGTCCTCGGCGGGCTTGATCGTGAAGGACCGGCGGTCGAGGTCAAAAGCCGGCTGACCCATTTCTCTCCCAACAACGACGGCATCCAGGACAGCACGGTCCTCGACATTTCCATTGCAGACAACCGCGAACTCAAGGGCTGGCGGATCACGATCAGCGACGAGTCAAACCGGGTCATCCGGAGTCTGGTCTCCCATGGCGAAGCGGACACGGAACTGACCCTCGGAAAATTTTTCGAACTCCTCTTCGCAACCCGGAACAGCGTCCCGGTCCCCTCGACCTGGGAATGGAATGGCACAGATGAAACCGGGAAGCTCGTTCCCGACGGAACCTATACCTGCCGGGCCGAAGCCTGGGATGCCCGCCTCAACAAGAGTGAATCGAAACCGGGGACGATCACGATCAACACCCGCCCCCCCGTTGCCGACCTCAAGATCAGTCTGACACTCTTCTCGCCCAACGGGGACGGGAACAAGGACGTGACGATCATCGAACAGACGACCGGCGGACGGGATACGCGCTGGACCGGATACATCACCGACCAGTCCGGGAAAAAGATCCGCACCTTCGAGTGGGGCGAGACCCCGCCCAAAAATTTCCCCTGGGACGGCAAGGACGGCGCCGGCCGGATTGTTCCCGACGGAAATTACGAATACATCCTCGAAGGAAATGACCGGGCCGGGAACCGGGTCACCCGGAAGCTGACGGACATCACGGTCTCCACGCGCACCCGCCCGATCGAGGTCCGCGTTTCGGCGGACACCTTCTCTCCCAACGGGGATGGCCGGTTTGACGCGGTTGCCTTCACTCCGAGAATCGATGAACAAACCATCCTGGAAAGCTGGGAGCTGGCCATCGCAACAACGAACGGAAAGACCGTCCGCAGCTTTGGCGGCGGAAAAACAGTCCCCGAAAAAATCGGTTGGGATGGCCGGGACAACCAGGGAAATATCCTTCCGGACGGACACTATGTGTACACCCTCAAGGCGAATTATCCGGACGGAGACAGCCCGCGGACCTTCCCGCGGAAGATCGCTGTCGACACAACCGGCCCGGTCGTCCGTCTGACAACCGCACCCGCCCTCTTCTCCCCGGATGATGACGGAGAGAACGACCAGTTGCGGATCGTCCTCAGCCTGGATGATCCGTCAGGAATCAGTGACTGGCAGGTCGTGATCCGGCAGAATGACCGGATCTTCAAGACCTTTAGCGGAAAATCGCCGCGCGTTCCGACCTTCACCATCCTCTGGGACGGCAAGGCGGACAACGGCGAGAGTGTCGAGAGCGCAACCAGCTACACGATCCAGGCCAATGCCATGGATACCGTCGGGAATGCGGGGACCCCGGCCAACGGGACCATCGAGGTGGACATCCTCGTCATCAAAACCTCTCGGGGATTGAAGATCCTGATCACCAATATCGAGTTCGCCTATGACAAGTGGGATCTTGCCAAACCGGAGAGCCCGATCCTGAACAGGGTCGCCGATGTCCTCAAACGCTACGGGGAATACAAGATCATCATCGAGGGACACACGGACGGAACCGGAGATGTGGAGTACAACCTGATGCTCTCCACCAGACGGGCCCGCACCGTGCTGCGCTATCTCCTCAAACGCGGTGTGGAAGACAGCCGCATGCTGGCCAAAGGCCTGGGCATGTCCATGCCGGTTGCCAACAACACGACCGAGGAAGGCCGGGCCAAAAACCGCCGGGTCGAGTTCATCCTGGTCAAGGACGAATAGCCCATGCTGAAGATCCTTGTCGTCGATGATGAAGAGATCATCCGGAACATCCTCCTGGACATGCTCAGCCAGGACGGCCACAGTGTGCAGACCGCGGTCGACGGGCGTGATGCCCTCGAGTATCTTGAAAACGACTCCTGGGACCTGGTCCTCTCGGACCTGACCATGCCGCGCCTGGACGGTGCCGCACTCCTCAAGATCATCCGGGAACGCTGGCCGGAGACCTTGGTGATCATCATCACGGCCTACGGAAGTGTGGATTCGGCTGTTTCCGCCATGCGCGAAGGGGCCTATGACTACATCACAAAACCCTTCCTCATTGAAGAGATCCGCCTCCGCATCCGGAACATTCTGGCGATGCGCTCGCTCTCCAGGGAAAACACGGCCCTCAAGCACCAGCTCCAGGAGAAGTACGATTTCTCGGCGATCATCGGAAAAAGCAACGGGATTCTCGAAGTCCTCGAAATGATCCGCAGGATCTCGATTGCGCGAAGCAATGTCCTGATCCTCGGGGAAAGCGGTACCGGCAAGGAACTGGTCGCCCGCGCCATCCATGCCAACAGTCCCTGCAAAAGCGGCCCGTTTTTGGCGATCAATTGCGGTGCGATTCCCGAAAACCTGCTCGAAAGCGAACTCTTCGGGTACAAAAAGGGTTCGTTCACCGGTGCCTACAAGGACAAGACGGGCCTCTTCGCAAGTGCCGACGAGGGCTCGCTCTTTCTGGACGAGATCGGCGAAATGCCGCCCGGACTGCAGACCAAACTCCTCAGGGCACTCGAAGAACGGGTGATCCAGCCGATCGGGAGCACGGAAACACTCCCCTTTACCGCACGGATCATCGCGGCCACCAACAAGGATCTGGCCCGGGAAATCGGAACGGGGTCGTTCCGCGAGGATCTCTACTACCGCTTGAACGTGGTCGAGATCCATGTCCCCCCCTTGCGGGAACGTCAGGATGACATCCCCCTCCTGGCCAGACATTTCGTCCGAAAAAAGGCCGGGGAGATTTCCATCCCGGAGCCGGAGATCGATCCGGCAGCCATGCAAGCACTGGAAGAGTATTCCTGGAAAGGGAACATCCGCGAACTGGAAAATGTCATCGAACGGGCGGTGATTCTCTGTGACGGAAACAGGATCGGAACCGACAGTCTCCCGAACCATCTCAGACGGTTGACACAGAACCAATTCCCGGAAACGGGCAGGGAGACCCGCAAACCTCCCGCACTCCCGGTCCGTGAAGCCACAGGGCAGAACCTCAAGCAGGCCATTGCCGATTTTGAACGCCGGTACATCGAAGAGACCGTCCGCGACTGCGCGGATGACAAGAAGGAAGCGGCGTTAAAGCTGGGAATCTCCGTGGCATCCCTCTACCGGAAGCTGAACGGCGAGGAATGAATGACAGACCCTCTCAGACGAGAGCCGCCACGAGGGCATCACCAAACGCCGCTGCCGCGGTCGGCCCGTTGGCCGTGATGCATCTGCCATCCACCTCGCACTCGGCCGCGGTGTAGGTTCCGACAAGCGGAGCCAGGATCTCGCCATCTCCGGGCCAGACTGTGGCCCGCCGTCCGGCCAGGACGCCTGCCTTGGCCAGGGTCACAGCCGCACTGCAGATTCCGCCCAGCACCAGACCCTCCCGGAGAGCCTCCCGCAACAGATCATGCACGAGATGATCATCCCAGAACTGGGGGGAGCCAGGACCACCGATACAGACGATGGCCGCAAAGTCATGGACATCAAGATCCGGCAGGGCCAAATCGACCTCCGTCACCATCCCGAGTTTTCCCGTGGCCGGCCCCGTTGCCGTTGAAGCAGTCACGACACTGTGTCCGGCAGCCTCAAGCCGGTCCCGGGGAACGGTGTATTCCTCGTCCCGGAATCCCTGGTTTGCGATGATGAATGCAACTCGTCCCATACACAGCCTCCTGGCTCTCTCTTCCATCAACTCTAGCACAACGGGCGCGTTGTGAAAAGCGTTCCCGCCGAGAGCCGGCATATTGCGAAATTGCCGTCCGGACCCTGTGGTGAGGCGAGCCAGCCGGTTCTTTTTTTGGGGAACAGGAGGCTGTCCGAAGATGGATGCGGAACAGTCCAGGGGGTGGGACTTGCTCGGATGGAGCACGCGGAGTATTTTTGATGAAAGCAGAATCCAGTCCGATTTGCGCACAAGGAGAACACGCATGCAGAATCAGTACTCCCCGCTCCAGGAGGAGCGATACAACTACACCCCGAAACTGCCCGCAGGGATCAGCGGCGACTTCGCCAATATCTCGATCCGGTTTGGCGAGAACACCGAAGCCGTCGCTGACCGGACCGAGCTGCGGGCGATGTTCCCCAATACCTACGGCAAGCCGGTGGCGACATTCGCCAACACGCCCGCCGCCGGAACACAAAAAAAGGATCCCGTCGTGATGGGCGTGATCCTCTCCGGAGGACAGGCTCCCGGCGGCCATAACGTGATCGCCGGACTCTATGACGGATTGAAAAAAATCAATCCCGCATCCCGCCTCCTCGGATTTTTGGGCGGCCCCTCGGGCATCCTCAACAGCAAATACATCGAGATCACCGAGGGCCTGCTGGCCGAGTACCGCAACACGGGCGGGTTCGACATCATCGGGTCGGGACGCACCAAGCTGGAATCCGAGGAGCAATTCGCAGTCTGCGCCAAGGTCTTGGGCGGACTGGGGGTCCAGGCCCTGGCCGTGGTTGGCGGAGATGACTCGAACACCAATGCCGCCATGTTGGCCGAATACTTTTTGCGTGAAAAGGTTCCCGTCCAGGTGATCGGGGTTCCCAAAACAATCGACGGTGATCTCAAGAACAGCCAGATCGAGGTTTCCTTCGGGTTCGACACGGCCTGCAAGGTCTACAGCGAGCTGATCGGCAACATCATGCGCGACGCCAACTCGGCCAAGAAATACTGGCACTTCATCAAGCTGATGGGACGGAGCGCCAGCCACATCGCCCTCGAGTGCGCCCTCCAGACCCGGCCCAATATCTGCCTGATCGGGGAAGAAGTCGAAGCCAAGCAAATGACCCTCAAGGACATCACCGAACTGGTCTGCGAGATCATCGCCAAGCGCGCCGCCAATGACGAAAACTTCGGCGTGGCCCTTGTTCCCGAGGGCCTCGTGGAATTCGTTCCCGAGATGCGGGCCCTGATCTCCGAGCTGAACGACATCATGGCCGAACACGCCAAACACTTCGCCACTCTCTCCGGATTTACCGAGCAGAGCGAGTTCATCAATCCCAAGCTCTCGAAGGACGCCTCCTATACCTTCTCTTCCCTGCCCTGGTCGATCCAGCGCCAGCTCCTGATGGACCGGGATCCGCACGGGAACGTCCAGGTCTCGCGGATCGAGACCGAAAAGCTCCTGATCGAACTGGTCGAAAACAGGCTCAAGGAGTGGAAGACCGAAGGGAAATTCGTCGGCAGTTTCTCTACCCAGTCCCACTTCTTCGGCTACGAAGGCCGCTGTGCCGCTCCCTCCAACTTTGATGCCGATTACTGTTATGCACTGGGGACAACCGCCGTCCTCCTGGTCAACGCCGGGCTCTCCGGATACATGTCCAGCGTGCAAAACCTGACGGCCGGACAGGCCGGCATGGTTGCCGGGGGAATTCCGCTCACGATGATGATGAACCTCGAGCAACGCCACGGCAAAAAAAAGCCGGTCATCAAAAAAGCCCTTGTCGAACTGGACGGGGCACCCTTCAAGGCCTTCAAAGCCCGCCGAGGCGAGTGGTCGATGGCCACCCGCTACCGCTATCCCGGCCCGATCCAGTACTTCGGCCCGGCCCGGGTTGCCGACGCGGTCACGATGACGCTCAAGCTGGAACAGTCGGCCGAGTAAGACCAAACTGTCATGCCAGACGGGCCGCGGAACATCCCGCGGCCCGTTTTTTTTACACGCTGTCAGCCGTATGCCTGGACCAGTATCAGGACGACGGCACGCAATGGAGCAGCATCATTTATAGTTGCGAAGGCCAGGGAAACAGTCACATCGAACATGACAGGCAGTAGTTTGGGTCTCGGGCCTTTCCTGCGCATGAAGGCGAGGAGATGAAAGGGTATTTATGAGGTCGGCTAGCCACACTCACATCCAGAGGGAAGCATCAGGTAATTAATCGCCGGTAGTGATGTCACAACACCAAAAGCCGGACAGAACTGTCGTTTCTTGCGCCCGGTCTTTTTACAATCACCGACCGTATCAGGGATCGAGCTTGAGCCAGCCACAGACGGTGTAGTGCACCCGGGGCTTTTTCTGTTCCCCGATTTCGTCCATCCCGTGACGCAGACTGGTTTTATGGATACTCTCCGGGGGAGCGGACACAAAGGCCCATCCGGCTTGTTGCGCCAGCACCCGGACCATGCTTCCGGGCTTCAACTCGGCCACGACATTTCCCGCGAGAACCGATGTTCCCGGAAGGCGCCAGGCTTCGTCCGGATCGACAGCCGTATTGTCCACCACAGGCCTCTTGCGTATCTGGAGCGAAGGGGCACGAATCAGTCTGGCCTGTTCCAGCCAGACCTGCGGCAGGGGGGATTCGGGGGCATAGGCCAGGCAGGGGCCATGGCTCACCCTGCCCGTCCGGTGATCAACTATCAGGAAATACTCGATCTGCGCCTCTGCCTGATCGATCTGCATCACATCAAACCGGAGGATGGTCCGCAGCCCCTCGCGCTTGACGACCGACAACCCGCTGGAGATATCCAGAAGGTATCTGGCAGGAACAGTGTCAAGAGCAATCGCCACATATCCGTAGGATGGACCAAAGTATCCCTGGGTTGCCAAAAAGAGGTCAACCTTGCCGTCCCTGTTGAAATCATACCAGCCATAGGGCTCCTGGGGCATGATGTTGTACGGTGTCTCGCCATCACCATAGACGGCATTGCTGTAGCTCGAGACAAGTGACTCGTCACTGGAAATGGCACGCAGACGCTTCCAGAGCTGGAAGCGATCGGCCTGCCCCAGAGGGGATCCAAGCTTTCGGGCCAGCCAGACGATATCCCCGGGATTCATCTCCGAGGGGACAAGGCCCCTGATGATCCGGAAAACCTCATTCCCTCGCGGAGTCATCTTCCAGGGAGAGAGCCGGGCCAGTCTGGCCCCTTCGTTTTGTGTATAGCCCCCGCCATTGGTCCCGATATGGGGGCGAAGCCAGTCCGCCGGCCACTCCCCGGCAGAGAATCCCGCAACGGGGAGAAGCAAAAACACAATGCTCAGCCATGTCATGCGAACCATTCCAAACCTCCTGAAAACCGGTACGATATCGCTCTTGCGACACCGGGAACGGAAGGTTGTCAGTCCCTCACTGCTCGAGAACGGGGCCAATCCGGCGGATCTTCTCGAACCGACGTTCGACAAGCCGCTGCTTGGGCTGTTTCTGAAGATCGGCCAGCGAGCGAAGAATCGCTTCCTTGAGCGTCATGGCAGTCTGCATCGGCTCACGATGGGCCCCGCCCAATGGCTCGGGAACGATCTCGTCCACAATACCCAGTTCGACCAGATCCCTAGCCGTGATGCGCAGGGCGTTGGCAGCATCCTCGGCCTTGGTTGCATCCCGCCAGAGAATGGACGCGCACCCCTCAGGGGAGATGACCGAGTAGATCGAGTTTTGCATCATCAAGACACGGTCGCCGACTCCGATCGCCAGAGCGCCGCCGGACCCCCCCTCACCGATCACGACGACCACAATCGGAACTTCATAGAGCGCCATCTCGCGCAGATTGCGGGCAATCGCCTCGCCCTGCCCGCGCTCCTCGGCATCGAGGCCGGGATAGGCCCCCGGGGTGTCAATGAAGGTCACGATGGGAAGGTTGAAGCGGGCCGCGAGGTCCATGACGCGCAGGGCCTTGCGGTAGCCTTCAGGCCGGGGCATTCCAAAATTTCTTGTAATGTTTTCTTTGACATCGCGGCCCTTCTGCTGCCCGATGACCGCCATCCGCACCCCGCTGATGGTGGCAAAACCGGTTACAATCGCCTTGTCGTCTCCAAAAAGCCGGTCACCATGGATCTCTTCGAAATCGTCACTCATCATCCGGATATAATCAAGGAAATAGGGCCGCTGGGGATGTCTGGCAACCTGGACGATCTGCCAGGGTGTGAGCTTTGAATAGATCTCCTTGAGCATCGATTCGCTCTTGTCCCGGAGCTTCGCAATCTCGGCGGTAAAATCCACACCCTCTGTTGTTGAAAACGAACCAAGTTCGTCGATACGCTGCTGGATTTCTACAAGGGGTTCCTCAAAATCACAATGCTTGATATCCATTGGACCATCCGTCCTGCTGGTATGCACCGTCAGACAACCTGTCACGGACAGGGGGAACATCTGCCGGCGGATAAAATTTGGGCATGAACCGGAAGCCTGTCAAGCAGGACGAAACAGGCAAAAACCCGAAACATTGCGTGATCCGGTCACCCGTCCCGGGACTGGAGACTGTTCCCCGTACAAAAACCGGAAAGGAAAACGAGGATCATGGGGTCGATGGCTTGTGTTCCACGAAAAAAGGATCGCGGACCCGCTCTGCCCAGCCAGGTACCTGCTCCTCAACCGAAAGGAGCACGCCGTGAGGGCACCATGCGCGTCGCACGGTTTTGACAAGCCAGCCCCAGAGGAAGTGCCGCTCGACGAGAACCCGGCCTTCACTGTCCGTATCGAAAAGAACCCTTCCGATGACGGCATTCCCTCCATTTGTCATGACATGCATGAAGACGGCACCGGAGGGATGGTAGCGCACCTCGGTCACCATCTCGAGGTCCTTGCCCTTATGTGTCTTGATCACCATCAGCCGACCGTCCCGTCCGTAGACATACTCCTCGCTGGACTGGGGGTCATTCATCCCGTTATGCCGGTGCAGGCGGACAAAGCGCCCATCCTGGTCATACTCGGCCGATTCGAGCAGGATCTGCCCGGAACGGCGCCAAGCCCGTTGGAGGATACCGTGCTCATTCCAGGAATAGCTCCAGACATCCTTCGGGCTCCCGTCCTCGATCCGGGTCGCCCGGGCCACGCGGAACCATGGGTCGTACTGAACCCGGAAGCCGCGTTCCTCCTTCTGCTCCCCGACAGCCCGGCACCCGGTCTGACGCCAGGGGTCCCAAGCGACAAAGAAAACCGCCGGTGAGAGCCCGTCTTCAACCGCAGAAAAAAGTCGGGAAGGAAGGAGGACGGCCAGAGCATAGAGCCCTGTCAGGAAAAACCGGAAACACCGCTCCCTCATCCCGCGGCACTCCCGTTGTGTCTACCCAAAAAGCCCGTCTTACGCCTTGACATCGACCCGCTGCCCGTTATCCGAAGGTGCCGGTGTCGTCTGCTCGGGAGGCGGCGGCGGGGGTGGTGCCTGCTCGGGAGCTGGTGGTGGCTGGGCATTGACGGCACCTGAAGGTTGAGCCGGCATCCTGCTGGAAATATCCTGAACCTGCATTGACACACCTCCTTTGGACTCCGTTCTTCCTACAGAGTACGCCCGCCCGGCTTCCCCGTCAAGGCGATACCGCGGGAGGAGACCGCAGGGGTAACCGACCAATTTTTTCACACTGTGCAGTCTTTGCAGTCCCGGAGTACCTGGCCAGCGTAAATATGGAAGAATGGCGAACTTTTTGTGTGGTTTGTGGTACACTCGTCATTGGGCTGGCCAACAGTCCTCTGAACCTGTGCCAAGGAGCGTTCCATGTCGCACATTCCCCGCATCTTCCGTATCATTCTTGCCCTCCCCCCGCTCTTGATCCTCTGTGGCAGCATCCTGGCTGCCGTCATCGATGAGGCGCGGGCAGCCCTGATCAACCGTGAGTACCCGACGGCAGCCCGCATGGCCGCAACCGAGAATGCTCCGGCCGCCATCCTCCTCCAGGGAAACGCCCTGCGCGCCATGGGACGACACACCGAGGCCATCCAGGCCTACGATCGCCTGACTGCGCAGCACCCTGCAGCAGCGGAACGCGCCAAGGCCCTGTTCGGCAAGGCCTCCAGCCTGATGGCCCTCAAACGATTCGAAGAGGCCGGAACCATCCTGCGCAGCGCCCTCGCCAGACTCTCGGCCCCCGACCGGATCAAGGCCCAAGCCCTGGTCTATGTCACGATGGCGGACCGCCTGGTCGAACCTGCCGACAAGAATGTCGCACCGGACCATACCAAGGCCCTCCCGCTCTACACCGCGGCACTCGATGCCGGAACCCTCCCGCCCGATCTTGATTTCAGGATCCGCGTCTCGCTGGCAAAATCAAGACTCGCACTCTCCGGACATGCCAATCTCGAGGATGCGCGCAAGGATCTGGAGGGGCTCCTCAAAAAGACACCCGCACCCTCCAATGTGCACAAGGCCGAGTTGCGCTATCTTTTGGGACGGGTCTTCCACAGTCTCGGTCGCCGGGACAGTGCCGAGCACTATCTGACCATCGCTGCCCGGAGCACAAACACGGGGGAGATCCCCCTCCTCGCGGCTTCGGACCTCCTCAATGTCCTCGGGTTCCCTTCGGTCAACCGCCGGGAACTGGCGCGCGGCCGGCTCGTCGTCCGTGATGTAACCACACGCTATCCCGGAGACAAACGCAGCGAGGCCCTGCTCTTTACAACCGCCCGGGCCGAAATCCATGCCGGCGAGAGGGAGGTGGGCATCGCGTCTCTTGAACAATGCATCACCCGCTGGCCCGATGGAGAACATGCCGCGGAAGCCCTCTTCCGTTCCGCAGAAGCCCTCTTCTCCCTCAACCGGCATGCGGATGCCATGCAATCCCTGCGTACCCTTCTGGCGCGCTTCCCGGGAAGCAGCTTCTGGCAACAGGCGCAGCGATTGATGGTGGATGTCGAGTTCGGCGAGGCCGAGCGGGCCACCAGCGGCGGCGAATACGTCCGCGCGGCAGAACTCTGGAAGGGATTCATGGCACGCTACCCGCTGGATGCCCGCACCCCGACGGCCGCCCTCCGTCTCGGCCATACCTTCGAAAAACGCAAGGACTGGAAGGTTGCCGTCGATTCACTGCAGGATGTCTGGCGACGTTGGCCCTCAACCGAACAAGGACAGGAAGCCTGTCTCGAGGCCGGCATCATCCTCGCGGACAGACTCGACCAGTACGAAGCCGCCATCGACCTCCTGAAGAAACCGACGATCTGGAAATTCAAGCAACGTGCCGAGCAGAAGATCCGCGAGTTGGAGAATGAGTCCCTGGCACTCTCCACGTCCGGAGTCTTTCCCGAAGGGACGCCCCCCCATGTCACTCTCACGGTGCGCAATATCGCCAAGGTCCGTGTCCGCATCTATCAGCTCGACAGCGAGGCCTATTTCCGCAGCAAGGCCGGTTTTACCGGTATGGAAAAGCTGGATATCGAGCTGATCAGCCCCGATCTGGATTTCTGGTACATGGTTCCCGACTACAAAAAACACAAGCTCGGAAACGTGAAGATCCCGGTCAGTCTGACAGGACCGGGTACTTGGGTCATCCAGTGTTCCACCGAAAAGCTCCAGTCTTCCACACTCCTCGTCAAGAGCGATCTCGGTCTGACAGTCCGGGCCACCCGTGGCCAAGTCGTCGTCCAGACCACCCATCTCGCAACGGGAGCTGCGGTCCCCGGAGCGACCATCCTCGTCTCCAACGGCAAGGACGTCTTTGCGACCGGGACCACCGACGGGGACGGAATCTTTGTTTCCAGTGCGACCAACGAACAGGCCGCCTCTGGTATTTCGGTCTACGCCCGGTCCGGGAAAAATGTCGCTGCGGTTTCCCCGGGCTGGTTCGACCGGTACCAGCCGGCAAAACCCCGCCTGGTCACCCATCTCGCAGCCGACCGACAGGCCTGGCGTCCGGGCGACACTGTCCACTTCCGGCTCACGCTCCGTATCAGGGATGCAGCCGGACTGCTCTCGATACCACGCGAAGAGTATCTCCTGACGGTCCGCACTCCCACCGGTCTTGAGGTTATGAGGAACACCGTCACGCCCGACAGACTCGGCACCATCCAGGGAGAATTCGTCATCGATCCGGCCGAGGCCCCCGGAGTGATCAGCCTCGTTCTCGTCAATGCGGATCGTACCCAGACTGCCACGCACCAGCTCCGGGTGGAGCAATACACCCCGAAAGAAACATCCGTCGAATTTACGCAGTCCCCGACGGTTCCGCTGGTCGGCGACCGGATCAGCCTGACCGCACGCTGCGCCCATCTCTGGGGCGAGCCAGCGGCCGGACGGCACATCCTCTGGCGTGTCAACCAGGAGGACTGGCAGACCGCTGTCACCGACCCCCGTGGCGAGATCATCATCCCGGTCGATTCGGCGGAACGGATCAGCGGGCAGGCCCTGACCGTGACTGTCAAACCGTCCTGGGAAGAGCGTGTCTACACACACACCATCAATTTCGCCAGCAGGGACATCGCTCTGAAAGTGACTCCCGGGAGATCGATCTGGCTGCACACCGAAAAACCGGTTGTCGAAGTGACGCTTGCGCCCATTCCCGGGGCTGATCCGGCCCGCAAGGTGAGTCTGACCGCCAGCCTCCTCACGAACGGAAGAAGCTTGGACATGCACTCCCAATCTTTGACCTTTGCAGGGAAAAAACCGTTCACCCTGGCAGCCCTCCGTGCCGGCAACTACCAGATCACGGCACGGACCACGTCCTCCTCGGGGGAAGAGGTCACAGCCAGGACAAACATCTTTGTCAGCGGACCACAGGATCCCCGCCGGATCCACATCCTCCAGGACACAACCGAGGTCTCCAGTGGCCAAGCACTCAAGCTCAGGATCCATTCCCGGCTCCCGCGGACCCAGGACGGCATCCTGCTCCTTGAGCGGGACAGGATTGTCCGCCAGCAAAAGATCCGGATTCTCCCGGGTGAATCGGTGATCACACTCTTCCCGGATGAGGCACTCTCTCCGGCCTTCAAAGCGGTCGTACTGGCCGCCACCACCAACGGGTTTTACACCTCCGAGGCTGAATACGCCCTCAAACATGCCATCCAGCTCGCCATCACCCCACCTGCGGCAGCAACCCCCGGCAAGAAGGTTACCCTCCGCTTCTCCACAAAATCCCGGTCCGGAGAAGCGGCCAACTCCAGCCTCTTCGTTTTCGTGATTGACGATGCCATCTGGTCCGCGGTCAACGTCTCGCGACAGGACATCGTCAGCACCTTCTTCCCCAAACTGCCGTTTGCCACCACGCGCTCCGCCTCCTTCACCCCCTTCACCTATTCGGCAAAAACGGGCGAAAGAGACCCGGACATGGTCAGCCTTGAACGGGACAGGGCCGCCGGCAGGGCCGATATGCCGTCCCAGCGGACCGCCAACGGCAATGACCGTGCCTTCCGTCAGACGAGAGAAGAACGACCGCTGGACGAGAGCGAAAACAAAGGTCCGGGAGAGCCCAGACACCCCGCCGCTTGGGCGGAACTGGCCTGGTACTCGGGAAGTCTGACGACAGGTCGGGACGGAACGGCCGAGGCAAACTTTGTTCTCCCGGACCGGTCAGCCAGCTGGCGTGTTGTCACTGTTGCAGTCTCCGGAGCCACGCTCTTCGGTGATGCCGAACTGGTGATGCACGCCGTCACGACAACCCACGCCCGCATCCAGGCTCCGGAAGCGATCACCAGTGGAGACAGGGTTCTTGTCCCCCTGCACCTCTCGACCCGTTCCGACAAAGCTTTGCAGGGCCGGTTGACCTGGCAACTCGAAACAACAAATCAGCAACGCATCACGGGAGGAGAGATTCCCTGGTCACTCAAGCCGGCCTCGGCCAGCGAACTCTCCATCCCCCTGACCGTTTCCACCCCGGGATCCTTCATCCTGACGGTTCGGGATCCGGCCTTTGGCGCCAGTGTACCCTTGGTTGTCCATCCGGCGGGTGAAAAACGTGTCAGCGGTGCCTCGGCCCTGGTCCGCACAGTCTGGGAGAAACGACTCCGTCATACTCCGGCCGCGATCTCCCGCACCCTGCGCATCCAGGCGGAACACCCGGAAGCGATCCTTCTCGAGCCATACCCCGAGTATTTCGGGAGAAACCAGCTCTCCGGCATCATCGCCAGTCTGGTCCGGGATACGGCAGCCCTGGAATACCTCAAAGCCATCTCCCCCTCCGATGCCCTCCGGCAGAACACACTCCGGGCTTCCATCGAATCGCAGGCCAGACATCTTGCGACCCGGAACAAACGCGGCTGGGAGTCCGGTGCACCGACCGAAAGCGAGATCGCCTGGCTCGGCTTTGCCCTCCAGCGTTGCAGGGCCGCAGGGGTCACGGTTGACCCGGCTCTCTCCGCCTGGACCAAACAGCGGCTTGAGCAGATCTTCAGTGCTTCGGGAGAGAACGAGATCAAGGCACTGACACTCTTTGCCATGGCGGGTGGCAGCGATTCCCCGTTCGCATGGATGAACCGGCTCTATCGTGAACGGGCACGCCTCGCCCCGCGGGAACTGGCCCTTCTCACGCTCGCCCTTGAGAGCGCCGGCCGCCGTGACATGAGCGGGGAACTGGTCCGGCTCCTGCAGCAGGCCTTCATCCGCAAAGACGGCCAGGCCCACATCCCGGGCAAACCTTCACGCCACACCTGGTGGATGGAGGGATCCACCGGCACAACAGCCCTGGCCGCCCTGGCACTGACAGCAGCGACCAGTGACCAGAGCAGCCGCACCATCATCGGTGAAGCGCTGGCCTGGCTGGACGAGCATCGCTTTGGACGGGTCTGGAGCACCCCGGCCGAAAACGGGATCATCCCCCTGGTCCATGCGCGCCATCTGATAGCACAGGCTTCGTCCGCCGCCTGGACTGCGAAAGTTTTTGTGAACGGCCGTGAAGCCGGCGAATTCTCCAGTGGCCGGCCGGGATCCATCACCCTGACCGGTGACCAGCTTGGAGGGGATGGAACGACGATCAAGGTCCAGGTCGAAGGGCGGGGGGCCTGCCGTGTCCACAGCCTCCTGAGCGAGGTCCTCGCACCGGACGCACCACCCCAGCGGGACTATCCCGGGACCTTCGAGGTTTCTCTCCAGCACCCCCCCTATGCCATCGAGGGAAAATCCATTCCTCGCGGGATGTCGATTCTCGCCGACTGGACCGCCAGTCCGACAAACGAACTGGCCCGGATCAGCCGGGGAAGTCCTTTCACGGCAGAGATCAAGGTCCGGATGGGGGGAACCCGGGTGGACGAATTGCTTGTCGTCGAACTTCCCGTTCCGACCGGATGCAGGACAACGGGCTTGATCGAGGGTTCTGCCGTCATCCACCGCGAACTCCTCCTGGGGAGAGTCCGCTATCTGGTCAAGGCTCCACATGCGCTGGAGACGATACGAATCCGTGAAGGCTTGGTCGCTTTCGCCGAGGGCAGTACGCGCATGACAGCCGCATCCTGCGCACCACTCTCGGCACCCTGGAAGCGCAGCACGACAGCCCAGAGAGCGTTTGTCATCATCCCTGCCGGCAGCGACATCTTTGCAGGCTACCGTTTCTCCGCTGACGAGATGTACCGGATCGGAGAGTGGCACTTCAACCGTGGCGAGATGGACCGGGCCAAGGCTCTCCTCTCCGAGTGTCTCTCCCGCTGGCAACTCAAAGCCGGTCCGGCCAGGGAGATCGGGCTGATGCTCCTCGATATCGCTGTCCGCGAGAAGAATTCCAGGGAGATCGTCCGGCATTTCGAGAGCCTCAAGGAGAAGCACCAGGACCTCTCGATTTCGCTGGAGCAGGCCGATGCCGTTGCCGGAGCCTATGCACGGATCGGCGAACACGAGCGTTCCTGCCAGGTTCTGGACGGGATCATTGAAGCGAGATTCCTCCAGGACTCGGCCGTCAGTGCTGCCTGGTTGGCATCCAATCAGGTCAAAGAGGCCGCCGCCTCCCTCAAGAAACTCTGGCTGGAATACCCGGACGGGTCGGAAGAGATCGCGAGTATTTCCTCCTTCGCACAACAGCTCTTCCAGATGGCAACCGAGCTCTCTCCCGAAGAACTTGCCAAGCGTGGCGTGACCGGGGACTGGCTCAAGGACGAGTCGCTCACCCTCTTTGACGCAGTCCTCGCAGCCGCGCCGGACTCCACGCTCGCACCGGAGAGTGCCTTCTCGGTCGTCTCGCTCCTCTTCGAACGCGAACATTGGCAGGCTGCCGAGGCGCGTGCCCGCAAGGCGCTCTCCGTCTATACGAATTCGCACTTTGTCGATTCCTTCCGCTACCTCCTGGCGAGCACGCTGTATTTCGAACGCAAATTCGCCGAGGCCAGCCGGGAGTGCGAGACTGTCGCGAATACCCACTTCGTCCAGCAGGACGGAAGCCGGGGACCGAGCCGGTACCGGGATTATGCCCTGCACATGCTTGGCAAAATCCGCCACTCCGAACAGCGTCTCGCCGATGCCCTCAAGCTCTATGAACAGGTCAAGACACGCTTTGCGGACGCGGCCAGGGCAATCGAACACATCCGCCAAAAAACTCTTTCCCTGCCCGAAATCACGATTGTCCCCCTTGAAGAACAGGCGCATCTCGAAATCGCATCCCGGAATGTGTCAAGTGCCACCCTGACTCTCTACAAAGTCGACTTCCTCATGCTCTGTCTCAAACAGAAGGATCTGAGAAACGTCAAGGGAATCAATCTGGCCGGCATCAGACCCAGTCTCACCACGAATATCGCCTTGGGAAAAGCGGGACAGGTCATGACCGCGACAGCACGGATCCCGATTCCGGTCCGGGATACCGGAGCCTGGCTGGTCGTCGTCAAGGCGGACGGGATCGAACAATCGGGCATGATCATCCGGAGCAATCTCGTGCTGGATGTGATGACAACAAGTGACGGAAGCGTCCGTGCATCCCTGCACGACAGAAAGACGACACTCCCCATGATCGGTGCCCAGCTCAAGTTCATTCCGGCAAACGGTCAGCGGGCGACGACAGCCACAAGCGATCCCCGAGGGATGGCAGAGTCACAGGCCGTCCAGGGAAGCATGATCGTCGCGGCGGTCCACCAGGGGCAATACGCCTTCCAGCGGATCGAGAGCCGTGTCGTAGCCAGCGGGAATACGGATCAGGACTATGGTACGGATTACAAGGACAGATCCATGGAGGGGCTGAAGCAATACCGGAGATCGATCCAGGACACCAACCGGGCGCGCTGGGAACAGAACCAGAAGCTTGAAAAACGGAAACTGGAACTCAAAAACCTCAAATTCTGAACCGAAAAATCTTGAGAGACAAGAGGGGGCTGTCCGGAAAGGGCAGCCCCTTTTTTTCGCGACGATCCGGATCAAACGACAAGCGGCTTTTCTTTCAGGTTTACCCGGGGTATACTGGATGCACACTGATACAGGGGGGACTCTCTCTTGATCCTGCTTTCATCCACCGCGACTCCGGCGGTTCCGGATATTGACCTCTCTCTGGGAAGCTTTCCGATCTACATCCTGCTCATCATCTTCGCCTGGGCCGGAGTCCTCTTCGTCCGCCGTTCACTGAAAGGCCGCATGCCCCGGCAGCACATACCTTCGCTTGTGGTCTCCCTGGCAGCCCTTGTCTGTGCTGTCTTGTACGGAATCTTCCTCGGCGGGTTGCATGTCTTTACGGGGGCCTTCAGCTGGACCTTCCTCGTTGCTGCCTTGCTCTTCTCTTTTCTCGTGCAGACATTCAAACGGAGTTTCGGCACAATCTCCGGCCTGGTTTTTGCCGCTTTCATCATCGCCATCATTCTCTTCATCCGGAGCCTGACCGCCTTTACCGGCCGGACCCTGATAGCCCGAATCCATGCCGATCTCGCAGACGGTACACAGATGACGCTTTTGGTCGAGCCACAGCCCGGTGCGATTCCTACGGCTGATCGCCCCTTTACCATCACCCTCCCCGGAGAGCGCTTCGGCCTGATCGTCTACCAGATCGTCTTTGATGATGCGGCTGTCTTTCTCGGGGCCAAGACCCGTTTCGCCTGGCTGGGAATGATGTCCTTCGGGAGCAACTTCATCCAGAGGAAAGTCCATTTCTTTTCGGACGGGCTGTCACGCAAGCATCTCTTCGAGTCCCTCGAAAAACGGGAACTCGCCCTGCCCTTCGTCCGATCGGTCCAGGCCGACATTGCCACCAAGCTGGCGATACCCGGAAAACGCTATTCCGTCTGGATCGAGAATGACGGTGGGGTCTCCATCACCGCCCATCAGGACTGAGTGCGCAGCGCAAACCGGCCCTCGTCATCCATGGTGATGACCGGGACCATCAGGGGAAGCTTCCCCAGATTTGCCTCCAAGGCAAGCGAGACCCTGGCATGAACGGCAAGGAGCCGCTTTCTCCGCCGCCGGATCAGGGATTCGAGAACCGGATCTGGAAGAACCAGCCCGGTTCTACGCCACTCTTTTGACAAGGTCTCGTGCTCTTCGAGGATCCCGGCCGTCGCCGAAAACTCCTCAAGCAAGGAAAGACACTCCGGTACGTCCTCGAGACCGGTCCGGATCCTGATACTGAGCATGGTGAGACTTCGCAGATGGCCCAGAACCCCGACCCGGATGATGCGCCAGGTCCGGTTTTCAGCCTGAGACATTCAGGCCGCCGGACTGGGGGCGTGAAGGCATTTTGTCAGCGACCTGTCTCCACGCGTCCAGAAGACTGACCAGCATTCCACGCACCTCAAGGATCGGCTCCTTGTCCTTGCGGATATTGGCCTCGACCAGCCTCCTGTTGAAATACATATATAGGTTGTACATCTTCGAGGCAATCTCCCCGACCTCGAAGTTGATGGAGAGTGCCAGTTCGGTCAGGATATCCTGAGCCCGCAGAAGATTGGTATTGACAACGTCATATTTTTTGTTGTCCAGCCCGGTCGTCGCGGCATCAATGAAACGGATTGCGCCCTCATACAAGAGAACGACAAGTTTGCCCTGAGAGGCTGTCATAATCTGTGTCTCGCGATACTGGCTATAGGCATCTGTCTCGGCCACGAAGCACACTCCCCACACGCGATTTCGGTCCCAAGGAAAAACAATGGAACCATACCCTACCTATCGGCATCCCCGGCCGGGTTATTGAGGAGAATACCCAGTCGCCGAACGACCCGGCGCAGCCATGGTCGGGGATCAGGTAAGCCGTCAACCGGTCTCCCGCGCAATACCTGGCGCAGGATGGGGGCCTGGCCCAGTTCAAACAGGGGTTTGAGCGAGCCATCCCGGATCAGCGCCAAGAGGGCTTCCTCTTCCTCCATGCGCCCATCC
>DAIREN010000032.1:0-21938 GCA_036795535.1 Spirochaetota bacterium
GACATGGGATTGCGGGCGGGTGGCGGCTGGTGCATCACGGAAGTACGCCCGCAGGTGAGACATAACATTCCCCTGCGGGGACTTCGCCTGTTTTAGCCCTTCGCTGACGTGCGCCTTTACTCTCCACTTCGTTGCAAGTACTTCGCCGTGGTGCAGCTCTGGACAGGCCCTCCTGGCCTAGCCCTTCGCATAAGGGTCCATTACCCTACACTGCGTTCCGGGTACTTCGCCATGGACCCGCTCAGGACAAAACATCCTGTTTTAGCCCGCGTCGTCGGCGAGGACGACGAGGAAATCATCGGCATTCAGCGTGACGCTTGCGGTTTTTGGCGGGTTAAGGGTCACACCAAAGTTCTGTGTACTCTCCCGTCGCAATGCGCCAATCCGCCACCCGAGACAGATCTCGTCCCGCGCATCGGCACAGGCCATCAGATCAATAAATGTCCTGGTGACCGGGAAGCTGTCGAAATAGAGCGTCGCCGGTTTGACATAGATCTCGCTCCCCTCTTCGCTGAACAGGTCATCATAAAAGCGCTTGATCCCGGGTTGTTCACTCAACTGGGCCAGCATCATCGTGATCAGACGGTTGCTGATGATGAAATCGTCCGCATCCGTCCGTGCCAAGAGTTCCTGGTTTTCGGAGTTGAAGACCTGGGTGAGAATGGTTGTCGTCTTGAAGCCGTCCTCCGAATACGCTGCCAGCCTCCGCAGAATCAGGAGGATCATCAAGGTATCCCCGTCGACTTTTTCGGCATCAAACTGCCCGGCGTCCTGTGAAAGAATCAGAATCGTGTCATATTCAAAGGGTTTCAATTCCTGCAGCACTTCGAGTTGCCGGGGATCTCCGGTCCGGAGCGAGAGGGCAAGTGCTTCGCCGACGCCTCCACGGACAAAATCTTCCAATCCCTGATCCGGTGAACGATGGACGATGTGGACAGTCGAACCCGCCCCGAGATAATTTGCATACTCACGCACGACCACATTCCCGATCGGATGCCAACCAAGAATCAGGACACGTTTTGCATTCCGTTTCTGGTGATTCCCCAGTCCGGGACAGGGCTTGGGGGAATAGAGCTTCTTTTTTGAGAATTTGATCGACGAATCATCCTGAGCCAGAATGATGATCTCCTCACCATCCGTCATGACGTGGTCCCGCGGAGGCTTGGTGGTGATGGCGCCACTGGCCGGGTCATGAATCGCCAGCGGGACGCCATCCTTGAAGTGACCCGGCAGATCCCCGAAACGGACTCCGTGCCAATCGGCCTTGTAAAAATAGACCTCGCATCCGTCGAACGAAAGCATCTCGTTGTACACAACCTCGAGCCCGCTCGTCAGCGAGGTCTGTGCAAAGAGTCGTCCCATGATTTCCCAACTGTCGATCGACAGGACCTTCCCGCTCTCGTCGGCATTGACCAGATCCCGTTTGGCGGCATCATAGATCTCGGCAATGATCGGGAACCCGTCCTCTCCCCGCCACATCGCCTGCAGGGCGAGGATGATCTTGATGGACAAGGTATCCGAGATCTCCTTGTCCCCGTCACTGGCGTACTCCGAACAAGTCGCCAACACGATCGCCGATCTGGCACCGGAAGCATTGACCCGTGCCAGGTCCCGCAGGGAAGAAGGACAGCCGGTCCGGGTGATCACCCTGGTCGTCTTTGTGTCCGGCAACTGGGCGTGGATGGTCTCGTCCATCAATTCCTTGTCGGCATCGGCCAAAATCACGACGACGGCCCTCGACTCGCTCTCGTTGGCGATGATCAGTTCCCTGAGGATATCCATCACCCGGTCACTCCATCCGAGGATCAGAGTATGGTTTGTTTCAAGGACCCGGCTCTTTCCTCGCCGCAAATTATAGAGGATCAGATCCAGACGCGTTGTGATGAAGGCGATCAGCATGGAAAAAATCACCACACCCAGGATCGTCGCCACCATCCCGATGATCTTTTCGACCGATTCCTGCTCGGCCGTCACAGTCCCGGTATCGATCAATTGTGTCATGACTTTCCATGTATCATCCAAGGCCGCCCCGGCATCGGTTCCGCCATGCATGGCAAAGAGCCGGATCACGAGGACAAGAACCAAGGCCAACAAAAACAACAGGGTCAGACTGAGAAAAACAGCCTTGCCGCCCTTTGACATGAAATTCTCGACAGCGTAGCGCAGACGTTGTCCGATGGATGCACGCATTTTCCAGCCCCCCTCCAGACGATACTTGGCCCATCCTATCATATTTCTTCGCCCGATGGCAACCGCTTCGACATGTCTTGCCGGCAGATGAACGACTCTCCATGAGTCCGAACCCACACCGTATACACAGACTCATGCATCGTATACAAAGCTCGTTTTCCTCAGCACTCAGCCGAAAGGCAGGACGACCACAAATTCCGCTCCCAGCCCGGGTCCGGGACTGCTGGCGGTGATTGTCCCGGCATGGTAGCGCACAATGTACTTGGCAATTGCCAGCCCCAGTCCGCTCCCCCCTGTCTCCCTGGCCCGGCTCCCTTCCCCCCGGTAGAAGCGCTCAAAAATCCTTTCTTCCTCACCGGGAAAGAATCCGCATCCCTCATCACGGATCCTGGTCTCGACACTTCCGGTCAGGATCTCGACCACAATCTCCACCCGGCCTCCGGTCTGGCTGTAGCGGAGGGCATTTTCCATCAAGTTGAAAAAGAGGGAATCCAGGAGGGCCGGATTGCCCCGGACAATGGCCCGGACCGGTATGCGCACCGGTACAACCCGGACCCCGGAGGCTTCCAGCCGTGGCTGGAGGGAGGAGAGGATCCTCTCCAGAGTTTTGACCAGATCAACCTGCTCCATCTTTGGTTCATGCCCGCCCTCCTCCAGCCTGTTCAGCAGGATGATGTCGGACACAAGCTCCCGCAAACGGTCGAGGCTGGAGGCGATCCGTTGTGTAAACCGGATCCGGGTCACTTCATCCGGCTGAGGACTCGCAAGAAGGGTCTGGACATAGCCATCCATGATGGCCAGCGGCGTCTTGAGTTCGTGCGACGCATTGGCCGCAAATTCGGCTTTCATTTTTTCATATTGATATCGTTCCGTACTGTCCCGGAGAAGCACCAACAGGCCGGCATTCCCGCCGAGGGGCAGACATTGGACCTCGACCCGAGTCTCCATCCTGCGGGGGAGTTCCGCGCTGAAGGAGAGCGCCTCCCCTGTTGCAAGAACGCCTTCAATGGATGCAAGCACCCGGGACGCATCCATCACTTCATAGTATCGCATCCCGGCCCGGATGTATCCTCCGGGAAACATCCGGCAAAAAGCCTCGTTCCAGAGAATCAGCCCGCCGGCAGGATCCAGCACGACGATCGAGTCGGTCATGGTGGCAAGGATCTGTTCCAGTAAAACCTTCTCCGAACGCAACCTTCCAACCAGGTCCTCCGCCCGGCCGGCCATCATATTGAAGGCCGATGCCAAAAGCATGATCTCGTCCGTCCCAGAGACCGCTGCCCGGACACCTTGTTCTCCCTCGCCCCAACGAACCGAGCGCTCTGCCAGGGCTTCCAGCGGACGAACAACCGTCCGCACCAGGACCGTGCTCACCCCGAGAAACACAACGACCAGAAATGCACCAGCAGCGAGGGCAGTACGCTCCAATGACTCGAGGACATCATCCACAGAACGCAGATCCCGGGCCATGCGCAGGACATACCCGTGTTTCTCCATCGCGACATAGAGCATCCTGTATCCGAGTGTCGATGAATGCCGGATCGCCTCTCCCCATCCCCCGCTTCGGGCGGCCCGGACCTCGCTTCTCAGTCCGTGGTTCTCCATGACATTGGTGTTTTCGATCGTGCTGTCAACCACCACGAATCCGGATGGACCGATCAGGCTGACCCGGATACCTTCGAGTCCGGCCACACTCCGTACCAGATCCGGGACAGATTGTATTGAACCGGGTTTGTCCCCGAAAATCGTCCGCCCGAGGATGATCAGGGAGTCCCGCATCCCGGCCGAGAGCCGCTCGAGAAGCAGATCCTGGACCACAAGCCGGCCCCAGACAAGCCCGGCAGCCAGGAGGGCACAGAGCGCTCCACCAAGCACCAGTCTGAAACGGACGGCTGTTCTCATGTCGTCCCCTCTCCCGCTTCACGCGCATCCACAAGTCCATACCCGGTCCCGGGCAGGGTCGAAAGAAGTCCCGAAGCGGACCCCATCCGGGACCGCAAGCGACGCACGAGGACATCCAGCGCCCGGGGGTCCTCTGGTGGATCCTCCCAGACATAGTCCACAATCCGCTCCCTGGGAATATGCCGTCCGGAATTCCGTAAAAAGAAGTCAAGGAGGCGGCCCTCCTTCGGCGTCAGCACGACCGGCTCCGGACCGCCGGAAACGAGCGTCCGTTCCACGGGATCATAGCGGATCACCTTCCAGACAAGGATCTCGGGCCCGGCCTCCTCCGGTTGGCTTCTTCTCAGGAGTGCCCGGACGCGGGCCTTGAGTTCCGCCATGGAGAACGGCTTGGCCAGATAGTCATCGGCCCCGGCATCCAGGCCGCTGACGCGATCGTCCTCTCCCCCGAGGGCCGTCAGCATCAGGACAGGAATCCCGCGCAGGGCCGGATCCTTGCGGAGCGCGTCGCAGACCCCGATCCCGTCCAGACCGGGAAGCATCCGGTCGAGAACCACCAGATCCGGCCTGTTTTTCCCGATCCGGGAGAGCGCCATCAGCCCGCTCGCTGCCGAATCCACCTGATACCCTTCCTGTCCGAGATTCCACGAGAGAATCTCGATGATATCCGGTTCGTCATCGACAACCAGGATCTTTCCGGGCCGGTCGTTCTTCTGCATGGACTGAAGATAGTCATCCAGAAGTTTTTTTTCAGTTGTCACACGTTTGTAACATCTCCTGCGGAAACTCTCTTCATGAACATCCCGCGACAGGCCGCCCATTACGAATCCGTGGGTGTTCAACAAAAAGAACCAGCCCCAGGGAGCGTTCATGCCATGTCCCGGATCCTGATCCTCACAGTCCTCGCAATCCTTGTCACCTCCTGCCACCGCAACAGGAACATGATCATCATCAAGGGTTCCGACACCGAGGTCAATCTCGTCTCGGACTTTGCTGAATCCTTCAAGCGCATCCGGCCAGCCAGCCGGATCGCGGTCACAGGCGGAGGTTCGGGAACCGGCATCGCCGCCCTGATCAACAGGACTGCCGATATCGCCAATGCCTCCCGCCCGATGAAATCCCACGAGCGCAGCCTGGCCAAAAAAAACGGCGTTGAACCCCGGACAATCGTGATTGCCACCGACGGGCTGGCCATCATCGTCCATCCGGAGAACCCTGTCCGGTGGATCTCCCTGCCCCAACTGGCCGCGGTCTTCCGCGGCGAAATCCGGAACTGGGGAGAACTCGGCGGCCCGGACAGACGAATCACGTGCTATGGAAGGCAGAGCAATTCCGGCACCTTCGAGTTTTTCAAAACCGTCGTCCTGGGAGGCGGGGACTTTGATGCGAGCGTCCTCCAGATGAACGGGAACGCCCAGATCGTCGCCTCCCTCGGACAGGATCCGGGCGGAATCGGGTATGTCGGTGTCGGCTACGTCCAGGGACCCGGGCAACGCCTGCGCACCCTCCCCGTTGCCCGGGATGACCGGTCCCGGGCCTGCCTGCCTGTCGAGGAGAACATCACCAATGCCCGCTACCCCCTGACCCGGCCTCTCTACCAGTACATCAATGGCGCCCCGGGACCGGAACTCAAACGCTTTCTCGAATTCTGCATTTCTTCCGAGGCCGCGAGAATCGTCCGGGCCAACGGATTTTTCCCGCTGCAACCCGAGCACCACCGGATCAACCGTGCCTCCGGCCTGACCCGGACCTGAAGGAGTTCCGCATGCCGACAACACAAACCCGAAACCACCGCATCCCGGATCTGGCCGAAGTTTTTTTCCGTCTTGTCGGCGGTTCGGTCATCCTGATCCTGCTGGGAATTCTGCTCCTCCTGGTCACCAACGCAATCCCCTTTTTCGCCGGAGAGCACACGGTCGATTTCTTCTTCAGCGAGCGCTGGAACCCGTCATCCTCGCAGCCGGGATACGGAATCCTCTCCCTGGTCGCGGGGACTCTCCTGACCACCCTCGGGGCGATGGTCCTGGCCGTCCCCCTGGGGATCCTGACCGCACTCTGGCTGACCGAGATCGCCCCGCCGCGGGTCAGCCAGTGGATCAAGCCGGCCATCGAACTCCTCTCGGCGATTCCCTCGGTGGTCATCGGATTCCTCGGAATCACCCTCCTCGCCCCGCTCATGGCCGGGCTCAGCGGGCGGCCCAACGGGCTGAATGCCGTCAGCGGCTCGGTCCTGTTGGCGATCATGGCCCTGCCCACGATCATCAGCATGACGGAAGACGCACTCCGCAGTGTCCCCTCCGCCCTGCGCGAGGCATCCCTGGCCCTCGGAGCGAGCCGCTGGGAAACGATGACCCGGATCATTCTCCCGGCCGCCCGCTCGGGGGTCTTTGCGGCCATCATGCTCGGACTGGGCCGGGCCATCGGCGAAACCATGACCGTCCTGATGATCACCGGCAATACTCCGGTCATTCCCGGCTCCATCTTTGATCCCGTCCGCACCTTGACGGCCACAATCGCGATCGAACTGGGCGAAGTCCCCGTCGGTTCGGAACACTTCCACGCCCTCTTCGCCGTCGGTCTGGCGCTCTTCGCCATCACCTTTTTTGTCAATCTGGCAGCGGATCTCGTGATGCGCCGCCAGACACGGATGCTCGCACCGAGCAAGGAGAAGCAATCATGACCACTCGCTGCAGACAACAGCAACAACGGATGGACCGGACAGGCCGGATCCTGGTCACCCTGGCAACGGGACTCGTCCTCTCCATCATGATCCTGATTCTGACAGACCTCCTGATCGGTGGCGCCGGATCACTCTCGTGGGAATTTGTCAGCGATATGCCCCGCGACCGGATGACTGCCGGAGGGATCCTCCCCTGCATCGTCGGGACTCTGGCCGTGACCCTGGTGACAACACTCTTTTCCATTCCCTTCGGTCTGGCGACGGCCATCTACCTCCACGAATACGCCAAAGACAACCGGTCAACACGCCTGATCCGCCTGGCGATCCGCAATCTGGCCGGAGTCCCGTCCATCGTGTACGGAATTTTTGGTGTCGCACTCTTTGTCAACGGACTCGCTCTCGGAACCTCGATCCTCTCCGCCGGTCTGACACTGGGACTCCTGACCATCCCCTGGACGATCACCGCGAGCGAGGAAGCCCTGCGCAGCGTTCCCCTGGCCTGGCGCGAAGCCTCGCTCGCCCTCGGAGCAACCCGCTGGACGACAATCCGCCGCATCGTCCTCCCGCGCGCTGTCCCCGGGATCATCACCGGCGGAATCCTGGGAATTGCCCGGGCCGCCGGCGAGACCGCCCCACTCCTCTTCACCGGGGCTTCGTTTTCCCTCCCCGGACTTCCGGAGAGCGTCTTCGAGCCCTTCATGGCGCTCCCCTACCATATCTACACTCTCGCGACACAGCACGAGAGCATCTCGCAAGTCCGTCCGATCGCCTACGGGACCTCACTGGTCCTGATCGGGATGATCCTCGGACTCTCGCTGATCGCCATCATCATCCGGGCCAGATTGCGCAGACAACACAGCGGAGCGGGTGCATGAATCATGCAGTTTTTTGGTGAACACTCTTCCGCCCAACGATGGACGGTGACTTTAGTGGATATTTCACCCACACGTCAAACTTGAAAGGAGTACCCGGATGACAACGGTTGTAACCAAAACAGGCAGCACAGAATCGGACACCCATGCAGAGAAAACCGCCATCTCAGTACGAAACTTTTCGTTTCATTATGGAAGCAACAAGGTGCTGCATGATATCTGCCTCTCCATCCCTGATCACCAGGTCACCGCGCTGATCGGCCCGTCGGGTTGCGGGAAGTCGACCTTCCTCCGCTCGATCAACCGCATGAACGATCTGGTGCCGGGAGCACGGGCCGAAGGCGAGATCCTCGTCGGAAAAACCAGTGTCAACCAGCCCGGGACGGATATCGTCGCACTCCGTCGCACCGTCGGAATGGTCTTCCAGCGCTCCAACCCCTTCCCCAAGAGTATCGCCGACAACATCACCTACGGGCCAAAGCTCGGGGGAATCACAGACCGGCTGGAGCTGGAGCGGATTGTCGAGGAGACCCTGACCCAGGTCGGTCTCTGGAGCGAGGTCCGCGACCGGCTCCAGTCTTCAGCACTCGCGCTCTCGGGCGGACAGCAGCAGCGGCTCTGTATCGCCCGGGCGATCGCCGTCCAACCGGAGATTCTCTTGATGGACGAACCGGCTTCCGCACTTGATCCGATCGCCACACGCCGCATCGAGGAGCTGATCCTCGAGCTGAAGAACCGCTACACCATCGTCATCGTGACCCATAACATGCAGCAGGCCGCACGGATCTCCGACAGGACCGCCTTTTTCTATATGGGTGAGGTTGTCGAATACGATACGACCCGTGTCATCTTCACGACCCCCCGCCAGTCACGAACCGAAGACTATGTCACCGGCCGCTTCGGTTAAGCGCGCCGAAAGAAAGGACAAATACGATGCAGATCCATCTTGATCAGGAATTGGAGGTCCTGCGCAAGGAACTCTCCATCATGCGCACCCTCGCCACGGAAGCCCTTATCCATGCGATCCAGGCTCTCGAAACCGGGCAGAACGATCTGGCCCTGCAGGTCATCCAGAGCGACCGCGAAATCGATCTCCAGGAAAACAAAATCGACGGCATGCTCCTGGCCATCGTCGGTCTCAAGCAGCCCGTCGCCATCGACCTGAGATTTTTGATGGCAGCCATGAAGATCAACAACGATCTCGAGAGAGTGGGCGACAAGGCAGCCAGTATCGCCAAGGCATCCATCGAAATGGCCTCGCGGGACAGGATCCGGCCCTTGATCGAGACCATCATTGCCATGGGAGAACACTCCTCGATGATGATCCGCGATGCCTTCGACTGCTTTCTCGGAAAAAACGCGGACCATGCCCTGGAGGTGATCGGGATGGACCGGACCCTCAACACGATGAATCATGATTTCTATCGGATGCTTCTGGAGTGCCTCCGCTCCAGTACCACAGACCCGGGGACAGCCCTGGCGCTCTACCGGACCGCAGCAGCCATCGAGCGCATCGGCGACCTGGCCAAGAACATCAGCGAGGAAGCCATCTACTACATCCGGGGCGAGATCATCCGTCACGGTACCGGCAACCCGGATGTCGGTGCGCACAGGAAATCGTGACGATACAAAGTATCTCCTGCCCGGTAGAGCGTGTTCTCCTGGCAAGCCCTTGGTCCAAAACAATCAGCCCCTGCAGGCGACCTGCAGGGGCTGGAGAAGTACCTTGTCTGGATTCAGACTCAGTTTGTGTCACGTCCCGTGTAGAACTCGGCCCAGATCGGGTAATGGTCGGAGAGCGCACCCTCTGTCCCGGCTGTCGTGGTTGTTCCCTCGAGATTGCTGATGGTGTAGTAGTCGGCAAACTTGAGCACACCCTTGACCCCGGCATAGTCCTCAGCCGAAGCGGTATAGAGCTGCATGCGGTCGTAGGTGTAGCTGTTATTGGGCGAAACCGTGGTATCCGTCCCGTTTTTGATGACCGTCACGTAAGTCGACGAGGAGAAACCGGCCAAGTCACCACCGGATGTGCCCGGGCTGTAGTACGAGCCATCGGCATTGTAGTCACCCAGGCAGATCACGTCCTGCTCGCTGTAGAGCGTGCGCACATCGGCCATAGCCGTTGTCAGGGCGGGAATCTCGGTGGTGGCAACCGTCGGGCTGGTATGGATGGTCAGCATGGCAAAGTCGAAGTTTCCGCTCTTGACCGCAAAATTGCCAACGAGGGGGGTATAGGTAAAGGTCTTGGATCCGCTGTAGAGCTGCGAGGCCTTTTTGGTGATCGTGGCGTTTTTATAGACGAAGGCGTACTGGTGGCCACGGACGTAGGAATAGGCACCGGCACCAGCGATCGAGTTGATCTTGGCGATGTAGGTATCCATCACTGTTGTGGCTGTTGATTCGGACGGCGTTCCGTTGGAACCGACTTCCTGGATAGCAATGATGTCGTAGCGGGTGGCAATGTGAGCCAATGTATAGAGGACGTTGGCCCGGGCGACCTTGGTTGAACCGAAGATCTGGATATTGAACGATGCGATCTTGATGGTACCGGTCGCGGCCGTCGAGGAGCTTGAACTGGAAACAGAAGAAGAGATGGAGGAGACAGAAGACGAACTCGATGAAACAGAGGAGGAGCTTGTTGTCGTCCCGTAGCTCGTCCAGGAGAGTGTATCAATCGAGACCTGTCCGGCTGTCGTCTTGGACTGCACAAAGCGGATCTTGACCGTTCCGGACTTGTTGACCGTAAAGGTCTTGCTCTGGGTCGTTGTCTTGGTCGTTGTCACCGTCCCCAGGAGCGTATCATTGGCATAGACGCTCAGACTGACCGCTGTCGAATACGCCTTCTTGAACTTGAAAGAGAGGGTTCCGACACCATCAGCGACCGTTGTGGACACTTCGGCAACAGGGGTGCGGTTCATGCCCAAAACCGGTGATTTGGAACCGGCAATCACGGCGCCGGACCAGGCGGTCTGGACGTAATTCCAGGTCAGCCCATTGTTTCCGACAAAGCTGCCGGTCACATAGGATGTCCCACTGGCGGTGGATTTTTCAAAATCCTCGGTATACGTGACGACACGATCCACGGTGGTGTCATCGGTCACGCCGACAACGTCTGGGCCGATGCTGCAGTTCGCGCTTGCAAGCATCAACAGGGACAAAGCAAGGAAGAGAAACAGTTTGCGGGTCATTTTTATCTCCTGATGGTGTCGGTCCCCGGTACAGCCACGCGGTTCGCGCTCGCTTCTTCCGGCATACCAAGGCCCGTTTGTATATCAAGAGTATAGGATCCGCCGAACTTCCGAACCATAGGGGAAAATACCTATTTTACTATAATGCAATAATTCGGATTTTTCTTGACAGGAAATCACGGATTTTTTCCTGTGGTACAAAACAGCAGGGATGGCTCGTCACCATCCCTGCTGTACAAAGTTTCGTGATAGAGGAAGATCAGTTTGTGTCACGTCCCGTGTAAAACTCCGCCCAGATCGGGTAATGGTCGGAGAGAGCACCCTCTGTCCCGACTGTCGTGGTTGTTCCCTCGAGATTGCTGATGGTGTAGTAGTCGGCAAACTTGAGCACACCCTTGACCCCGGCATAGTCCTCAGCCGAAGCGGTATAGAGCTGCATGCGGTCGTAGGTGTAGCTGTTATTGGGCGAAACCGTGGTATCCGTCCCGTTTTTGATGACCGTCACGTAAGTCGACGAGGAGAAACCGGCCAAGTCACCACCGGATGTGCCCGGGCTGTAGTACGAGCCATCGGCATTGTAGTCACCCAGGCAGATCACGTCCTGCTCGCTGTAGAGCGTGCGCACATCGGCCATAGCCGTTGTCAGGGCGGGAATCTCGGTGGTGGCAACCGTCGGGCTGGTATGGATGGTCAGCATGGCAAAGTCGAAGTTTCCGCTCTTGACCGCAAAATTGCCAACGAGGGGGGTATAGGTAAAGGTCTTGGATCCGCTGTAGAGCTGCGAGGCCTTTTTGGTGATCGTGGCGTTTTTATAGACGAAGGCGTACTGGTGGCCACGGACGTAGGAATAGGCACCGGCACCAGCGATCGAGTTGATCTTGGCGATGTAGGTATCCATCACTGTTGTGGCTGTTGATTCGGACGGCGTTCCGTTGGAACCGACTTCCTGGATAGCAATGATGTCGTAGCGGGTGGCAATGTGAGCCAATGTATAGAGGACGTTGGCCCGGGCGACCTTGGTTGAACCGAAGATCTGGATATTGAACGATGCGATCTTGATGGTACCGGTCGCGGCCGTCGAGGAGCTTGAACTGGAAACAGAAGAAGAGATGGAGGAGACAGAAGACGAACTCGATGAAACAGAGGAGGAGCTTGTTGTCGTCCCGTAGCTCGTCCAGGAGAGTGTATCAATCGAGACCTGTCCGGCTGTCGTCTTGGACTGCACAAAGCGGATCTTGACCGTTCCGGACTTGTTGACCGTAAAGGTCTTGCTCTGGGTCGTTGTCTTGGTCGTTGTCACCGTCCCCAGGAGCGTATCATTGGCATAGACGCTCAGACTGACCGCTGTCGAATACGCCTTCTTGAACTTGAAAGAGAGGGTTCCGACACCATCAGCGACCGTTGTGGACACTTCGGCAACAGGGGTGCGGTTCATGCCCAAAACCGGTGATTTGGAACCGGCAATCACGGCGCCGGACCAGGCGGTCTGGACGTAATTCCAGGTCAGCCCATTGTTTCCGACAAAGCTGCCGGTCACATAGGATGTCCCACTGGCGGTGGATTTTTCAAAATCCTCGGTATACGTGACGACACGATCCACGGTGGTGTCATCGGTCACGCCGACAACGTCTGGGCCGATGCTGCAGTTCGCGCTTACAAGCATCAGCAGAGAAAGAACAACCATGGTGAACAATGTGCGGATCATATTCATCTCCTTGTAATATTGGGAGGAAGAGCGTGGCATCACCCAACCCGACGGTTCGCGCTCGTCGGATACAACCACTCGTCACCCCCGCGTTACAGTAACCATAGGTTGATTCTGCCCGGTCCGCAATAGGGTAAAACCCCTAAAAATTCCAAAATTTGCGGATTTTTGTTGACGGCGGATTCGCATTTTCGGAATTGGCACCAAAGATTGACGCCAACACACCTAGAGACTCCCGGGACACAGCTTTTGCAGGAAGATTCGAGCGGCACAGCAGCCGGAAACGGCCGCGAGCGGCTCGCTCCAAGATCCGCCGCCTGACAGCGGACTGAGGATGTTCATCAAAAAAAACCAATCATGACAGATCCAACAGTCAGGAGGGACCGCCCTGTCCCATCTCGATCATCTCCCGGGCCTGTTGGAGCGTCGTCTCGGAGACGACCTCGCCACCCAGCATCCGCGCCAGTTCTGCCAGACGCTCATCATGGGCCAGATGCCGGATCTGGGTCCGCGTTCGACCATCGGCCACACTCTTCGAGACCATGATGTGCTGGTCCGCCATGGCCGCGATCTGGGGAAGATGGGTGATACAGAGGACCTGATGTCCGCCGGAGACCTGCCGCAGTTTTTTCCCGACGGCCGAAGCGGTCACGCCGCCGATCCCCGCATCCACCTCGTCAAAGACCAGGGTCTCGCAGTCATTACGGCTCGAGAGAACGGATTTGAAAGCCAGCATGATGCGCGACATCTCGCCGCCCGAGGCGATCTTGCGCAGGGGTCGGGCCTCCTCGCCGGGATTGGGCGAGACCAGAAACTCGACGTGATCCACACCCGTCTCGAAAAGCCGGATACGCTCGCCCCGCACCTCGATAAAGCCCTCCGGATCGCGGACATAGCGGATATCGACTTTAAAAACGGTCTTTGCCATTCCCAAAAACGCCAACTCCTCCATGACGCGGGTCTCCATCTCCCGGGCCCGCTTCTGCCGCTCCTGGGAAAGCGCCAGGGCAGCCCGCGAAGCCCGCTCCTGCAGGGCCGCGATCTCGCCGGAGAGTTCTGCCCGACGCTGATCACTGGTCTGGATGGACTCGTTTTCCTCGGCGGCCTTGTCGCGGAAGGCGAGGATCTCAGGGATACCCTCCCCGTATTTCCGCTTGAGGGTCTGGATCAGGGAGATCCGCTCATTGACCTCCTCCAGCCGTTCGGGTGAAAAATCGATCCGTCCACGCCAGGCCCGGAGTTCGTCCGTAATGTCATCCAGTGCATACCAGGCATCCCGGATACGCTGGGCAAGCCCGGCCAGACGCGGATCATGTTCACCCGCGGATTCCAGTCCAACCGCTGCGGAACGGACCTCCCCGGCGGCCGGAGCGAGGGTCTCGCAGGCCGACTCGACAGCCCCATGAATCTTTTCGAAATTGGAGAGGAGGCGATTTTCCTCTTCGAGCTCGGCCTCCTCGTTTTCCCTGAGACCCGCAGCATCGATCTCCCGGATGGCGTGGGTATTGAGATCCAGACGACGCGCCTTCTCCCGGTCATCCATGGCCAGGGCGGACAATTGCTCCTCGAGTCTGGCCAGCTCCCGGACCAGGCCACGCATCCCGTCCACAGAACCGGCAAGACCGGCAAACTCGTCCAGCATGCCAAGATGCAGGGAGATCTTGAGCAGGGACTGGTTCTCGTGCTGGCCGTGGATATCCACCAGGAGAGCGCCCAGTTCGGACAGAACCGTCATGTTCGACAACACACCATTGATGAAGCAGCGCGACTTTCCGTCAGCACTGACGGTCCGGCGGATGACAAGTTCACCGGAGGGGGTGTCGATCCCGGCCCCGGCCAGCATCGTGACGGCGGCCGAATCCGGCGAGACCGAAAACAGGCCCTCGATACTGGCCATGTCCGTCCCGGTCCGTACCATCTCGCTGGAGGTCTTTCCCCCAAGGATCAGCCCGAGAGCACCGATGATGATGGATTTTCCGGCCCCGGTCTCGCCCGAAAGAACATTGAACCCGCGGCCAAAGTCGATGGAAAGATCTTCGATCAGGGCGAAGTTGCGAATATTGAGGGATTCCAGCATCTGCCTGCTCCTTGTTGCCTCTCCAGAATAATACCGCCCGCCTCCCCCGAGTATTGCATCCGGGGAGAAAAAATCAGGGAGCACCACTCCAGGCCAGTTTTGTCCGCAGAACCTCAAGATAGCTCCGTTCACCGGACCGCACCAGGACCAGGGGATGCGCAGCCCTGGAGACGACAATCTCGTCACCGTCCTCCAGGGGAATCTCTTCCTGTCCGTCAATCGTCAGGGCCGAACGCAGGTTCAAGGCCCGGACCTGAATCGTGACCGTATCGGCCGCCCCGACCACAAAGGGGCGTGAAGCCACAGAGTGGGGACAGACAGGGGTGATGATCATGTTTTCAAGGGTCGGCATCAAAATCGGGCCGGAGGCCGAGAGAGAGTACCCGGTCGAACCAGTCGGGGTCGCCACGATCAGCCCGTCCGCCCGGTATCCGCTCAAAAATTCTCCATTGACCCAGACCGCCAGCCCGATCATGCTTGCCATATCCCGGCGGGTGACGACCACTTCGTTGAGGGCCCGGCACAAGACCACCGTCCGGGAATCCCGTTCGACACGCGCCTCGAGCATCATCCTGTTCTCGAATCCAACTGAACCGGCAAAGAGGGCATCCAGTGCGCGCAGGACTTCATCGTGGGAGATCGCCGTCAAAAAACCGAAGGTCCCCATATTGACGGCAATGACGGGAATCGACCGGCCATAGACGAGCCGAGCCGTCGAGAGGAGTGTCCCGTCCCCCCCGAGGGAGATGGCCAGATCAAGCGCCATCCCGTCAATTGCGGGACGAACCACCGCCCCATCCTCACTCCGGCCCGCATCGACAACCGTAACAACAACACCCCGCGCCTCAAGGCGCGAGGTGATGGCTTCGGTCAACGCACGGCAATCCTTGTGCGGATGGCGCACGATCCCCGCACTGCGAATCTCTCTCTTCATTCCGCTTGTCCCCGGGGAGAATCCCGCGGAGAGATTACTGCTTTTTGAACGAGGCCATGGCCTCATCAACGGAATCGTAGATATCAAAAAGGTCGATCAGTTCGACAACTTTGAAGATCTTCTTCACAGATGACGTCAGGTTGGCCAGCTTGAGCTGCCCATTCAGTTCCTTGAGTTTGCGCATCGCGGCGATGAAAATCCGCAACCCGCTTGACGAGAGGTAGACAACCTTTTCGAGATCGAAGAGCAGATTGATATGCCCCTTGTCGATGAGTTCGTTGACAGCCTGCTCGATCTCGAGCGAGAGATGGACATCGAGCCGGCCACTGAGATACACGATGAGTACATCATCGACCTGTTTTGTAAGCAATTCTTCCATTGTGAGAAGTCCCCCAGACTTTTTATAGATACCACAGTACTCTGCTAAAAATTCTTGTGCATCAACAATACGTTTTTTCCGCTCTGTCCGTCCTGCCGAAATTCGACCCCGTCCATGAAGCGGTGCATGAGGATCAGCCCGTATCCGCCCTTGACCAGATACTCCTCGCGCTTTTTGTTGACCAGGGTATCAAGACCAGGCATGCTGAACGTCATACCGTTATCCCTGATCCGCAACTCGACCTTGCGATCCAGGACCCGGCAGCGAATCTCGATCAAGCCATCCGTCCGGCCCTGATACCCGTGCATCATGATGTTGGTCACGGCCTCGTCCGTCGCGATGATGATATCCTCCAGCTCCTCCGAACCGACATGGCGGGCCTCGCAAAACTCCTTGAGCCAGGAACCGATCACCCGGACGTTTTCCGTCTTGCTCAGAACACAAAACTCGGTCATCCCTCTTTGGCGCCCCATGCCCCAGCCCCTGCCTCAACCAAGTCAGACATCACTCATCATTGTATCCATTCAGAATCATCCCTGTCAAGCAGCAAATCTGAAGAAGTCGCGTCCGGCGGAGAAATCCACGCCCTTCTGCGACACAGCTCAGGTGACTCTCGCGACGACCTTGGCGATATACTCCACCTCCTTGTTGAGAAGGGCGGGGTAAATCGGTATCGAGAGCGTCTTCAAAAACGCTTTTTCGGTTTCGGGAAACGCCTCGGCAGGCAAGCCGAGAATCTGGTGCAAGGGCCGGGCGACGGGCGGCTTGGCTTCGATGGTGTTTTTTTTGAGGAACTCGATCGCATCCTTCAGGCTGCGCTTGACCCGCAGGGGATAGCGGTACCAGACCGGCTCACGCCCCTCGAAATTCTGCGGGACATCGAGGTGGGCCTGCAAAAAGCGCATGGTGTAGGTCTCGGCAATCTGGCGCCTCTGCTCGATAAAATGGGGCAGGCGTTTGAGCTGATTGATCCCCATGGCCGCCTGAAAATCCGTGATATTGCTGTTGTACGAGGTACTCAGGTCTTCCTTGCCGATATAGGTCCGCATCTCGCGGACCGCTGTCGTCAGGCGTGTATCCTTCGAAAGAACCATCCCGCCATACCCGGTCGTGATCATCTTGGTCGCATAAAACGAGAAAAACGCGAATTTCCCGAATCCGCCGACAAGATCCCCCTGATAGCGCGCCCCGAGCGCCTGGGCACAATCCTCGATCAGGGGCACCCCGAGACCGGCAAGCTCACCCATATCGGCGGGCAAGCCAAAAAGATGCGCCACAATCACGGCCTTGGTCTTCTCGTTAATCAGGGTGCGAACCGCGCTTGGGCTGATGTTGTAATCCGCGCCGATATCGCACAGGACAGGTGTTGCCCCGACGTGAAGAACGGCATGCAGGGGAGCGGTCGGAAGATAACTGGGCAGGATGACCTCGTCGCCCGGACCGATCCCCATCGCCTTGAGCCCGAAGAACAGGGCATCCAGCCCGGAGCCGACGGCAACCGCGCTCCCCGAACGCTGGCCGGAGAATTCACAAAACGCCTTTTCAAAATCGCGGACCATCGACCCGTCGGCAATATTGTCGGAAATGAGATTTTCAAGAACGCCAACCAGGTCGGCCCGTTTGATGTTCGGCTTTGAATGACGAATCACTCTCTACTCCTGTTTTCTGTTTCTGCGGCAGCCGGAATGCGGATACGACGGCTTATTTTGCGAGACTCCGGCCGTCAGCCAGCGTCTTGTGCCGGGAGAAAACCGGTTTCGGGGTTGCCGGAGCGACATGGCATCCCCCACCGATCACCACGCCCTTCGGAATCACTGTTCCGCTCCCGATGAATGTGAACCCGTCATGGAGAACGCCGGGGTACTCCCTGTTCTCCGCCCGGGACTTCTGGTTCCCGATCTTGACACCATCGGCGATATGGACCTTGATATTCTGCGGCAGATCGACCGCCGTATCGACCATGCACCGCGCGATCCGGACATTGTCTCCGATGCGGACACCGGGCAGAATGACAGAATCCCGCACCTCGCTGTTCTTCCCGACTTCAACGCCGGGGAAGAGGACAGAATCGTAGATATTGCCCCGGACAACACACCGGTCGGCCAGGGATGACCGGTAGAACGAAGCGGTTCCTTCGATCGTCGCTTGGGCCTTGCCGGAGATCCCGCTCTGGAGAGGAACCCGCGTGAAGAGTGCCCGGAACTGCTCCTGCTGCTGGAGGATCGCCATGTTGGCGGTAATGTATTCCTGGAGATTCTGGATCTGGAGATAATAGCCCTCAACAGCAAGCTGCCTGACCCGTTCCCCCTTGGAGAGGATCTGGAAGGCCTTTTCGAGGACCCGGGACGTCGGAACGGCTTTTTTTACCATCTGGGAGAGAACATCCAGGAGTTCGCCGCGCTCCACGAGGAGCACACCCGCCGCTTTTTTCCCGAAGACCGGCTGCACCCCTTTGACCCGCATCCGCATCTCGCTGACAAGTTCCGACATCTCGAACCAGCAGGGGTGATCCACCTGGCCGAAAAAGACGTAGGGAGCCAGTTCACTCTTGAAAACGGAATACATCTGGGAATCAAACGGAACCTCACCCGTCTCGGGCATAAAGGGAAAAACCTTGAAGTTCTCGTCCCCGCCCCAAGCGGTCTCGAGGTAGGTATGCGTCATCTCGGCATATTGCTGTGTGACGACCAGATGCGACCGCACCCCGGCCCGGACCAGCGGAGAAAGAAACATGTCGAGGTAGGTGAAACGGCCGGCAAAAGGAAGCAAGAAACGTGGACGGGACGCCCCAAGGCCGGGAAACTCCCGTTCCGGGAGTTGACTCGAAAAAACCAGAGAACATGCCTTCAGCTTCATGGGTCGACCGGCTCCGCTCAGCGCCGCTTGAAGAGGGAAAGAAACCAGTCAAGCAGGCTCTTGAAAAATTCCCAAAGGCGCACATACCAGGGCCGACGCATGAGACGCTTTTTCATCTCGATGCTTTTGGCGATTTCGGCATCCGTCAGATCCTTGCGGACCAGGTTTTCCTGGACCTCGAGATCCAGTTTCTGGAGGGGGGTCAGGCCGGTCACGATGCAGGCGTCAATCTGGGACCAGCCAAGCATGCTGGCAGCTTTGAGCCGTCGGCCTCCGGCGATCAGTCTGAATTTCTCGTCGACAACTATCGGTTGGACAAGCCCACCCTGACGGAGACTGGCGGCCAGGCCCTCGATATCACCGTAGTCATCGCGCACCCTGTCCACGACCTTGATGCTGCTGATGGCAATCCGTTCGACGCGCATGCAAAGCCCCCCGTTACCACAGTAATGTAGCGCCAAAGCCCGTATCCAGTCAAGGCAGGTGCGCCTGCGTTGATAGCGCCCGCAGAACGCGAAAATCGACACGAGGCAGACCCGAGCCAGATTTTCGCGCCCTGATAAAAAGTGCCCCGAAATCCTGAATTTGTTTGACCTTGATGGCATACTTACGTACTATGTACGGACTCTTGATTCGGGGTAGGGGACAGATACGTCCGGAGGTGGGCAACATGAACAAGAAAGACACAAAGAAATACGAAAAAATCCTTGAAGAAAAGAAAAAGCAGATCATCACCGAGCTTCTGCGCGACAACGAGGATTACAGTGGCCTCTCCGATGAGAGCATGGGCGACCTTGTCGACCAGGCCTATAAAATGGCCGAAAAAGACCTGATTTTCGGGATGGGGCAAAACGAAAAAGCCACCCTTCAGATGATCGATGCCGCACTCGAGCGCATCGCCGACGGCAGCTTCGGGTCCTGTATCGCCTGCGGCCAGGAGATCGAGCCCAAACGCCTCGAGATCATGCCCTACGCCCTCAAATGCATCAAGTGCAAGACCGCTGAAGAGAAGGAATTCATGCACACCTCACCGCAATCCGAAAGCCTCCAGCAGTACATCGGTGATGACGGGCTGGGTTCCGATCCGGATGAATCCTCCAGTCTCGGGATCTCCGACTCGCTCGATTGATCTCCGGAAGCGGGAAATGAGTGGCTTGAACGCAGCGCAGGAATTGCACGAAATCGCCCTCCTGGCGGGAGCATGGTTGCGGGGAGAGGTTCCGCCGGCGACGCAGATTCCTCCGACAGCACAAGAACCCGCGACGGCAGCTTCGAGACCATCGCAGACCACACAGGATCAGCAACCCGTCCAACAGTCGGCCGACATGATCGGGGAGCGCACCAGAGCGCTCGAGTCCCTGCGGCTCTCCTTCAGCGATTGCCGACGGTGCGCGATTGCGGCCCAAAGACATACGCTCGTCTTCGGCCAGGGCAACCCGCAGGCCCGTCTCATGCTGATCGGAGAAGGGCCGGGTGAACAGGAAGACCTCCACGGGATTGCCTTCTGCGGACCATCGGGAGAACTCTTGACAAAAATGTTGGCAGCGATCCAGATCTCCAGGGAGGAGGTCTACATCGCCAACATCATCAAATGCAGACCTCCCCAAAACCGCAACCCCCTGCCCGAAGAGGTAGCAAACTGCCGCGGCTACCTGGACGCCCAGATTGACATCATCAAACCGGCTCTCATCGCAACCCTCGGTTCGGTGGCCATCAAGACACTGGTCTCGGGCACTGAGGGCGTAATGCGACTGCGGGGCCAGACCCTCTCCTACCGTGGCATTCCGGTTGTTCCCACCTTCCATCCCTCCTTCCTCCTGCGTGAGCCCTCACGCAAACGGGATGCGTGGGAAGACCTCAAACGCATCCGCGGGATACTGGACAGCCAGACTGATGCCCTACGTTGACATTGCCCTCAACCTTCCAATCGACAAGGTATTTTGCTATTTTATCCCCGAAGACGGGAGCATCGGTCAACGGATCCGGAAAGCGCACATCAAGACGAAAAAGAAGTCCACACCACCCGACCAGTTTCAACCTGCCGAACCACCCCTGACCGGACGACGGGTCGAGGTCCGGTTTGCGGGTCGCAGGCTGACCGGGTTTATTACCGATGAACGATCCGCCCCCCCGGCAGATCTGCCGGCCGGAACCACCATCCAGCGGATTCTGCGCTTTGTCGACATGGCACCAGTCTGTCCCCCTGAAACGCTGGAACTGGCCCGCTGGCTCTCGTGGTATTACTTCTGCTCCCTCGGCCAAGCCCTCTCGACCATGATCCCCCCGGGGAAGAGAGGAACAGCGACCGTCTCACGGATACCGACCCGTGACAGCGGGGCCAATGCCCGCCTCTTTCCGCTCAACGCCGGACAGAGTGCGGCCGTTCGCGCCATATCAGAGGGCATCCGCGAAAATTCCGGACGGCGTTATCTCCTGCACGGCGTCACGGGAAGCGGAAAGACAGAGGTCTACCGCCATCTGGCACGGATGGCGGTAGAGGAGGGCCGGCAGGTCGTGATCCTCGTCCCCGAGATCGCACTCACACCCCAGACCATCGGCCGGTTTGCCAGCATCTTTCCCGGACAGATCGCCGTCCTCCATTCGCAACTCTCGCCGGCCGAACGGATCGGGGAATGGCGCCGTCTAGCCAGTGGTGAAGCCCGGGTCGCCATCGGAGCCCGCTCCGCCGTGTTCGCACCGGTCGGAAAGGACAGCCTCTTCATCATCGACGAAGAACATGAATCGAGCTACAAAGCCGACGATTGCCCGCGCTACCACGCCAGACAGATTGCCTTCCGGAGGACCGCCCGCTCCGGCTGCCTGATCCTGGGAAGCGCCACACCCTCCCTCGAAACCCTCTGGCATGCCACCAGAGGCGAGATCACGCACATCCCGCTCGACGAGCGGATCTCCGCCCATGCCGAACAGGAAGTCATCATCCTCGACATGAGAGCCCAGCCCCAGGGTGCGCTGGTTGCGCCGCCCCTGATCGATGCCGTCAAGGAGGCCGTTTCCAAGGAAGAGCAGGCCCTCTTTTTCCTCAATCGCCGCGGCTACGCTCCCTATGTCACCTGCGATGATTGCCAGACCGCCGCCAGTTGTCCGCAGTGCAGCATCTCGCTGACACTGCACCGTGAAAAGGGAATCCTGCTCTG
>DAIREN010000033.1:0-17880 GCA_036795535.1 Spirochaetota bacterium
GCGTCAGGGCGACCCGAGGAAAGTCCGGTGCCGGGGCGGTCGCATGCATCATCCATGCAAGTCCACCCAACATGCCGCCCTCGCTCGCATCAAACCCGCCCCCCAGCCTCTCGAGATTGACCAGGCCGCTCGCCATGAGCCCGCCAACGAGCAGGGCCAGGACGATCACTGCCTTGACGACCGTCAACAGGTTTTGCGCAATCGTGCCCCGTCGCACTCCCGCGATATGCAACATCGAAAAAAAGAGGATCACCGCGATGGCAAAGACCTTCTGGAAGGCCGGATCCAAAAAGAGTTTCACCACACCTGCCTCCGGCCCGAGGATGTTCCTCAAAAATTCTGCCAGATAGCCGGTCTGGAAGGCCGGATCCGAAAAGAGCTTCACCGCACCTGCCTCCGGCCCGAGGATGTTCCTCAAAAATTCTGCCAGATAGCCGGTCATGACCAACGACGATGCTGCCACTGCCGCTGAAAAACCGACAAAGAGCGAGACCCAACCCGTCATGAAAGCCGGGAGTTTCCCGAAGATGTTTTTGAGATAGACATACTCACCGCCCACCTCCGGCCAGATCGAGGAAAGCTCGGCGTAGGAGAGAGCGCCGGCGATGGCCACAAGGCCACCGACGATCCAGAGTCCGAGGACGAGCGCCGCCGAACCGACATCCGCTAAAGCAAACCCGGTCGTCGCAAAGATACCCGTTCCGATCATGTCGCCAACGATGACACAAACCGCGGTAAACAGTCCCAACTGTCGTTTGAGTTCCATTCAGTACGTTCCTTGAATTATATCGTTCTCTCAAACTAACGCTGGACAACCAATCGGTCAACGACCGCCATCCACAACTTAAAGAGAGGCACTGGATCCATCTGCAGTATGTTACATCCCTGTAATATCACACAAACACCATGTGCGTCTTACACCTCCCCGCCGGTATAAAAGTTGGTTTCAAGCCTGTGCTCGGCCGGAAACCGGACAAAGGCATCCCCATACTCTGCGTCAGGTCGTTTCTGCCAAAGCGTCATGCTGCCCCAGGCCAATCCGGGAAAGAGCCACGCCAACGGTCTGGCAAGCAATGCCGGAAACGGATAAAAATTCGCACCCCTCCGCCCGACCTTTTTGTAGCACCCCCCGATGGCCAAAAACCGGCCCAGGTCCCCGGTCGTCCAACCCCGGATATGGGCACTGGTATTGGCTATGGGCGTCGGCTGGCGACCAAAAAACAACAATATTCTGTTATGCAACGAAGCCAGATTGGGCACCCCAATGACGAGATATCCGCCCGGCCCGAGAACTCTGCTGGTCTCATGCAAGAGCCAGAAGTGGTCTTTGACATGCTCGAGAACCTGGTTGATGATCACCAGATCCATCGAGTTGTCGGCCCAGGGGAGCCGTTCCCGTTCGATATCGAGCACAGCCGCATCGATCCCCGACCGTGCCAGCGCCAATGCGGCTTCCTGTTGGCACTCCACAGCATGGCAATTCGCTTCGGGAAAAGCCGCCCGGACAAGCGCAAGATCATCACCACGACCCGCCCCAAGATCGAGAGCATGACGGACTTCCGGTATCCGTTGCAGGAATTTCCCTATCTGGTTTCGTCCGTAATTCAGGGAACGATCAATCATGCACGGGGACTCCTTCATGTTTGTTTTTGGTGAACACCCTCAGGCCTGGTGCAAGATTGCGCACACGCCGCAGGATCATTGCAACACAGCCGTCGGGGAGATCATGCCTCGTCCAGCATCGCCGCAGCGCACCGGACAGGGAGATCGAGGAAGAAGCGTGTCCCCCATCCCTCCTCGGTCTCGAAACCCAGACGGCCTCCATGTTCCCGTACGATACCATAACTCACCGAGAGGCCGAGACCGGTTCCGCGATCCCCGAGCTTGGTGGTAAAAAACGGTTCCATACAACGGGCCGCGACCGCATCCGACATCCCCCCGCCATGATCCTCGACAATAAAACGCACCCAACGGCCTTCACCGTCATGCAGATTGTGTCCGGTGATAAACACTTTTTTTTCTGCATGAAACCCTGGATAGTGATCATCCAGAGCATCACGTGCGTTGATGATCAGATTGAGCAGGACCTGCTGGATCTGTCCTTGCACACAATCAAGATCGGGCAAATCATCATCCAGATGGACTTCGACTTCAACCTCATGCTTTTTCAGGAGATTGCCGCAGAGCGAAAGGATGGCCCCGACCAGTGATCCGGGGGAGACTGCCTGTCTTTGCCCGGACTCCTGTCTCGAAAAGAGCAGGAGGTTGCTGACAATTGTGCGGATCCGGTCACCTTCTGCCAAAATTTCACTGGCCCAATCCCGGATTGTCTCCACGTTGCCGGGCAAGCGATCCAGAATCAATTGAGCGAAATTGATGATCCCGGTCAGCGGATTATTGATCTCGTGCGCAACCCCGCTGGCCAACGTCCCCACCGCGGAGAGCTTTTGCTCCTGGCGGAGCTGGGCTTCAAGCATACGGCCGTGTTCTTCAGCCTGTTTTTGTTCCGTAATATCCCTGAACTCGACCACGCGCACCTGTCTTCCCCGATAGGGAATATTGCGCGCTTCCAGACGGAGCGGATAGCGTGTCCCGTCCTTGCGGACACCGACAGCCTCGTACGGGCGTTCATACCCGGCCTGAATATTGCTCCGAACCAGCGGGCGCCAATCCTCGGCAATCAGCAACAAGCCGTCCATGCCGATCAATTCATCCATGGAAAAACCTGAGATCTGGGAAAGACCTTGATTGCACTCAAGAATCACACCCTTGTCATGGATCGTAATTCCACCAAAGGAAGCATTGTGAAGTGCTTTGAACCGTTGTTCGCTCTCGGCCAGATCCTGTTCGGCCCGCCTGCGCGCTGTCACATCTCTCGAACTGAACAGGAGCCGTCCCTCTCCTCCCGATGCCGACGGAATGGCCCGCCCGACCGTTTCCAGCCAGATATACTGCCCGTCAGCACACCTGTACCGGTACTCAACCCGCGGAATTGTTTCTCTTTGTTCCAGAAAATCGGCAAACTCTCCTGATATCCGCTCAACGTCTTCGGGATGCACAAATTCCAGAACGTGTCGCCCGATCAACCAGTCCAGATCGTACCCGAGTATGGCGTGCGATTTCCCGAGAAACAAAAAATGCCCCTGCATGTCCGTCAAGGCTATCAGGTCAAAAACATTGTCCGTAATGCTTTGCAAAAGCTGCTTTTGCTCGATCAGGGCTTTTTCGCTTAATTTGCGTTGAGTAATATCGCGAAAATGCTCAATCACATTGACCAACTGCCCGTCACTGTCGAAAACGGGATAGGCACGAAGCTCGATCCACATCCGGAGAGCCGGATCATATCGCTCCACAATTTCAACCTTTTTGCTTTTGTAGCATTCCTTGACGGCACAAACCGCACAAATCTCCTGCCGACCCACATTGGCGTAGCATTTTTTCCCTATGACCGTTTCCGGCTGTTCGCCCAACATCGCGTACACGGCTTTGTTATAGCACACAACGGTATACGCGGTATCCAGAATCCCGATCATGTCGGGAATGACATCGATAACCATGGCAAAGAGTCTCAGGTTTTCTAACTCGTCCGCCTGCACCTTTACCATCTGCTGTTCGTTGGAAGAATCTGTATTCATTGTGTTCCCATCATACACCACGCTGGTTGTTTTTTCTACCTCTCTCGACAAGCAGTATGGAGCACACTGTCACATCAAGAACATTGTTTTCTCAAGCCGGCAGAAATCTGTTCGCACTACTCTCCACGCCCAACCCACTCACGGAACGTCATACTGAACTGGTTCCTGCCATCCCTCCCACTGGATCCAGTCAGGCGTATCATGCTTGCACCGGGAGTGTCGCCCATCTCCCCGACTAATAAAAAAAACTGCCCCCGAAAGGGCGGTCTTGTGCACATCACGTATGATCAGTTGGCGAAGTCGATCAGGTTGATGAGGGAAGGATAGTCGATAAAGGGGTTGCGGTTTTTCTGGATCGCATAGATCGCGTTATTGCGATTGCGCTCTTTGGTGCTGACCGGATCCGCTGAAGCCCAGCTCTTGTAGAGGGTGATAGCCCAGGTCTTGAGTTTTGAACCAGCGTTCATGGCCTCCCATGCAACAACCTTGCTGTTGTTGTAATAGCGAACTGAGAAGTAGAAGTAGATGCGGGCGATGTCACCCTTGGCATCCGCTCTCGGCTCAAAACAGGTTCCGGTATATCCCTGGGCCGAGGTACCGGCGCCAAGCTTCCCACCGTTTTTCGACGTCCAAGTGGCCGATGCAACATTGCCATGAGGATAGTTGGAGCGCATCCCGTTGACCTTGCCGTCAGTGGCGGTCACGTGGTGGGCATCGCTCACCATGGGAGCAGCTTCAGCAAACTTGCTCTGGGGAATCATGTGCTCGCGGTTGTAGCAATTGCCCTCAACCGAGTAGGTCCCGCACTGTGATGTTGTCATCGTAAACCAGTACGAAGCCGTCGAACCTGTTCCGTTGTTGTCGGTGTTCGAATAGAGGTCCCAGACCTTGCCGGAAGGTGTCACATCGGAGGTCTTGTAGGTCGTCCAGAGTCCACTGTAGCCCTTGTCGACATAGCCGGCCGAGATGATCGACTGGATCTTGGTCTTGAGAGCCGAACCCGTCAGACCGTAGGCGCTGCGATAGTAATCGCGGATGGACTGAGAGAGGGTGAAATCTTCCTGGAAGCCGCCGGTCGGGGTCGAGCTGGAGCTCGAGGAAACCGAAGAGCTGGAAGAGCTGACGCTGGACGAAACCGAAGAGCTGACACTGGAGGAGCTGGAAGCTGTTCCCTCGTAGGATGTCCAAGTAATGTCGTCAATCGAAGCCTGGCCGGCTGAGGTCGAGCTCTGGACAAGCTCAATCTTGACGCTGCCGGTCTTGTTGATCGTGTACGGGCCCTTGGTCGCAGCGGTGGCGCTGGAATGGGTCACTGTCGCGATCGTCGTTCCATTGGCCTTGAGCAACAGGCTGACGGAGGTCGAATAGGGCATTTTGACCTTGAATGAAATTGTCCCGACGCCATTGCTGACCGTGGTATACACGGATGCGGCGGGTGACTTACCCTTGCCGAGAACCGGAGTCTTGCCGTTGATGTCTCCACCAGACCATGCGGCGCTGACATAGTACCACTTCCAGCTCCCGACGCCGGTAAAGCTGCCGGAAACATAGGAGGTACCCGTCGCCGTACAGTTGGCGAAGGTTTCGGTGTAGGTCGTTACAGCGCGGGAAGCAGTGTCATCAGCCACACCGGCGACATCCGGAGCGACACTGCAGGCGGCCAGCCCGACCAAAAGCATGGATACAACACTCACTAGCCTGATAATTCTCTTCATTTTGAATTCCGTCCTTTTTAAGTAGTGTGGGGCCGCTCTTTTGCGAGGGACGGACCCCTTGGTACCATACTTGACCGGACGCAAATTCCTGTCAACATTTATCGGATTTTTTTATACAATAGTCATATTCCCATATCATATGGATGCTCTTCAACCGCCTTCCGGAAGGCAAAACCGGCCTGCTCAGGCCAACGGGAGGCGGACAAAGAAGGTGCACCCACCCTCCGGATTGTTCTCGGCCCAAATCGAACCCTGACAGGCGGCGATCGCTTCGGCGGCAATCGCCAGCCCCAGACCAGCGCCACCGTCGCTACGCGCCCGGGCTTCGTCCGCCCTGTAAAACCGTTCAAAGACGTGTGGAAGATCGGCCTCGGGAATTCCGGGCCCGTCATCCCTGACTCCAATCCGGATCGTCGCCGACTCCCGGACACAGGTGAGCAAAACCTGGCCATGATCCCTTCCATACTTAATGGCGTTGGAGAGGATGTTCGAAAGGGCGCGTTCGAAGGCTGATTCATCGGCCAGCACCCGGCACCCGGCGGCCCCCTCGAAACCGATCGTGATACCCCGGGTTCTGGCCAGAGTCCTGAAACGGTCGGCCAGTCTGGCCAGAGCCGGATCAAGCACAAGAGTCTCCATCCTGAGCCGGGTGCCGGCATTCTCGAGTTCCCAGATAGCCCGAAGATCATTGATGATCCGCTCCAACCGCCCCGTCTCGTCCAGCAGGGAAAGCACCTCATCCTCGTCAGCCGGCAGGATCCCGTCCCGGATCCCCTCGAGATGGGACTTGAGAACCGAGACCGGAGTCCGGAGCTCGTGCGCAATATCCGAGGTCATCCTCGTGCGCACACTTTCCTTTCTAGCCAGCGAATCGGCCATCCGGTTGAAGTCATCGGCCAGTTCCGCGACCTCCCGCACCCCGCCGGGTGTCAATCTGGCTGCGAGGTCACCCCCGGCTATCCGCCCGGCCGCCTCGGACGCGGCTTCCAGCGGTCGGGCAATCGTCCTGGCAAAGGACCATGACAGGAATCCGAAGATCAGCGTGGCCACACCCGTCGCTATCACCAGGGTCCGCAACACTTCCTCCGTAAAAACCTTCTCGATCATGGCAAAATGCGGCGGATCCCCGATAGCCTGGACCTCGATCCGGCCGGCAACGCGTCCGTCGACAATGAGGTCTTCCCGCCAAACCTGGAGCGCGCCATCAGGCATCGCCAGCGGATGCCGGCGACCGGGACCCGACTGGTCATCCAGCCGCATTTCGAAGAGTGTCGCGTTTGTAGTATCCCGGATAGTGACACCCCGGACTCCGAACCGCCGCATGGCCATCCTCAGTCCACGTTGATTGATGACGTTCTTTTCTGAAACGAGCGTCGAGATCATCCGGATGAAATCCCCCCGACGCTGTTCCCTGTTCTGTGCGGCAAACCTCTCGAATCTGTCCATTACAGCCAGGTGGATGCCGACCGCCGCCAGTCCGAATACGCCCAGTGCAGCCAGAACATAGACCAGCATCAACCGGGTCCGCAAGCGCTGACTCATGAGCGTTCACCGCCGTTCTCGCCTTGTGAGCAACGGTAGCCGACCCCATGCACGGTCTCGATGCAACGGGCCTCGTCTCCCAGCTTCCGCCGCAGATTCTTGATATGGCTGTCGATGGTCCGTTCCATGCTCTCATGGTCATATCCCAGCACGAGCGCAGCAAGCTGGGACCGGCGGTATACCTTGCCGGGATGACGCGCCATCTCGTGGAGGAGGTCAAACTCGGTCGCCGTCAGGCTCAGGGCCTGCCCGGAAACACTGACCATCCGCGAAGCCGGTTCGATACTGATCCCTCCGATGATACAAAGAGGCTCGTCCTGCGTCATGGCATGACCGCTCCGTTTGAGGACAGCCCGCACCCGGGCCACGACTTCTCTCGGCGAGAACGGCTTGGTGATGTAATCATCCGCACCAAGTTCAAATCCTTGCAGTCTTTCCCATTCCTCACTGCGGGCGGTCAACATGATGACGGGGATCTCCCCCTTCTGCCGGATGGCGGCCGCCACCCGCTCACCGGACATCCCGGGAAGCATCAGGTCCAGCAGGACCAGGTCAGGACGATGCTGCTCGCAGGCTTCAAGACCGCTGGTTCCATCGGCGGCCTCAAACACGACGAGCCCCTCCCTGACGAGATAGGCCCGCAACACATCCCGGATCTTGTGTTCGTCCTCGATAATCAGCACACTTCGCTCGGCCATGCCGCGTCCTCCCGGACTGAGAATGTTCATCAAAAATAGTACTGCCTGATTGTGAAGATTGTATGCAGGCCACTCGAAGATCCCGTGTGGACATCCGTAGAAACACTGATTGCAGACACAACCGGCTTGTCATACACTGAGAGCATGATATCCGATACAACCTGCCCGAGATAACGAAAGACCGGCATCATTCTGCTGCTCGCGATCCTTGGTTTTTTGGGAAACATGCTTCACGTCCAGCTTTTTTACAACGTGGATCTGATTTTCGGGAGCATCTTCTCCCTCCTGGCCCTCTTTCTCTACGGTCTCCCCGCCGGCCTCTTTATCAGTATCACCTCATCGGCCTGGACCTGGGGCCACCCATGGGCGATGCTGATCCTGATCGGCGAAACCGTTTTTTGCGGATGGGCGTTTTCCAAAAAACGCCTCAATCCGATCCACGCGGTCCTGGCCTACTGGCTGGTCCTCGGCATGCCCCAGGTTCTCCTCTGGTACCATCTTGCACTCGGCATGGAGATCGAGCCGGCGATTCTCGTCATGCTCAAACAGTGTTTCAATGCGATGTTCTCGGCCCTGGTCGCCAGCACCTGCATCATCGGCCTCGAGTTCTTTTCCCGGACCCGTGGACGAGGGCATTATCACAAAACCCTCGATCTGGCCTTCATTATCCAGGTCTTTTTGCTCGGTTTTCTGATCCTGCCCTCCCTGACCCTGATCATCATCCAGACCCGTGACCGGGTTCACACCATCGAAACAACCATCACGGTCCGCCTCGAAGATTCGATCCTCAGCCTGGAGCAATTCGTCCTCTCGCGCACCGGACTGACCCAACAGCGGCTGGAGAGCATCGCCCGCAAGAGCCTCCTCCTGGGTGAAGACTTTGCCCGGAACGAGCTGACCCAGCTTGCCGGTGAAAGCGCCCCCGGTGAGGTGATCGCCGGGATCAGCGATGCTCACGGAACAACACTCTGGTCCAGCGACAACCAATTCCGCGAGGTCCCGACAAACGCCTGCGCAACCATCTCCTGCTCCAATCATGCCGCACCCGCCATGATCCTGGTCCAGATTGCGGCAAATCAGCGCCGCTTCTGGGCCACCCTGTCCACAGGAGAACTTGTTGCCTGGCTTTCAGGCCAATTGACACGCTCCCGCATCCGCCAGGCCATCCTCTTCAGAACGGGCCACCATATCGAGGGGGCCACAAATGCACCCACTCCCCTGGCCTTTTTCGCTCATGACGTTTTCCAGCACCAGGAGATCGGGCCCAATCTCGTCATGGCCATCCCCAAGGGAAAATTTCCTTCCGCCATGATGCGCTGGGGCAAGTCCTGCATCTACACAACCCGCCCCTTTCCCGGGAATCCCGGACTGACCCTGGTGGCCGAAGCGCCTCTGGCTCCGGCCATCTCCACCATTGCTGATTCAATAAAGCTGGTCCTGATCATCCTCGTCGCCTGCGTCATCCTCTCGACCCCGGTCGCCTGGCTGATCGGACGGCGGACGACCCGCTCATTGATACGGCTGGCCGAGATCAGCAAAAACATCCCCGGGCGGCTGGCCGCCGGGGGTCCTGAGCCCGGCTGGCACACAAGTGCCATCACTGAAATCCAGGCACTCACTTCGAATTTCCGGGAGATGGCCCTGGCCATCTCGGGTCAGATCCGTGATCTGCGACAAACCAGCGAGGCCAAGTCCCGCTTTTTGGCGAACACGAGCCACGAGATCCGCACACCCCTGGGCGGGATCATCGGAATCTCCCGGCAACTCCTCAGGGGCAGGCTGGATCAAAAACAGCGTGAGCAAGTCTTGATGATGCGCTCCTCGGCGGAATCCCTGCTGGGGATCATCAACTCGATTCTGGATTTTTCGCGGATCGAATCCGGCCGCATGGAGGTTGATCCGCACCACTTCACCCTGTCCGGGATCATTGATCCCCTGGCTCAGGAGTACACGATGGCCTGCGAGGAAAAAGGTCTGCGTTTCAGGCTCGATGCCCGAACGCCACTTGCCGTTGTGGTCTACGGAGATTCGGGCAAACTCAGACAGATTCTGGTCAACCTCCTCGGGAACGCCCTGCGCTTTACCGAGGCCGGGCAGATCACCCTGGGGATCGGCCGGGTTGACAGCCATTACAGATTCACTGTGGAGGATACCGGTCCCGGAATCTCTCCGGAACAGCGCCAACGGATCTTCGAGAGCTTCATGCAGGCCGATGTGACCACAACCCGCAAGCATGGAGGTACCGGTCTCGGCCTTTCCATCGCACGGGATCTGGCCGCGTTGATGGGAGGTTTGATCAATCTGGACAGCACTCCGTACAAAGGGAGCACATTTGTCCTGCAGATCCCTCTCGAGGACGGAAACCCAAAACTGGTTGAAGTGGTCGATCAGCATGCCGTTGATGACACTTCGGGATTGAGCGGGATGAAAATCCTCGTCGCCGAAGACAACGCCATCAACCGGAAATATCTCGCCGCCCTGTTCGAGACACTCGGGTGTTCGGCCAGCTTTGCAGTCAATGGCTCGGAAGCCGTCCACAAGTCCGGGGTCGGGGAATACGATTGTATTTTGATGGATATCCAGATGCCGGTCATGGACGGGATCGAGGCCACAACCCTCATCAGGCAGCGTGAAAGCAGGATGGGCGAACATATCCCGATCATTGCCCTGACGGCGTCCGCCTTCGAGAGCGACCGCGAACGGTTTCTCTCCTGCGGCATGGATGACTACCTGAGCAAACCCGTGGACGAAAATACGCTGATCCGCATCCTTCTCTCGCTCAGGAAAGACGTTCCCCCGGAAACACCGGCCAGCACACCAGCACTGGATCTCTCCGGCCTGATCCAGGCGTACAACGCCCTCGGAAACGAGACACTGTCCGAGGTCCTCGATATCTTTGCCAGGGAATACCCCGGCAGGAGGGAACGCATCCAAAAGGCGTTTACGGACCATGACACGGAGATGATCCGATTCGAGATCCACAGCCTGAAAGGAATTAGCAGCAATCTCTATCTCAAGGAACCGGCAGAGACCCTGTCCGGACTTGAACAGGACATCAAGGCAGGGACAGTCTCTCCCGAAGAAGCCACTTCGAAAGCTCTGGCCTGCCTCGATTCCATGGCCGACGCGCTGTCCCGTCTCCGCATGCAAAACCCTTGAGAATCAGAGGCGGCAGTGCACGACATCCGTCTCGATGATGGCCCGGCAACCGATCGCTTCAAGCTGATCCATGACGCTCTGCACCCGGTCCTTCTCCACCATCACCTTGACGGCCAGCCAGGTCCCGCTGTCGGTCGATTGGATGGTCGGGGACGAATATCCCGGCGTGATCTTCTTGGCTTCATCAATCCTGTCACCGGGGCAGTTGTACTCCAGCAGGGACCAGCGGGATGCCACAAGCACGCCCTCGATCCTGCGCAGGAGTCTGTCCCGCATCTCGCTGCTCCGGGGCGAAGGGTTCCCGATCAGGACAGCCTGGGCCGTCAAAACAGTCTCCCGCTCGACAAGATCGTGTTCTCTCAGGCTGCTCCCGGTCTCGACAATATCGAGAATCCCGTCCACGAGACCCAAGAGCACCATGACTTCGACCGCACCATTGATCTCGAGGATCCGCACGTCCTTGACGCTTTGCTCCGAAAAATACTGTTGAGCGGTACTGACAAATTTCGTCCCCAGTGTGCGTCCTGAAAAGTCCTTGGCCGTCTTGACGGAAGAATCCACATGGGTAGCAAAGGAGAGCCGGCAGCGACCGAAACCCAAAGGCATGTGTTCGGTCACGCTGGCTTTCTTTTCCCGGACCAGGTCGCTCCCGGTGATCCCCAGATCGACGACGCCTTCCTCGACAAGGGCCGGGATATCCTGGGCATTCACAAAAATCACCATGACACCGGTATCCTTGCACCGCGCAAAGAGCTGGCGACCGCTCGCATTGAATTTGAGACCCGATTTCTTCAAAAGATCGATGGACTGCTCCATCAACCGGCCTTTGGAGGGTATGGCAATCCGCAATTCATCATTGGCTGTCAGCATATCCACCTCCATGCTTGCGTGCTTCCTTTTCGTCGATCCCGCTGATCCCGAAACGACGGGCCAGTTCATCAAATACCTGCTGCGGATGGACATGCCGGTGTCCGAGCATGACCAGAACGTGGAACATGAGATCCGCAGCTTCATAGACGAAGTGTTTCTCGTCTTCTTCACCCGCAGCCTCGACAAACTCTGCCGCTTCCTCGGTCACCTTCCCCGCAATCTTCGTGACACCACCGGCAAAGAGACTCGAGACATAGCTTTTTGGAGGCGGATTATCCCTGCGATCCTCGATAACCGCGTACAACCTGTCAATGATGCTTTCCACTGATAGAGAGCCCTTTCCTCACAGACGGATTTCCGCCCCGGGCGGAAATCCTTGTCCCGTAAAGGTACAAAAGAGGAGGGTGGCCCTGTCCGTTAATTCTCCACCATGGTCTGGACAAACTCGACATAAAGGACCGCCCGGTCATCGTCGGCCGGCTTCCCTTCACAAAAGGCATCGACGGTCTTGATCAGGCCATCGACAAAATCGGTCGGCGCAAGCTCACTATGGGTCTCGATATACTCGAAGAGCCGGTCATACTCGAAAAAGTCGCCGGCCGGATTTCTTGCTTCGACAATCCCGTCCGTAAAGAGGAGGATCCTGTCGCCGGCCTCGATCGTCGCCGTCCTGGTTTCGTAGTTCCCGTCCTCGCTGATCCCGATAAAGAGGCCCGGAGAATCCAGCTTTTCGATGCTCCCGTCCCTCTTTCTCCAGAGGAGTGCCGCATGGTGGCCCGCGTTCGTGAACTGGAATATCCCGTTTTCGAGATTGAGAATCCCGTAGTAGGCCGTCAGGTAATACCCGAGATCGGCAATAATCCTGTGGATATCCCGGTTAACCTTGGTGCAGATCTCGTCCGGCGGCACCCCGAAGAGGGAGTGGGTACTAAAGGAGACCTTGGCCATCGTCGTGATGAGCGCAGCCGGAACACCGTGTCCCGAGACATCGGCGATCAAAAAGCCGTAGGAATTGCGTCCGATGCGCACCACGTCATAGAGGTCTCCACCAACCGACGCCATCGAGAGATAGCTCGACCCGATGGAGAGTTCAGCCCTGCGGGGGAAGGTCTCCGCACTGGGGATGATCCCCTGCTGGACGCGTCGCGCCATCTCGAGTTCGGAGAGAAGCTGCTTGTTGACAGTCGTAAGCTCCTTGTTGGCCGTATTCAATTCGGCCGTCCGCTGCTCGACCATTCCCTCGAGGTTCTGCGAGTACTTCTGGATTTCTTCCTTCTGCGATGCAATCTCGGAAAAGCTCTCCTTGAGTTCACGGCTCATGTTCGTGATGGAATCGCCCAAAAACCCGATCTCGTCCCGCGTCTTGAGATCGACGACGATATCGAAATCGCCCTTGGCAATCAAGGCTGCGCTGTCTGTCAGGACCTTGAGGGGCCGCACCACCAGTTTCATCAAGAGGTAGGCAACCGCAACTCCGATCACGACAATGGTCAAAAGCATGATCAGGATAAAGGTCAACCGGGCATTGGCGATCGTCCGGAAGACGGACTCGAGCGAAAAAATCATCTCCACGGAGCCGACTGTCTTGTTGACACCACCCCCATGATAGACACAAGGAAGTGTCTTTTTCATCCAGTATTTGTTCGGCACATCGATCCTGGAAGGCTCGCGGCCATTGAAGTGCAGCTTCTTGCCTTCTTTTGTCTTGTCCTCCGGAGCATCCCGTACGATCACCGAGAGAACATCCGCTTCCATCCCCTGCCCCGACTGCAGCATCTCGGCATTTTCATGCAGGACAAAATACGAAAAGCGCTCAATATGGAAAGCGCTGATGGTCGCCACAAACTGGATCAGCTTGTCGGCGCTCTTTTCCTTTTCAGCTATCAGCGATTTTTCCTGGATGCCGGTCAGAACCCATCCTGTGATGGTCATGGTCAGGACCAGGATCAGGGAAATGACGATGGAAAATTTGAAAAAGAGCCGGAAACGTATTTCGCCGGAGTCCATCCCGCGAAGTGGATCCATCTCAACCTTTGTGCCGGTCTCCTGGCTTGCAGTCATACTGGTGTCGGACATGGGTCGATCAACCTTTCAGGGTATTGATGACGGTAATCACACCGTCGGCCATCTGTTTTTCAAGTGTGCGCAACTCCCGCAAGAGCGGTTCGGAAAACATTTTTTTTGTATATTCCATCTCCGTCAAGCTCACACCACCGTTTTTGTAATCAAAGCGGTACACCCCGCCCCGGAGTGTTCCCGCAATCCTCATCTCGATCAACCGGAGAACGGCAACATCCAGCCGCTTCATCATGCTCGTCAGAACCTGACCGGGCGCCATGTGATCCTGGTTGGAATCCACACCGATGACATATTTCCCCGCCTCGCGCGCCGCCTGGATCACACCATTTCCCGTACCACCCGCCACGGCATAGATGATGTCCGCGCCTTCCTTGTAGAGCCGGCTGGCCATCTCGTACCCCTTCTTCGGGTCGTAAAAGCCGGAGTAGTCCGGGAGCCTGGAGACAAATTCAGTCACGAGTTGACAAGACGGCTCACCTCTCTGCATCCCCTGGCGGAATCCGGCCTCAAAGTCCTTGATCACAGCGATATCAACCCCGCCCATAAAAGCGATCTTTTTGGTCACCGAGAACCTGGCAGCCAGGAATCCCGCCACGTAGGAGCCTTCATTCTGGGCAAATTCGGCATTGATGACGTTTGGCAGAACCCCGGCCTTGTACTCAAACACGATAAAGTAGACATCGGGATATTTTTTGGCCAGTTCGTAGACGAGCGGCCCCATCTGAAACCCCTCACCGGCTATCAGGACGTTGCACTGCTCGCGATGGATCAACTCGTCGAACACGGGGCGCATATCCGTATCCGCCTCGCTCCGTGGGACCCGGAAAACGGTATGGATATCGAACCGCCTGTAGGCCTCGATCAGCCCGTTATACTGCATGTCATTGAACGATTGGTCGCCCAGCCCGAAGTGGCTGAGGACAAGCCCGACCCTGACCGGCTTGTCCGAAACCATGTGTGCCCCTTCCTTCCTCCCGGAAGAATGATCGGGCAAGCAGGCTGCAAGAACCAAAAGCAACGGGAGCATGATGCGACCAAGCAACAACACGCGTTTTCCTCCAGAGCAATCCGGCATTCACGCCAGTGTATCACGCTTCAAGATCTTATGGAAGCGTCTCCCGCAAACAAACTCGACGTTTGTCACACCGGACAGCACCATGGCACACCTCCCGCACAAAGCCGGCATCCTGACAGCCAGACCCCCCTGTCCACCGACCCGGGCCTGATCCGGTCGCGGAGACCCTTTCCCTCTTTAAGTATTTCTTTCAGGGTATGGCGTCCTGAATTTTTCCGTCACCCTGTCACTGATCCGGCGAGGCTGGCCCGGTATTCTTGACCGGGCTGCAGCAGGTTATGGGAGCACGTATGTTTTTCAGGCCTGTTTGGTCTCCTCTTCGGGATCACTGGTTCACCAGTACACGCTTTCGCCAATCTGTGCCAAACTACTGTGTTGTTTTGACACATTTTCGCATCGGCTTGCGGGGTTCAGTGAGAAGACTTGACACATTTTTACTTAACATGCGTGCGGCATCATTCTGGCAACCTCTATCTTGTTGTTTTTTCGTAAGATAAAAATTTTTACGCTTGGCACGCCTGTTGCAATACATATCTGTGAAAAAAATTGATGCCAAGGAGGCACTCAATGTATAGCTGGAACATCCTCGACGACATGTTTTCCATGAGAGACCTGATGGAAAAGGCTTTTGGCGAGCTCTCGGGCGGACTCTCCGGCGGAACACCGGCCATCAACGTCTACGAGTCGGAAACCGCAAGCGAGGTCAAGGCCCTCGTTCCCGGGTATACCCGCGACGAACTCGAGATCAACTACGAGAAAGGTCTCTTGACAATCTCCTCCAGGGAGCAGAATGAAGACAAAAAACCGGACGGCAAGGCCCTGCGCGAAGAATGCTGCCGCACCTCGTTCCGGCGAAGTGTCCGCTTCGCGAAGGAGATTGACCGAAATGCCATCAGCGCACGCCTCGAAAATGGCGTCCTGACCGTCATCCTGCCCCATCAGGCCGAGAGCACACCCAAGAAAATCGAGGTACAGTAACATGTTCGCCCCAATTTTCCGCCGAAACACCGAAACCAGGAGGCCCACCATGACCAACGAAGTCGCAACCCGCACCACAAACGACCAAGAAACTTCCCGGCTCCGCAGAGTCTCCATGCCGGTCGATATCCGGGAAACCCCCGAGGCCTTCTTGCTGACGGCCGAAATCCCCGGAGCCACCCGCGACTCCGTGACGATCGAGCTTGAACATGACGAACTGACGATCGAGGCGCGCGCCGATCTCCAGGGAACCGGGCGGGCCATCATCAGCGAGTTCAGCCCGACCATCTGGTCACGCTCCTTCCATGTCGGTCGACTTGTCGACCGGGACCAGATCGAAGCCCGTGTCGAAAATGGCCTGCTCCATCTGAGACTGGCCAAAGCCAAGGACGCCCGACCGCAACGGATCGAGATCAAGACCGCGTGAGACCCCGCACAACAAAAAAGGCCTTCCCGCATCAGCCGGAAGGCCTTTTCTTTTTGACAACTGCGGGTCTCAGCGCTTGCGCAAACCGAGCATCCGGAACCGCCGTTGCGAAAACAACCAGAGATACCCGACCTGAATGGTGCAGAGCGAGCTGATCAGCCACATCAACGGCGCCGAAAGGCCGGCTATCAGGACAATCATGGTCGCGAAGGCAAAAAAATCACGCCGGAAGATGAAGGAGATCTTCATCACCATGCGGTCAACCAGGCCACCGAGACCCGGTTGTTTTGCGGATTCTTCGATATCCTTGATGATCTGGAGCATGCTCCCCTCTCCGCGGACGCGCTTGACGTACCGCGACATCAGCCAGAACATCGCGCCAAACGCCAACAGGGTCACCCCGCCCAGCACAATAAAGAGGGGGTTTCCACCCTCGGTTAAAACGGTTTTATCGAAGTAAAGTCCCAAAGGAAGGGCAACGAAAAACATCACATAGGTCAGCTGGTCGCAAATGGTATCGATCCATGCTCCGTTGGGCGACATCGTCCAGGTCAGTTTGGCCACCTCTCCGTCGCTCCCGTCGACAATCGACGTAAACTGGAAGAGCAGAGCCGCGATGATCGCCTCAAGATGCCCGCCCATGCCAAGAAGGACCGAAGCCATCACCCCGAGAAGGAGATTGGCACCACTGATGAAATTGGGAGAGGCCCCGACCCTGATCAGCCAGCGTGAGAGAAAGAGCGAAACATAGCGGTTGAAATTCCGGGAAACGAATCCGTCCGTCGCCTTGCGGACGGAATTCAGGAGGATCTTCTCGGCACGCTCGGCCAATTGCGGCGAGCAGACATTGATGGCATAATCCTGGGCACAATAGGTAAAGCCGGTCGTTGCCGGCGTGAAGAACTTGAGGAAACTCTTTTCGTACCACCCCTCCGGCCGTTTGACGAACTCTTGCACTATCTTGCCTAAGAGCTGGCCCGGACAAAGGGCGAGCCCGGTCCAGGAGGCATTCCAGGCATCCAGATCCCGCCCGGCCTCCGCCAGCTTCCCTGATTTTTCATCGAGACGGACACGCCAGATCCCGTCATACTCGCGTATGCTGCGCGTATCGCTGTCCAAAAGAAGAAGGCTGCTCCCTTTGGCGGGCGGTCTCGCGGCAAACCGAGCCACCAATTCCTGCTTGACCACCGCCGTATCCGGGATCAGAAGAAATCCGGCTGACAACTTTTTTGCGAGCTTTGCATCCGAAGCGCACTTGGTCGCACTCAGACACTGCACGACGCAATCGTGTTTCGCCAGGACCTTGTTGGCATCGAGCATCGCCGCCAGTTCATCCGCACCCTCATCACAAACAACGAAAAACTCCTTGACCCCGGCACGGGCGGAAGAGATGATGGCCCTGGCAATCAGGGGATGCCCGAGAACAACCCGCTCCCGAAGCGCGCTCCCATCACCACGACTTGTAAACATGACGGCCTGTGTTACCATACTCTTCCTCCTGCTTCCTTCACCAATTCTCTGATGGTACTTCCATTATGCATCCCCCACAAGAATATGCGTCAGCTTTTCTTGCGGGTGATTTTCGGAGCAGCGGCCTTTTTCGGAGCAGCGGCCTTTTTCGGAGCAGCGGCCTTTTTCGGAGCAGCAGCCTTTTTCGGAGCAGCAGCCTTTTTCGGAGCAGCAGCCTTTTTCGGAGCAGCAG
>DAIREN010000033.1:17980-21899 GCA_036795535.1 Spirochaetota bacterium
CCTTTTTCTGTGTTGCCCGCGTCTGGTCGGGTCGGTCATCCCCGGATCCGTCACCCATGGCACGCTCCGAGGTTGTTCCCCGTGAAGATCCTGCAGTGGATGCAAAACCCATACGCCGCTTCATGTAATGTTCGAGAAGTCCGGGCAACAAAAGAGCCGATGTTCCCCAGAGCATCATCATCCCGATAAACGCCAGCCAGCCGATGGAACGCAATCCCGGATGGGAGACAAAGATCATCCCGGCATACCCGAGCATGGTCGTAAAGGTACAGAGGAAGAGTGGCATGAAAAGTTCGCTTGCGGCACGCTGGCTGTTCCCCCGGTACTCCTTCCAGCGGGTGTACATATGGACACCATTGTCCACACCCATTCCGAGCAGGGCCGGAATCATGACAACGTTGAAGAGATTGAGATGCATCCCCAGAAGAACCATCAGACCGAAGGTCAAGACCAACCCCGTCAGAAGGGGGATCATCACAAAGAGTGATTCGCGAACCGAGACCAGCTCGAGCCAAACGAGAACAAAGACGCCCAAAAATGTCAGCCCGACCAACCAGAAGACCTCACTCTTGACGATCATCACGATCTCGGCAAAAACAGGCGTCTCTCCAACCGGCCCGCGGACGCCACCAATCCCCATCCTGTCCCGCTCAGCCTGGTCAGCCGGCACAAGATCATAGATCTCCTTGGTAAACCGGATGGCGTTATTGGCTCCCTTGCGGTCGACGGAGGGGAAAACCGCAGCCAGATACTGGTCGCCATCTTTTGAAACCATGGACGAGCGAACCAGCCCGGGGACAGCATCAATCCCGGCCGGTACCGGCTTGGCAGGCATCTTCCAGTCCCGCATCTCCTCGATCCAGCGACGACGCTCGGCATTGGTGATCTTGCTGATCCAGTCACCCTCGCGCAGCTCCTCCTGGATGGATTTCACAGTCTGGATCCTGTCCTCCCAGATCGGGCTTCCCGGCAGAGGCGCATAGTCCCTGAGACTGCGCACGACATCGATCGTGGTGGTATTGGTCTTCCAGACGACATTCGTCACAATAGAGGTTTTGAGTTGTCCGCCAACTGTCTCCCGGACTTCGACAACATTGGTTTTCGGGTCCGTCAACCAGACCCCTTCAGCCACCCTCTGTTCAAAAATCTCGAGAAGACGATCGAGATTGGCCTTGTCTTTGGCAACATAAATTGCGCCCGGAGAGAAGGAGCTTGAGTAGACCTTGCCCTGCGAATTCCTGGCCTCCTTTGCCCCTTCCACCTTTGATCTGTCAAACTCGAGATTCCTGAAGCTCGCATCGAACTTGAGCCCGCCAGCTGTCAGGATCAGGCCCAGTCCGACAAGCCCCAGCGAGACGATGGTCGCCTTGCGGGAAAAAAGCGGAGCATATTCCTTATTGTGATCCTTGGGGCGGACAAAACCCATTCTGTATCCCAGGACAATCGCCGCCGGCATGAATGTCACCATGGAGATCAGGATGCTGCCGATCACCATGGCCGCAATGATTCCGAATTCCGAAAATCCCCGGAAATCCGAGACAGCCAGAATAAAAAGGGCCAAGGCCGTGGTAAACCCGGAGACGAGCACCGAAGGCCCGGTATTCCGGTACGCATCAACCAGCGCGGCTGAGAGGGGCTTGTCCACAAGCTCCTGCTCGACCCGCTTGACAAGATGGATCGCATAATCGATTCCCATACCCGTCAAAATCAGCATCAGGAATGAGGTGATCAGGTTGAGACTCTTGACCGTGACGGGAATCAGCCCAAACCCCCAGACCATGCCCGCGAGCAGGGGAACCAGGACCAGGATCGCCGTCCGTATGGAACGGAACCCGATGATCGTCACAAGCAGGATCAATCCGCCGGAAATGATGGTCGCCAACCCCAGATCATCATTGATGACATTGTATTCATCGACCTTGTTCCTGTGTGATCCGGCGATCCCGATAGTCACCTTTTGCGTTGTTTCGATCTTGTGGGCAACGTTCGTCAGATCTTTGTAGAGACGGACAACACCCTGAAGATCATCGATTCCCCGGGTGGTGCGGATGATCATCCCGAGTGTTTTTTTGTCGGCCGAGAAATGGTAGCGCGAGAGCGTGGCAAACTGGCGGATATCGCCCTCGAGTTTGTCCTCTCCGGAACTCTGGACACTTGTCCCTTTTGCGGCTGATTTGTTCTCCTCGAGGAGATTCACTCCGGCCGGCGAGAGCTCGGACTTCCAACCGAGGACTTTGGAGTAGATGTCGCTCAGATAGTCATTGGGCACCAAAAGGTAGCGGAACTTCTTGAAGAACTCGACCGGCCATTCAAACTCAACGGTATGGACATTGGTCAGCCCGCGCACCGCCCGGGCTGCCGCCTGCGCGGCCGGGACCAGCCGATTGGTATCATCAGACGAAAGGACCATGGTAAAGTAGCCGCCGTCTCCGGTAACGGGGGAGAGGGCCACCGTGTTGGTCGATGCCCGGCTGTGTCCCGGCAGAAGTCTGACCAGATTGGGATCAATGGTGATCTTCTGCACCTCGACAAAAGCCGGGATTGTCACCAGCGCCGCAAGGAGAAGCACCACCAGAGGATGCCTGAGAGAAAACCGGCATACCGCCAGCATGACCCGCTCGAGAAACCTGTACATATGCACCTGTCACTTTCCGCCGCTTTTTCCTGCAAGCGGCTCCCTTGGATGATTCTGTATCAAGATACAAAAACCCCGCCATCTCGAGCGGGGTTCGCAAAGGAAAAGCCAACGCGGGGCAGTCCCCGGAGCAACGCGAAGGCGAACGTTTGTCCCGGCAACGGACACGACGCTCGAATCACGCTGGGCTCAGTCTTCGTTGCGATACTCGACCACACGATTCTTGATGTGCTGGATCGTACCCGCAACGCCCCTGCGTTGGACAAGAATCCTGAACTGCCGCTGATAATTCCGGACCGTGTCAACATCGTCCATCGCATAATTGACGATCATCCAGCGGCCGGAACTGTTCGAGAGCGTGTAGTCCAGCCGCACCCGGTCAACCCGGCCGTCCTTTTTTGTGTACACAGCCACAGTCTTGACGACGGCCTGGTTCCCGTTGATGGTCTGCTGGCCATATTCGAACCTGTCGGCGCGGTAGCGGCCCATCTTTTTTACCGAGGAGAGAAGCAGCAATTCTTCAAAGGCGGTACGGAATTCGGAGCGCTGCGCCGCTGTCATGCTTGAAGGAAATGCCGTCATGACCGCTGCAGACATCGCAGAAAAATCGGTTGCCTGTGAGATAATCGCCTTGAGTCTGGCTTCAGTCGCGCTGCTCATCTTTCCGTTGTTGGAATCAAGGATGGCCTTGACGCGGGAATTGGAATCCCTGATGGCGGCCAGCGGAGTCGCCTGGGCTGCCGCTGTTGCGGAAAACACACACAAGCCGGATACAGCAAAAACAGCGATCCTGATTTTATTCGAGAATGACTTTTTCATGTTTGGTCCACTCCATGTACTTGTTGATGTCTCCAAGGACAAGGGCAAGCTCGGCAAGGGCAAGGTGCGCCTGCAGCTCCTGCCTGAGCTCGACCGCCTGGAGTTCGTAAAGCGCTTTGTGGCCGTTGACCACTGTCCGTGAAGTCCCGAGGCCAAGGTCGTAATTGTCAGCCGCAACCCGGACATAGGTTTTTGCGGCTGCGAGGGAAGTGCGCACCCGCTGCAAGACATCCACGGATTTGCGCACGCCCGATACGGCCTTGTCTATATCATGACGCAGGCGATCCTCGGCAAACCGCAGCCCATGTGCCACAGCCTCGCGATCGCTCCTTGCCATCTCAACCTCCGTCGTCACGCGCCAGAGATCAAGTCGCCACCTGACGCCTACAAAAGCAGCGACACCCTTTGAGTTGTAATCGTCACTGGATGGCCTGTTGCCCGCCCAGTTGAAGCGCATCCCGCCAC
>DAIREN010000034.1:0-21384 GCA_036795535.1 Spirochaetota bacterium
GGCCGCAGGCGGGAAAGGAAGCATAGCTCATGAAAACATTTGGCGGCAGGGTCCTTTTTTTGGACCGTTCTGACATCAATACCGACGAGATCATCCCTGCAAAATACCTGACTGAGGTATCAAAGGAAGCTCTCGCACCCTATCTTCTTGAAGACCTCAAACTGGAGGGCTTTGCACAGAAACGTGATATTGCAGATCGTGGTGTCGTCGTGACCCGGGCCAATTTCGGTTGCGGGAGTTCACGCGAGCATGCACCCTGGGCTCTCGAGGTCAACGGAATCCATGTGGTTGTAGCCGAAAACTTTGCGCGCATCTTCAGACAAAACATGTACAACTGCGGAATGCTGGCCATCGAGCTGCCCCCGGACTCCATCGCCGGGCTTTTTGAAAAATTCGCCGGCAAGGAAACCAGATGCAGCGTTTCCACCAATCCGGCGGTTTTGACCTTTTCATCAGGACCGGATACAGCGGAAATTCCCTTCAAACTTGAGGGCTTTGACCGGTCACTGGTAGAGGCGGGGGGCTGGGTCGAATACGCTGATGAAAAGTATTGAACACACAATATATTGAATCATCGGACATTCCCCTTCGCTGATGTGCGCCATCCCTGGCGCAGCTCAGGACGATACGTCCTGTATCAGCCCCTTCGCTGACGTGCGGGGACTTCGCTTGTGGACTCCAGTCCTGTCAGGGACAAGACTGGAGCGCAAGCGACCGGGACACCAAAAGCATCATTCCTCCGGTGGAGCCGACAGGAAGACCCAGTAGTGACGATACGTCGATCGGGCGTCATAATAGTGGCCGATCGCAACGACGGTCTGGCCTGCATAAAAACCGATTTCGGCCAGGACGTGTTTTTTATGCCCCGGGGAATTCATCCAGCCATCATAGGCGGCCCGGGCCGTGCTTCTCCCTCCGCTGATGGACTCGATATTGTTGGCATTCCGCGCCGTACCCCACCAAGAGGGCAAACGGTATCCCGCACGTTTGAGCAGGATATTGGGCCCATCCCCGTCGGGATTGGTATGCGAAAAATAGTTCCGTTGTGCCATGTCTTTTGCCCGTTCCCGTGCCACACGCTGCAGAACAGGATTGAGTGTCAACCGGGTCCGCTTCTGCCGCGGGTCAGCCCGCAGGATACGCATGAAATCCTGCTCGATCTGCGTCAGCGAGACATTGCCGCTGCTCTCGTTCCTCCCGACTTCCCCGGTTCCCTGAGTGACAGCCGGTTTCCCGCCCGTCATGTTCCCCGTACACGCCAGCATCGCGCCAAGCAAAACAACCAACATTCCTGCACGCATTTTTTGATCCCCCTTGCTGTCAATCTTTCCGATCTTACCGACACCACTTCTGTTGCATACCTCAACAGTCCGTTTTTGGATGTCCCTGTCGGACCGCCCCCCGGGCAATGCAGCGCCAGATACAGCCCGGGACATCCATGATGGATCGTGCTTCGGCAAAGGCACCCGCCAACGGACCAAAGACGATCAGGGGAACCGGATTGGTGGTATGGGCCCGTGTCGCACAATCCTCTATGTTCCCGTGGTCACTGGTGATGACAAGGGTACCGCCATCCTCGACCACCGCCTCCGCCAGCCTCGTGAGAAATCTGTCGAGGACCGATAAAAAATCCCTGGCTTCCCCGACTTGTGCCTTGTGACCGAGCATGTCCGTCATGAAGGTTTCATAGAGGACCAACCCGTGATCGCGCGCAATCTCCGCGAGATGCCGCGCTGCCTCTTCCGGTTCTGTTTGAGGAACATCCTCACGCCCAGTCCGGGTTTGGACCATCGCCCGGGTGATGTCCCAGTACACGGCACGACCGGCCACAAGATCCTCCAGCATCCTGAAAGGGAACCCGGCCGCCATCACCGAGAGGGTTGTGGCGGACGGTGCCCGTGAGTCACCGGCAATCTCGGCAAAATACTCCTGCGAATAGGCATTGGCAAACGTGACCGGGATCCCGGCCAAAGCGGCGCGCTTGAGGATATTGTCCTGGTTGATGACCGCCGTCAGGGTCCTGCCCGGAAAAGCCGGCATGTGTCCCTCGCAAAGACGCGCCGCATTCACTCCGGTAAAGAGCGCCGTCTGCCCGGTGGCACTCTGGGGAAGACCGGGCACCCCCATGGTGGCGTCGATCCCCCTGGCAAGGCAGTCCGCCCGCCGGGCAGACAGGCCGGCCAGAATCGGTCTCCCGATCAATTTTTCGAGTCCGTCCATCGTCCCGCCCGAGAACGGATTGGTCGGGGCTGTAGGGGCCAGCCCGATTCCGTCGACAAAGACAAAGCATATCCGGTTTCCTGGCCAAACCATATCCCCCCCTTGCACGGCTGCCACTGCCCATGGCAGGATCGAGTACTGTTCACCAAAAAAAATACCCCGCAGGGAGAACCTGCAGGGCCGGTGATCTCAAACCATCGGGTTCATTTTTTGGGTGCCGGAGGAAGAATGGCATCCTTGCAGGCCTTTGCCAGCGTAAACTTGACAACCTTTTTTGCCGGAATCTTGATCGTCTCGCCGGTGGCAGGATTGCGACCTGTCCGTGCCGGACGTTTGACCAGCTTGAGGAAACCGAATCCGGGAAGGAGGAATTTCTCCTTCTTTTTGGCTTCACGATATGCAAGATCGTTGAGCGATTCAAGAAACGCCACGACCTGCTTTTTCGTCATGCCGTTATGCTCGGCGAGTTCAGCGATGATCTCGCTTTTTGTGAGCGGTTTTACCGGTGTTGCCATGCCTTCACCTCGTATCGATATGCGTCAAATAATGACTCGTGTAGCATAGTCATGGACTTTACCCTCTGTCAAGAAGATTGAAACCACGCGTCAACCCCGTCTTCAACCTTCATCCGAGATCGCACCCCGCCCCAAAACCGTCTGCGTAAGGTTCAAGGCCATCTCCGAGAGGACGCTGGCATGCGCCGAGAGTTCCTCCGCTGTTGCCGATGTCTCTTCGGCTGTACCCGCCACCTGCTGGGTCACTTTTTCAATATCGCTTGCTGCACCCGCGATGTGGGAAACCCGGACGGCCTCTTCGCGGCTGGCTTCAGTGATGGCCTGTGTCTTCTCCCCGATGACGGTCGCACTCTCCACAATCCCGGAAAACTGGTTGTTCATGTTTCGGATGGCCTGTGCGGCTCCGGACACCCTGCTCACCGTCCCGTCCAAAAGTTCCTGAGTATCATGGGCCGCCTCTGTCGTCCGCAGGGCTAGGCTGCGAACCTCGTCGGCCACAACGGCGAACCCGGCACCGGCTGTCCCGGCCCTGGCAGCTTCAATCGCCGCATTCAATGCGAGGAGGTTGGTCTGGAACGCAATCTCGTCGATCGTCTTGATGATCCGCCCGATCTTGTCACTGTCGCTTTCGATTTCTTCCATGCTCGCGGTCAGGGAAACGAGATTTTTGAGGGCAGTCCCCGAGAGTTCAATATTGGTGTTCATCAGTTCCGACGCACCCTCGGTCAGTCCGGTGACCTCCCGGCTGCTGTTTGTCAAATCGGTCAGTGACGCCGTTGTCTCTTCGAGAGCCGCCGCCTGGCTTCCGGCGCCCTGTGCCAGACCCTGGCTGGCCTGTGCCACCTGACTCGAGGCCGCATCCACCTGGCGGGCCGCATCCCGGATTCTCTCGGCAATGACCACCAGAGGCTTGACCGTCTGGCGGACAACAAGAAGAAGCAGGAACATGAGGACTATGAGCATGCCCGCCGCAATCGAAAGACTGATCACAAGAAGTTCCCGTACATCCGCCAGGACCACGCTTGCCGGCGCATCCACCAAAAGCCCCCAGCGTTGCGGGGCATTCCCGATCGTGACCGGAACCACGATCCTGAATGCCGGTTCGCCAAGGATGTCCGAGTCTTCCTCACGGAAGACAGGAGTCCCGGTCTGAACCGCTTTTTTGACCTGCGTCCAGGATGCATTTGTTCCGATATCTTTTGCCAACAATTTTTCATCCGGGTGTGTGACCCAGGTTCCGTTGGCCGCAATCAAGGCCACCCGTCCACGACCAAGAGGTCGCACCTCGTTGAGAATGGACTTGAGCACCACAAGCACCATGTCAATCCCTGTCACACCGACAATCCCGCCCTCCGGATTGCGGATCGGGGCTACGAGGCTGGTCATCAGGATACCGGCAGCATCCGGGTCAGCATACGGGTTGGTCGCGGCCGGCTTCCCGGAATCCTTGGACAACCAGTAGAACTCGTTTTCGGGCTTGGATCTGTCCGAATAATCGCTGATCGATGTATAGGTGTATGTCCCGTCCTTTTTGGTCCAGAAGGGCGAGAATTGACCCTGACTGGTCGTAAACATGGGATCAGTGGCGTATTTGTCATCCTGCGCATCATACTGGTTGCGGTCAAAAACGATCCAGGCACCGTAAAACGCATCCCCCGAGAGCTGCTCCTTGAGGAGGGTGACGATCTGGCTCCTCGAAAGCCAGCTACGGTTTTTAAGGAGACCGGAGTAGAAGGCGGCATTGGCCTCGGCAGCATGCAGAGCCGGTTCAAGCGTCGAACCTGCAATCCGGGCGTACTGTTTGGCCGTTGCCATCAGCAGGGCTTCCGCACCCTCGACAGCCTGCGCCCGTGACCGGAGCAGTATGAATCCGAACGAGAGAACAAACACCAGGACAATGACGACACCTGACGGAACCAGAATGCGTGTCCGCAACCCTTTTGATGCAAACATGATACCCCCCTGACCCAACAAGAATCTGCTTCTTCTATTAGCGTGCAAACACGGTCGAAAATCAAGATAAAATTCGCCTGCGTCATGGCTGGCAGATTGTGCCAATTCTAGACGTAATTGTTCAGAATGCAGGGTTCTTTGAATTTGACAAATATCATATTGTGATTCATACTTTGATGGGCACACACTGGAATGAGGCGGATACTATGCATCTACCCCCCGCATTTCTTGTTATATTATAGTAAGTTACATTGCTCTTCAGCTTTTCCCGCTCAGCCTGTCTGCCAGTGAACCTACCTCAACGCACCAAGATCTGACGTTCTGGCTTGCACTAGCTATCCCGGGATTGCTGCTATTCCTTGGCTGGCGGCTGTTTCGCAACAACCGTCGCTTGCGGGAGACGCTCACCCGGGCCCAACGTCTGGCGTCCATCGGGACCATGGCTGGTGCGGTTGCCCATGAAATCAACAACCCGCTCATGTCAATGATCAATCTCGCCCAGGTGATTGCGGATCGTAGCCAGGATGCCGGACTGCGCGACCTGGCTAACGAAATCATCACTGAAGGAGAACGCATCGCAAAAATTTCGCATAACCTCCTGGATTTCACCCGGAGTACCCATTCCGCCGTTGAGATATGTGATCTGACTTCCATTGTCCGGGACGCAGTCTCACTCACCGAACGCCTCTTTGAAAAACAGGGAATCAGCCTGCGTGTCTCAGGCCTCGATCAGTCCGCCCTTGCTCAGTGCCACCCGGGCGAGATTCGTCAGGTGATCCTCAACCTCCTCTGCAATGCCCGTGATGCCCTGAATGAACGCTATCCTGAGTCTCATGAAAACAAATCGATCGAAATCGCCCTGGAGCGGTCGGCCACAACAGCGGAGATCCTGCTCCGTGTCAGTGATACCGGGCACGGAATCCCGCATCATATTGCTCCCCACATCTTCAAACCATTTTACACAACCAAACCCGAACACAGCGGGACCGGTCTCGGGTTGGCAATTACGCGGGAAATCGTCACCCGTCACGGAGGCTCGATCAGCTTTACCTCAAGCCCCGATGAGGGTACAAGTTTTCTGGTCCTGATTCCTGAACACCCGGCGCTTTCAGTCTGACGCGGAAAGATTCATCATTGTCAGCCGGGCACGGGAGACCGGCTTTCCGTCACTCTCGCGACTGTTTTCGATCTCCCAGACCTGGACGCTCTGTCCGATGTGGGCGGCCCGCGCTCTGGAAAGAATATACCCCGAGCGCACGGCGCGGATATGGCTGATATTGAGTTCCAATCCGACAGCGCACCCCTCCGCGAGCGCCAGGTTGGCCGCATAGCTCGCGACGGTTTCGGCCAGGGCGGCGGCCGCCCCGCCGTGCAGGATTCCCATATATTGGACCGTGCGCTCGTCTACCGGCATGCGAGCTTCGAGCCAGTCGTCACCAAAATCGGTAAATTCGATCCCGATATGGCCGGTCATGGTTCCCCCAGCTGTTTCAGCCAATCCCTCCAGCGTAAATTCTTTTTTCCAGACAGCCATACCCTACCCCCCTTGGCAAACATCTCTGAAATCACAGTCACGCGCCCGGAATCCCGTGCCGGTGTCTGCAAAACCCTGATAAAATTCGGCATTCCCGGACGTGGATCCCGTGCTAGACTGCATCCAGACAACGAGGAGGAACACCCATGCCGCGTATCCTACCCACCCTGATCGCTTTTGCCGTCATCAGCGCCTGCTCATCCGGGCCAGCCCCCTGGGACGTCCTCGTCCCTTCGGACTGGCTCGCAACACAGACTCCCCCGGGCACCAAATCCGCCTGGATCGCGCCAGATGGAACCGCGACCGCCGTCATCTCGGAACTCTCTTCGGATCTCGATGCCGATGAATTTCTCTCCGCCTGGAAAACCCGCACGCCACATCTGGCCGTCACCAAAGCTGTCGAGGATCGCGGAATCCATCTCGCCCGCAGGTTTCGCGCTTCATCAGTCGCCACCGTCCACCTCAGCGTCAACCGGAACGGGAAACCGGCATCCCTGCGGGCTTTTGCCTTCCAGCAGGGAAACAGGGTTGTCCTGCTTGAAATCACGGCCACACAAGGTCCGGTCCGATCGTTCGAGGACGGCTCCCGGATCGCGGAATCCTTCAGATTCCGTTGACGGCCCTCACTCGCGGACAAGCCGGCAGTAAACATCCTCCGCGGCTCCCCACTCCTTGCGGGTAAAACTGACGGTTGCGGGACCGCCCGCGAGTTTGGCTTCGAACATCGCGAGCACCCATCGTCCGCTGTCGACCCATCCGGCAACATTCGATGTCCGGTTGTCCTCGATTGGCTGCCGGACCTTGTTATCCCGCTGCAAGGAGTCGAGACTCCTTGCCCACCCGTTCACCCGTTCTTCGAGGAGCCGCTGTTCCCGTTCGACCACCGTTCTGGGGACATCGGTAATGTCCCGGAGATCGCCCTTGTACTCCGGCCCTCCGGTACAGGCTGCCAGAATCAGGCCCGCCAAAATCCCTGTCAAAGCACATCCGGTCCGTACCATGCTCTTCTCCTTGTTTCCACCCCTCAATGCTCATGATTCATGGACGACAAGGCGCGGGCAATATTGAACGCAAAATCCCCGATGTGTTCCATCTGCTGCAGCTTGTCGATAAAGAGGATCTCTCCGCGGACACTCGCACCGTGTTCGATCCGTTTCCGGGCCGCTTTTTTGAAGGCATTCCGGTACTCGTCGATCCGGGCCTCCATGTCGGCCGCCTTGTCCAGTTCGCTTTGGGTCATGCTCGAGCCGAGATGCCTGTTGATGAAGGCCAGGAACTCGCGGACAAGATCGGTATAGGGCTTGGTCTCCTCGACAACACCCTTGGCATACTCGTATTTCTTTTCACCTCGTTTTTTGGCGAGCAGGATCAGGCGATAGCAGGAATCCGCAATGCTCTCAAGCTCGTCGGTGATGCGGATCAGGGCAGCCACATCCGATGCGCTGTTGTCACTGATATTGTACCGGGAGCACTCGCCAAGGAAGCGCGAGATCTCGGACTGCATCTGGTCGGTCAGCTCCTCTTTTTCGGCAAACCGCTTGACATCCTCTTCGAATTCGGTCTCCCGGTTATGCATGATCTCCGAGAAGCGGGTAAACATCTCCACCACGATCCCGGCCATCTTCTGCACTTCCTTGCGGGCCTGGGCAATATTCATCTCGGGAGTATCCTGCAGGGAGGCTGTCAGGAATTTGAGCTTGTAGACCCCATCCTCGACCGGTTCACGCTTTCCGCGGACCAGCTTCATGACAAGATAGGTGAACTGGGGGACGAACCAGATCATCACGAAAGTGTTTGTCACATTGAACATGGTGTGGAAGAGGGCAATCCCGGTCGCCAGACCGACCCCGTCAGTCACTGGCCCGAGATAGTTGTGGAAGACGGCAGCGCCACCGGTAATACTCGTATCCATGATTGTCCCGAAAAGTGTCCCGGGAACCATGCTGTCCACCATCCGGATGAATACCGGAAAGACAGCCGTCACCCAGATCACGCCAAAGACGTTGAACATGGTGTGCGCCATGGCCGCCCGCCTGGCGTCAAGCGGTGTCCCGATGGAGGCCAGCTGCGCCGTAATGGTCGTCCCGATGTTTTCACCCAGAACAATGGCGGCCGCCGACGGAAAATCGATCCAGCCCTGGAATGCCATCGTCTGGGTAATGGCCACGGTTGCGCTGGAGGACTGGACGACCACCGTCATGACCGCACCAATGACGACAAAGGCGAGATGCGACAGAATTCCGGAACCGGAAAACACCTTGACCAGCTCGAGAATCTCGGGATTGCTCTGGATATCCGGCATGCTGTCCTTGAGATACGAAAGTCCCAAAAACAGAAGACCAAACCCGATCAGAAATTCGCCGAAATTTTCTTTCTTGAGCTTTTTGATAAACAGGAGGGGGAGACCGAGTCCGATGGCGGGCAGCGCCAGAGCGGCGATCTTCATTTTGAAACCGAAGATGGCCACAATCCAGCCCGTGACCGTTGTCCCGATATTGGCGCCCATGATCACTCCGACGGCCTGGACCAGTGTCAGCATCCCGGCACTGACGAAGCTGACAACCATGACCGTCGTAGCAGACGAGGACTGGATGACCGTCGTCACACCCAGCCCGGTACACAACGCCGAAACCCGGTTTTTCGTCATCAATCCGAGGGTTTTTTGCAGCTTCTCCCCGGCGGCCTTCTGGATCCCGTCACTCATCACCTTCATACCGTAGATGAAGAGTCCGAGACTTCCGAGAATCTGCAACAAGGTTTCAATTACACTCATACCGAAGCACACCCCTTTCATTGCACACGGTACCGGGGACACCCGCACCAATACCATAGCCGTCCCCGTAAAGGGTCGTCAAGATCTCCATTCATGCCCACCAGTCACGGCATCGCCGGCTCCTTCAGCTATCCGCAGCCCCAGCGCTTCGATACGCAATCTGGCGCAGCCCAGACAGGCCCCGCTCGCTTCGTCAGTGCAGGGCTTTCCGGGATAGAGTTGATAGGCAGCCCGATACGGTTGCGGCGTGACATTGGGCATAAAGACATTGGCTCCACACCGGAGCAGGCGTTCCCGCCCATCCCGGGGAAAGAGCGCATCGTAGGCTGTCGTCGCCGGGATATGGGCCCGCTCCTGCACCAGGCGCAACACAGCGACCACCATGAAGTACATCTCGGGATCATCGGCCCATCGGTTGGGAACCCCCGCCAGCGGTGTCCCCCCGTGCGCGATAAAAGGTCCGACTCCGATCATGTCGAGGTCGAGATCCCGGCAGAGCAGGATATTCCGGGCCAGCGTTTCGACCTCTTCGCCGGGAACACCGATCAAGAAGCCGCTCCCGACCTGCACCCCAAGACCGCGCAGGGTCTCCAATGCGGCCAGCCGCTCCGTCAGTGTTGCATCCGGATGCAAGCGGGTAAAGAGGTCCGGATCACTGGTCTCGAACCGCAGGAGATAGCGCCGCATCCCGGCCGCTCGCCAGGCCGCGTAGACCTCTTCCGGCCGCACCCCGCAGGAAACCGTGATCGCCACACCGCATTCCTGGTCGATCCGGCCGATGACGCGCTCCAGCGCGGCATCTCCCATCGCCGGCGGTTCCCCGGATTGGAGCACTATGGTTTGACAGCCCCCCAGGGCTGCGGCCCGGGCAGCGGCGACGATCTCGTCCTCGGCCATGGTGTAGCGCTGGACCGCGCTGTTCCCCGCGCGGATCCCGCAGTAGGCACAATTTTTGGAACAACGGTTGGAAATCTCGATAATGCCCCGGAGGTGGACGCTGTCGCCAAAGGTCCGCGCCCGAAGCGCATCCGCCTCTTCCTTGACAAGCCGGCCCGGCTCTCCCCTCTGCAGCAGGAGATGGATGACTTCATCGATACCGCTGGCACCATTTCCCCGAGCCTGCGTCATCCCTACCGCCTTTCCGGTCACTCAGTCCGCACGCACGCTGCGCGGGACAGAAACACTCCAAGGATCCCCGGCCCTGTCCGGACATGAGGTTGTTCCCCAAAAAAAGGCCATCCCTCCATCACAACACTTTGGAGAGAAAGGCCCGTGTCCGCTCGTGAACCGGGGCATCAAAGATCTGCCCTGGTACGCCTTCTTCCACAACCCGGCCATCATCCATAAAGAGAACACGATGACCGACTTCCCGTGCAAACCCCATCTCGTGCGTGACGACCACCATGGTCATGCCTTCGCGGGCAAGATCCTTCATCACACCGAGGACTTCCTTGGTCATCTCCGGATCGAGTGCCGAAGTCGCTTCGTCAAAGAGCATAACCTTGGGCTGCATGGCGAGAGCCCGGGCGATGGCCACCCGCTGCTGTTGCCCGCCCGAAAGCTGGTCCGGCCAAGCCCGGATCTTGTCGCCCAGCCCGACCTTGTCGAGAAGGACACGGGCACGCTCCCCGGCCTCCTCGGGAGAGAGTCCACGCACCCGGATCGGCGCCAGGGTGATATTGTCGACAACCCGCATGTGCGGGAAAAGATTGAAACGCTGGAAAACCATCCCGACCTCGGCCCGGACACGGTTGATGTTTTCGGCACTGGTCAAGGGAATCCCGTCCACGACGACCTCTCCCTTGGTCGGGACCTCGAGATGGTTGATGCAGCGCAGGAGTGTGCTCTTCCCGGAACCGGACGGACCGATCACGACCACCACCTCGGATGGTTCAACGTGAAAATCGACGCCCTTCAGGACCTCGAGATGGCCAAAACGCTTGTGGAGATCATGGATGTGGATCATCCCGGGGTCAGCCTCCTCTCGAGGTACTTGACAAGACGGGAGATGCTGAAGGTGAGGACGAGATAGATCACGGCCACACTGAACCAGATCTCGAAGGTCCCATAGGTTGTCGAGATGATCAACTGCCCCCGCCGGGTGAGTTCCTCGAACCCGATCACGGAGACCAGGGAGGAGTCCTTGAGCATGGCGATGAACTCGTTCCCCAACGGAGGAACGATCCGCCTGAAGGCCTGGGGAAGAATGACCGTCCGCATGGTGAGGGACCAACTCATCCCGAGGGATCGCCCGGCCTCCATCTGGCCCTTGTCGATGGACTGGATCCCGGCCCTGAAAATCTCGGCGATATAGGCGCCACTGTTGATGGAACAGGCCGTCACCGCCGCCACAAAGGGGTCAACCCGTTGTCCGAGGGCGATCGGAAGCAGAAAGTAGATGATGAAGATCTGGACGAGGAGCGGGGTCCCCCGCAAAAAATTGACATAGATCCCGGAGAGAATGCGGGCGACCGGATTGTGTGCCAGTCGCCCGATACCGACGAACATTCCGATGATCAGGCCGAAGCCCACGGAGAGCGCGGTAATCTCGATTGTGATGAGGGAACCCTGCAGCAGAAGGGGGAAGGAACGCAGGATCAGGCTGAGATTGAGTCCAAGGAACTCGCTATCAACCGCATCCAGCAGTGTCAAATCCATGTCCAGTCCGAAAAAGCCGGGAACCATGACGCCATCCTTGCCTTCGTCTCCACAAAAATATACTCACAAAGCCGGTCCGAATTTGCAATCACGCCTTTCATGCCCATGTATTACAGAATTGTGGTGCGATTCCGGATTCCCGTCCCTCCACGTCCGCCTTGGGAGGCTCGCGCGGACCACTCCGACTTTCCGGAAATGGGCTGAACACAGCAAGGAAATTCTTCGGTGTGCCGTGACAGATTTCCCGGGACGCACTTGCGTTTCAGCCTGAACCATGGTACAAAGAGATCGTACCAGGCAAGCCGAACACATCCGGGGACAGTGCCCATGCTAACGGATTTCATCCATATCCTTCTCGGCCTTGCTTTTTGCTCTATCGCGTCTTCCCATGGCATCTGGACACGCTATCCCGCATTCTCCTGGCAACCGCTCTTTCTCTCCTTTGTCTTGCACGGATTGGAGTCCCTCCTCTCTGCCCTGACTCCGGCATTGGGCGACTCCACATTTTTTTCCGTGCTGCGGATCCTGATCTCACTGGCTGCATGGCAGTCCCTCCTGGAATCGGCCAGGCGGACTCTCGCAGCCCAACACTCCGCACTTCCCCTCCCTGTCTACTGGGTACCAGCCCCGCTCGCTTTGAGCTTCGGCCTTGAGGGTTTGGCGGCACTCCAGATCGCAATCACCCTGATTGTCGCTTTCCCGGCCGCATTCCTCGTTGCACGAACCCTGTCCAAAGAAGCACGTATCGCGCGCTGGGGCATCGGGCAGAGCCTCAAGTTACTCGGCATTCTGCTCCCCGTCCTCGTTCTGACCTGGCTTATCCCGGCGTTGTCCGGATACAATCTCGCCCCCTCCGGACAGGCAGATGCCGTCGCAGTCCTGGTCCTCGTCCTGCGGATGGGGATAGCCCTGGGGATTGTATTGCTGATCCGGCGAATCGACGCCAAGCTCTCGGACCAATCCGAAAAACAAGGACCATTCTCCCGCAGACTGCTCCTGCGGGCATCCCTGCTGCTTGGAATTCTTGCAGGATCCTGGTGTACGGCAGAGATTCTGGGATCCATGGAAGGGGAACGCCAACTCCAGACCCTGCGCAACCACGGTCAGGCAATCGCAGCAATGCTTCCATCCAGTTACATCCTCCAGCTCTCATTCACAGGAAAAGACGCTTCAACCCCGGTTTACAACCGGCTCGCCCGCCATCTCGAACTCCTGATCCGTCAACCACCGGGATACACGAGAGCGATCCTGACAACAATGATCGAAACGACTGTCATCCATGGCCCCGGGGCAGCCATTGATGGAGAGCCTGTCCCGGCCAGCGGATCGACCCGTACCACCATTCCCCGCGGATTCTGGCAAGCATGGAGCAGCCGGACAACCACCTGCGCGACCGTGGATGAAGGAGGACACCGGCACGACATCATCTGGGCACCGGTCATCAACCCGAGAACACAGACCGTTATCGCGATCATCGAACTTTCACGCGAATATCATCTCCGTTCAAGTACGGTCGTTACCGCAAGACTCCTCCCCCTTGTCCTCGGGTTCGCGGCCTGTACCATCCTCTTGGCCGGTTTCGTCGCCCTCGGGTATCGCTCCAGGCAGACACGCTTTTCAACCGGTGCCCGACACACAGAGATCTGGCTGATCGCCGCCCTCGGCACAGTCCTGACCATCGTGACGGCCATCCTCACCCAAAAAGCGGCTGATCGCGAGACCCGGGACATGCTGTACCATCTCTCGGCCTACCGGACCCGGCTGATCCATGACACGATTCTGCAACGGGCACATGATCTTGAGGCCCTCGAGCGCTTTTTCTCGAGCAGTAAAACCGTCAGTCGTCAGGATTTTTCCGCATTTGCCAGTCCACTGATCACAAGAAGCAAGAGCTTCCGCTATCTGATCTGGGCGCCCCATGTATCCCGGGAAGAACGGGCCAGCTTCGAAGCAGACGGGCGAGCCGCAGGGCTTCAGGACTACTCTTTCAAGGAACGGAATGACCGGCATGAGATGTTTTCGGCTGGCCTCCGCCGTGAATACTGGCCGGCTCACTACGTGTCACCTGGTGACGACACTCTCCACCTGCATGGCCTGGACTTGGGAACGGACATCCTTGCGGATGAGGCCATGCAGATCTCGGCCGCGACCAGCCTCCAGACAGCAACCGAACCCTCCAGGCTCTTTGTCCCCATCGAAAACCCCGACTTCAACATCTTTGTCTTCCATCCGGCAAAGACCCGGGCACTTGGAAAGACCGACTATCTGGTCGCAGCACTTTCACCGGTGGAACTTCTCCGTGAATCACTCACCACGGTTGACCATGATCAGATACAGATTCCCGTCCATTTCGTCGACCTCTCGGCAAGCGGGGCACCTCGTCTTGTCGCCTCCTGGCCGGATCTTCCCGAGTACCACAATCTCCGCCCGGCCACACTCCTGTCTTCCGCCGAACTCTACCCCTCCTACGTCACGCCGGTCTTTGTGTTTGGCCGGAGTTATGCCATCATCTGTTCCGCCGGCAAAGGCTTCCTTGCAGCCCATGCTTCATCGCCGGCTGTCATGGTGACGATCATCGGGATCCTGCTCACTCTCCTGCTGAGCTTCTTTGCCTGGCATCTCCTGACAGAACGCATACGGGCCGAGCAGACGGTGGTACTACGGACCCTGGAACTCCGGCAGAAAACGGAAGAACTCCTGCTCCTCTCCGAAAACATCGAAACACAGATCTGGTACATGAAGGACAGCGAGACGTATGGTGGTTCAGCCAATCGCTCACACAGACTCTTTCTGGGACTCCTCGGTGAGTCCCTGGACGGGAAATCGGTCAGAGATCTCGTCCCTGGGGAAAGTGCCCGGACCTTCATCGACGGAAATATTGAGGCCTTTGCCGGCGGTCGACGAACGTACCGTGAGGAATGGCACGCGCTGCCAGGTCACTCACCCCGGCTCCTCGGCATTACGCGTATCCCCCGTATCGGACATGAACGCACCGTCGAGTATGTCATCTGCTCAGCAGAAGATATTACCTCGCGGAGAGCCAACGAAAACCGGATCGAGCGCCTGGCCGAGCGCCTGACCCTGGCCAGCGAGGCAACCGGTGTAGCCATCTGGGATCTGGATATTGCTTCGGGGAAGATCAACTATGATGAACGCCTAATGCGTCTCTACGGACTGGAGAGCCTTGACGAGGATCTGATGGCGATCTGGAAATCCCGCATCCCGGGCGAAAACGCAGCACGGACCATCCGGGCCATCCAGAACGCGATTGAAAGCGATTCGGAGTATTCTGGTGAGTTCACGATCCAGCACCCGAACGGGAGGCGGATTGATATCGAAGCCCGGGGAATCATTATCCGGGACAGCCTTGGAAATCCGGTCCGCATGGTCGGGACCAACCAGGACATCAGTGACCGGAAACGGGCCGAATCCATGCTCAAAGCCCGCGAGGTCCGCTTCCGCCTCCTCGTTGACAACGCACCCTTCCCAGTCCTCCTGCGCGACATGGACGGAACCATCCTCTTCGGGAACAACCAGGCATTGACAGCCTTCGAAACCAACCCGCTCGAACTTGTCGGAAAAAACATCCGTTCCCTCTACGAATCCGGTGAGACCTTTGACGAACTGGACGGAATGCTGCGCGCAAATGGACAGATCCGGAATATCGAAGCCATCCTGAAGACCACAAAGGGCAACACCTTTTGGGCCATCGTCTCGGCCAATCAAACGGAGTACGACGGTCGCCGGGTGATCATAGCCACCTATCATGACATCTCCGCCCGCCGGGCCGCCGAAGCGGACATGAAACTCGCCAAGGAATCCGCCGAGGCTGCGAGCCGTGCCAAGAGTGAATTTCTGGCCCATATGAGCCACGAGATCCGGACACCGCTCAACGGTATCATCGGGCTCTCGGACCTGATGACGACCACCAACCTGGACGCACAACAGCGCCAATATCTCGACAGTATCCGGATCTCGGCCTGGTCCCTCCTGGACGTGATCAATGACATCCTGGATTTTTCAAGAATCGAATCCGGAAAAATCGAACTGGAGGAGATTCCCTTCGATCTGCACGAGATTGTCCAGAACGCCATGCGGATCATTTCGTCGAAAGCATCCGAAAAAGGGCTGATTACCGAATACATCATCTCGCCGGAATTGCCGCGCCATACCCATGGAGACCCTGTCCGCTTGCGCCAGATCCTGGTCAATTTTCTCGGAAACTCGGTCAAGTTCACGACCGAGGGAAACATTACCCTGAAAGTGAGACCCGGCCCGGCCGGGATGACGGATTTCTTGGTGCAGGATACCGGGATCGGAATCGAACAGGAAAAACTTCACTCGATCTTCGAGAGCTTTTCGCAAGAGGACACCTCGACAACACGCCAGTATGGGGGAAGCGGATTGGGCCTGGCCATCAGCAAGCGACTGGCCGCGATGATGCATGGACAGATCCTTGTCGAGAGCACGAAAGGGAAGGGAAGCACCTTTACGCTGCGGCTTCCGCTCAAGGCTGCCGGAAAAAGTCCGGACAACGAGATGATTGATGCTCGGAGCGTGCGGCACGGGCAGGATATCCCCGGGAAGAAACGCTTCTCCCGCCAGATCTCGGTTCTCCTCGCCGAAGACAACGATATCAACCTCCTCGTAGCCAGGGGAAATCTCGAGGCCTGCAACTGCCGGGTGACTCCGGCTGCCAACGGGGAGGAGGCCGTTCGAATCGCCTGCGAAGCATCCTTCGACCTGATCTTCATGGACATCCACATGCCCCGCCTGGACGGCAGGGAGGCGGCCCGGGCCATCCGGCAGTTTGAAGAAAAGACAGGGCGAAAGCGGATTCCGATCATCGCATTGACCGCTGATGCGATCCAGGGAGAAGAGAACCGCTGCCTTGATGCCGGAATGGATGATTTTGTCACCAAGCCATTCAGACCGGACCAGTTGACTGCCTCGATCGAAAAACATACCGGAGAACACGCCATGATTGTGAACGATGCAGGCATCGGACAACCTGCTGTTCCGGAGAACCCGGCCACCATCTTTGACAGCGCATCCCTTTCGGCCCTCCTGCACAACGACCGGACGGCCATCAGCGCTATCGTCTCCATGTTCGTCAAGACCTGGGAGGACTACATCGGGCCGATCCGCGTTGCGATCGCACACCGTGACCTTGAAGTTCTGACCCGACAGGCGCACCGTCTGAAAGGCGCGAGCGGAAACCTGCGGGCAGATGAAGTCTTCGGGTTGGCAAAGCTTCTTGAGGAACAGTCCCGGGCCGGAGCCGAGGCGGCTGTGCTCGAGCAAACGCTGCACAACCTCGAAGTTGCCTGGGGCCGTCTTGAACCCGAATTGAAAAACCTGATTGCCGAATAGTCTCAGATTTCCTTGATATAGGTATCAAAGACGATGCGGATCAATGTCTGAAGGATGATAGCCACCGGAATGGCAACGATCATCCCCATCATGCCCATGGCAGTCGACCCGACAAAGAGTGCGAGGAGAACAACCAGGGGATGGAGGTTTGTTGCATGGGCAAAGATCTTGGGCGAGAGTATTGTCGAAACAAGAATGTTCATGATGACAAAGAAGAAGACAACCCCGAGAAAATGTCCGGTCGATGTAAAGCTGACAAGCTCGAGGATGATCGCCGGCACGGCTCCGATGACAGGCCCGAAATAGGGGATGATGTTGAGAACACCGTTGGCCAGACCGATCAGGACGGCATATGGCACCCCGAAGAGCAGCATGGCAACCGTGGTGATGATGGCCACAATCCCGGAGAGGAAGAACTGCCCTTTGACATATCCCCCGAGTCTGGTGTTGACTTCGTCAAACACAATCCGGATCCGGGCCTCGTTGTCATCCCTTGTGTACTTCTTGAGAACATCAAAAATCTTCTCTTTGTCCTTGAGAAGGTAAAAAATGATCAGGGGAATCAGGATCAGGAGCGGAAGGCTGCCTACAATCGAGATGGCAAAGGAAGAGAGTTCTCCGAAAAAATGCTTGATAAAGGTCTCTGCCTCGGCGAACATGCTTGTGATCATTTTGCCACTGTCGATCGCGAACGGAAGATCGAGCTGTTCGATCCAGTTTTCAGCATCCTTGAGGAAAAGCGTGATTTTTGCTTCGTTATCGGCAACCGTCCTGGTTATTGATGAAACACCATTGGCCAGCATCGGATAGAGGAAGGCGATCAGGAGAACGAAGACAACGAGAAACAACAGAAAGACAAACAGGACCGCAAGCGTCCTGGGCAGATGAAGCCGACGCTGGAGAAAGACTACAAAGGGGTCGAGAATGTACGCGATCACGATGCCGATCACAAAAGGAACGACAGCACTCCCCCAGGCAACCAGCATGGTCAAAAAAATGGCCGATACAATTCCGATAAAAACCAGACGAAGACGGGATGAACTCATGCCTGTGGAACTCCGGATCCGGGAATCTGTTCCCTGACAACGATGAAATGCCCGAGAATCGTTTCGAGCTTTTTGAAAGATACTACCAGTTTGTCATAAACAAACATCAGATTCCTGTTCGAGACACCTCCGATGGCCTTGGCATTGATCAGGTCAAGGGCACGCAACCCCTTGAAATCCCGGAGAATGGAATCCATGTGGCGGTGCATCTTCATCAGCTGGATTCCGGCATGCTCTGCCATCTCCGAAAGCTCGGCATCCAGATCCTCAAGATCGGCCTCGAATTTTTTGGCGGCAATCGGGTTCTCCATCTTGCCCTCGACATACCCATTGATCCGGATAGCGATGGACGATTCGGGGGTCAGTCGCTCGAGCATCTGCTTCATTCGCTCATAAAAGTCATCGAGTGCATAATACGTGTTGGCAAAATCGGCAGCAATCTCCTTTTTGCGGAACTCGCCTTCCACAACGACGCTGTTCACGCTGCGCTTGAAGCGTTCGATATATATCCTGTCTAAAAAGTTCCAGACAAGGTTGAACAAAAAAACGCTCGCAAATTGCGGACCACCCGCACGCTTCAAGCGGTCATTGGTATCACGATTGAGGAGCGGAAGCCATGTGAACGGCCTGTAGCCTTCAAAAAGATCGCCGACCTGGGCCGACGTCTGCTCCTCCCTGAGGAGGATGATGTTCCGTTCAAGATGGTCCTTGAAGCTCGACTCCGCCAGTTTGCGGTATTTTTCCACCCAGGAGAGCGTGTTGACAACCGGCTTGGGCTTGTACCCGATCTCTTCGCTCCCGATCCTGACAAGAGTGGTCACGGCCCCTTTATCGCAGAGTTTGCGCAGTGGCCCGATCATGGTCCGGAAATCTTCGGAGAGATAGCGGGGAACACTGATCTCCATCCCGCCCTCGATACTCTCGCGGAACCTGTCAAACCAGACGTAATGGTCCTCACGGAGCTTGTTGAAATTGATCCCGGCAAGATAGGAATCCAGATTGCGCAACTGTCCGAGACAGTGCTCCAGCGAGAAATCACGGAACACACCGTCCTTGGCGCCATCGACCTGAAAGAGGCTGAATATGCCCTGAAAATTGTAGTTTTTGAGATTGAGTACGGCGACATAAAACTCGAGTGTCTCTTCAATGCGCTGCAGATTGGCGCCATCGAAGGATTCGACAAATTTTTTGATCAGAAGTTCAGTATCCCGCTGGGTAATCTCCTCCCCGCGCACGGAGAAACTCCGCTGCAGATCAAAGGTCCTGAGCTCACGCAGCATGCGGGCCTGCTCCATCGAAAGCTGGGTCTCGATGACGAACCGCACGAAACAGGGCGAGCGGTCACTGACAAAATCGTCGGCACTGACAAGAAAATTGGCGCTGAAAAAATCCGAAAAACTTTCGACCTTCTTCTGGATCAGTGCCAGATAGTCGATGAATGTCTTCCGGACTGCCGTCATCTTGGGATCATAGACAGGGATGGGAAATTCCTGGAGATTCCGTTCAAGGTCCTTGAACGCTTTTTTTTTGGTCATCGCCTCTTTGGAGACACTGGAGAAGAGGGATTTGAAAAAGATGATGATCTTGGTCAAAAGCCCTGCAAGCCCGGCCGGGCTCTCGCCACCGGCTGGTACTGCAGATTCGGCATCGCGCCGGCGCAGCCGCTCATAAATATTTTCTCCACGACCAGAGGACTCTTCATCCTCATCATCTCCGGAATCCATGCCGGCGGATGCACTCTCAAGTCGGCGACGAAGCGCGGCCTTCTCCTGATCGTCAAGAGAGAGCGCGGACGCATCCATGCTGCTCTCCAGCATGCCGCTCTTGCGCGCCGCATCTATTGCCTGCTTGTCGTACGCCATTCCCTCTCCAGCACCTTCGGAGCAATACGCACACGGTCTGCAAGACCGGTCGTTCCGGTCCGGCGACCGCCGCATTCCGGGCAGTGGCAGAACCGTTCACAGGATTAATCTAACACCGTCATCAAGACTATACCATGACTGACTTGGCTACGCATACCCGGATGCAGAAATGACACAAAAATTCTTTTTCGCTACGAACAAATTTCTTCCTGAAGGACCTGCCACCGGAGAATCGTACCTGCTCCTCACGTCCCTTCGGTGTTGTCCGGTTTCACCGAACTGCGAAGCAGATCCAGCCATTTCTGCAACGGTCCTTCATGCCCTTGACCCGAATTTTTGTAAAACCTGCGAGCCTCGGGCAAGTATTCCTGCACCAGCCAATGTCCGGGTGCGTCATGCGGGTACCGGTATTCCACTCCATGGCCAAGCTTTTTTGCAAGGGCATAGTGAGCATCCCGTAGATGCTCCGGCACGGGGAGTGGCCCATTGGCTCGCAGGTCAGCCAGTGCAGCGTCGATTCCGACACAGGCCGAGTTGCTCTTGGGGGCCAGGGCAATCCTGAGGACGGCATGGGCCAGCACGATCCTCGCTTCGGGCATCCCGAGCATGGCCGTCGCCTGGGCGGCAGAAACCGCGACGGAGAGGGCCCCCGAATCAGCCAGTCCAACATCCTCGGAGGCTGCGATCATGATCCTACGGGCGATAAAATCGGGATTCTCGCCCCCCTCCAGCATGCGGGCCAACCAATACAGGGCCGCATCAGGATCCGAACCGCGCATCGATTTGATGAATGCCGAAGTGATATCGTAATGGTTGTCTCCGTCGCGATCATAGACCGGGGCGGCCTGCCCGGCTGATGCATCCCTGACTGTCTCCACGGTGATCGTTCCCTGGGGTTCCAGCGAAGCCGCCGCCAGTTCCAGAAGATTGAGGAGACGGCGGGCATCCCCGGAGGATGCTGCGACCAAAAGCTCCAGGGCATCATCCTGAATGGTCAGCTCTTGTGAACCAAGACCACGCTCCTCGTCCTCGAGCGTTCTTCGGACCAGAGGTGCCAGATCCGCACTGGTCAATGCCCGGAACTCGACAAGCTGGCAGCGTGAAAGGAGGGCCGGGTTCAGGCAAAATGCCGGGTTTTGGGTCGTTGCCCCATAGAGGTGTACCGTTCCGTCCTCGACCGCGGGCAGGAGGGCATCCTGCTGCATCCGGTTGAAACGATGAATCTCGTCGATGAAGAGCAGGGTCCGCCGTCCCTCATAGCGCAACCGGGAAGACGCTGCCTCTATCGCCGCTTTGAGTTCGGCAACATTGGAGGTGACTGCATTGATGGACTCGAAATGGGCCTGCGCACTGGCGGCGACCAGCCATGCAAAGGCGGATTTCCCGCACCCCGGGGGGCCGAAGATGATCCAGGAGAAATGCCTCCCCTCCTCCGCAAACCGTCTGAGCG
>DAIREN010000035.1:0-9235 GCA_036795535.1 Spirochaetota bacterium
CCATGCACATGATTGTCAAGGCCGAAAACGGTACGCTCATCATCCCTGTGCCTGCCGAATGGGACGGCAAAGAGCTGGACGTTGAGATCAAACCGGCCAGTGTCGCGGATGCCATTCTCGAGTCGCTTGATAAAGCGACCGGGGGAAAAAGAATTGACACTTCGGGTTGGAAGTTCAACAGGGACGAGATCCATGAAAGAGAAAAGTTTTGAAGTACAGTAATTCATGTCTGGATCCCGATAATGCAGATATCATCATCGTAGCTGTCCACTCCCCGAAAGGCGGCCAGTTCATGATGTATTCCGTCAACAAACCCTTGGATGGAAGCCTCCCTTGCACGTAACAAGAGCGGCATGAGGCAGGTTGTCTCAAAATCTTCCTTGTCAAACGTTGTATCATCATAACGGACTGCTTCGGTCAGTCCATCCGTATAGAGCAAGAGCCGTCCATTTTCGGGCAATTTGAGGCGACTGTTTGAATAGGCCCGTCCGCGCTTCTTCATCTCTTCGTTGGGGACCATGCAGAGTGGATAACTGCGACCGCGCGAATCAACCATTTTTGCAGAGCCACCCTGCTGCACACAAGGATCGGGATGACCCGCGCTCGAGTAGACAAACTCCCGGGTCTTGAAATTCATGATTCCGTACAAGGCCGTGATAAAATGGCCCGAGACCTGATCAAAAAGGGCCCGATTGAGTGATGTGAGCAATACGGCGGGATCGTTCGTCGCACTGGAGAACTGGCTGAAATAACTTTTGATCATGGAGGTAATCAGGGCAGCCGGCACGCCATGACCCGAGACATCGCTGATAAAGATTCCGATACGGTCATCTCCGTAGCGCGCGAAATCAAAAAAGTCTCCGCCAACATGTTCCATGGAGCGATAAAAGCAGGCAATACGCGGATCGGGATTGCCTTCGGGCATCAGCTTTTGCTGCATCACCCTTGCGATGGCAAGCTCTGCTTCCATGACTTCAGTCTTGTGCCTGAGTGCGATCTGCTCCTGCTGCAGTTTCGCTTTGGCCTTTTGCAGCTTTTTGTTGAGGTTGTTTTTTTCCTGCAATTCTTTTTCATTGAGCTTCATGCGTTCTTCAATAATTGTAAATGAAACCAGGATGAAACCGGCACAGGTGACAAAGAGCAGAAGATCCGTAAAAATCTCCCTCGTCATGACTGGACCGGAAACCCACTTGCCGCTCTGGAACTTGACAAACACGAAGACCAGAATGGCGACAAAGCTTTCGATGATATAGACAATCAGATGCAGCCTGCGAATGGCAATCAGGCCAATAAAGGCAAGGATCACACAATAGCTCACAACAAGGCGTCCCAGTTCGAGCCCGCGAGGTGTGCTGTACAGGTGTATGAAAAAAATGGCAACAGGTCCGGCCAGGGTGACAAACTGGATCGCCGTCCCGTATTTATTCCTTCGCAACAACCATAAACTATAGAGGACACAGAAGGCGGTCAGGAAGAGAATGCCGATCGTGATGGCCACGCCCAGTGGGTCGTCAATAATGAAGAGTGGCGGAACTGAAAATATGATCAGAATCAGGATAATGCACGAGCCAAGGAGGTGCCCCTTGGTCTTGCGCTGAATTTCCATTGAAGATTTGCTGTATGGTGCCAAAAAATAGTTGAAAAAAGCCTGCAGCATGCATCTCCCCTGCGCTCTCTCGTTCCGTCGATATATTATGGTATCCTGTGTTCCAGTACCACGCAAGCAATTTCACAAAGAGCCGCGGGGAATGGAACTGGCTTGTGGATTATCCTGAACGCGAGGACGAATATATGCTGTTTCAGCCTTGTTGACAATCGCTACATACTATTCGTACAATGACATAGTCAAGGGCGTGCCCGGTGTTCGCGAAATTGTATTGGAAGGAGTGTCTCTGGTGCAACAGGGCGAAATTTTCTGGAGCCCTTCGTGATTGGCATCCGCTCTCTGGCCGGCTTTGCGGCCAGAATATTGATTTGCGGAGATTGTTGGCGATGAAACACATTCTGGAGGTGGATGAATATGGCTGGAATCAGTGACAAGGATAGATTCATCAAGCTCGTGCCGGAAGATGGCAGCACTGTCGGAAATTTTACGTTGAAAAAGAGTCTTGGCTGGGATGATGACAAGTATTGGAGTGTGCGAGACGAGCTTGTCAGTGATGGACTGATTTCAATAGGTCGGGGCAAGGGTGGTTCAGTCTACAGGCTTGCTGTGTCGCCAGTGGGCGAAACGGAAGTTGCGGGAAAATACAAAAGCGAGAATTCCCTGTACGAGCCATTTTTGAAAGTCATCAGCACATTCTTTATCAAAGACAAGAAGATAAAAAACTTCGTTTGCCAGAAAACAGCATACCAGGGAAAAAAGAAGACAGGCGGGAAATGGACGAGGCCGGATATCGCCATGGTTTCCGTTGATACGTATTCGTATTTGCCGGGCAAATTTCTGGATATAACGAGTTTTGAATTGAAGACATGGGAGGATTTCAATGTTGCCGGTGTTTTCGAGACAGCGGCGCATTCCAAATTCGCGACAAAAAGTTACTATGTCGCGTATTTGCCCGATGATTGGGATCCGGAAAATGTTGAACATGTCCGTATCAAGTCGGAATGCGAGCGTTTTGGTGTTGGCCTGATGTGTTTTTCTGACCCTGAACAATACGAGACGTATGAAATCCTTGTCGAGCCTGAAAGACGGATGCCTGATCCGGCCGATATGGACCAGTTTATCAATATCCAGATCGACGATGCGAACAAGCGGAAATTGAGCGAGTTTTTGCATTGAATATTTTTCAGGCATGGATGAGCTGTACCACATGAGGGGGGCAGACAGTGATCTGCGATTCCTTCGCGCTCGTGTCGGCTCTCCGCTGGACGGACGTTGTTCATCAAAAACAGTCACAGGGTGTGGGCATCCTTGCAGCGCTTCCCGGTGCATCCTGCACAGTCACGGCACACCCTGATACTCAGGCAACGTGTGCAAGCGATTGCGCGTCAGGCCAAACCTCTTGAGCACTGTCGCCTGCAGTGCTATCATGGCTGCGGATCGGTTGGGTCATGAACTGGGGAGGCTGCCATGTCACGTATGTCGATCAAGAGCAGGCTTGTCGCGAGCTTTACCGGCATCATCGCTGTCCTGGTCATTGCGCTTTTGCTGCTCGTTTTTGTGTCATACAAAAGTACCCTTGATGACGAACTGCGCAAAAACGGCAGGGTCAATATCTCCGAGCTTTCGCTCGAACTTGTCAACTGGTTTGCTCCGCGGATGCAGCAGCTCGAAACGTTTGAATCCCTGCTTTCAAGCGGAGTTTGTTTGACCCCCCGGGATCTTTTGCCGGCCTTCAAAATGCAGATGACCCGGGATGCGGAGACAACCAGCATCTATTATTGCACCAGACAGCACTACCGCAAGGGTGGTGATTTTGTGGACGGCTCGGACTGGGTTCCCGATGCCGACTACGATCCCTATTCGCGTGACTGGTGGCTGCAGGCCGCCACCAACAGCGGGACAGTCTTTGTCCAGCCCTACGTGGACGCCCAGACCAAAAAGGTAGTGGTGACGCTTGCCAGACGTGTCGAGCGTGGTGGCGACTTGCTGGGTGTCATCGCCGTGGATCTCTATCTGACCCATCTGGATTCGATTGTCTCGAACAAGAAGCACTCGCCCAACGCGAAGACCTGGCTGGTTGACCCGCGCGGTCTCTTTATCACCCACCAGCAGCAGGACCATGTGCTTAAAAAAGCATTTTTGATGATCCCGTGCTGAAGCCTGTCCGTTCTCTAGTCATGTCCAGCGACAAATTTGCCGACATTGCCGGCGAGCATTACGTGCTTTCCGCCCGCCTGCCCGGCATGAACATGTTTCTCGTCAGCTATGGTCCGCTTTCCGACCTGCGCGGCACGATGGTCTTTTACATGCGCGTGCTCCTCGTGCTTGGCCTGGCGGCAGCTCTCGTCGCCTCGGTTGTGGCCATGTTCGTGGCGCGCGGGATCACGCATGGCCTGGCCGGCATGGTCGCCGAACTCGAGGGGGCTTCGGGACAGATGCGGCTGGCGGCAAACCAGGTTGCCCTGTCAAGTGCCAGTTTGGCCGAAAACTCCAACAATGCAGCAGCCTCACTCGAGGAAGCGTCGGCGTCACTGGCACAAGTTTCTTCGCAGGCCGGTCTCAGTGCCGAAAACGCGCTGCAGACCGACAGACTGGCCCGCATGCTCGAGGATATCGCGCAGACGGCCGGGCGTTCGATGGAAGAGCTTTCGGGCTCGATGCGGGAGATCGCGGCATCCAGCAGTGACACCTTCAGAATCATCAGTACTATTCATGAAATCGCCTTCCAGACAAACCTGCTGGCCCTCAATGCCGCTGTCGAGGCGGCGCGGGCCGGGGATGCCGGCTCGGGGTTTGCCGTTGTGGCCAGCGAGGTGCGGGCCCTGGCCCTGCGCTCGGCCGAGGCCGCCAGAAACACGAGTACGCTGATCGAGGCCACCAACTCGCGTATTTCCCGCGGCAAGGATCTGGCGGACCAGACGGCCGGCGCCTTCGGGGATGTCAACGCCCAGGCCATACGCATCGTCAATCTTGTCTCCGGAATTGCCACGGCTGCCCGCGAACAGGCCGACAGTGTACTGCAGATCAATCGCAGCGTTGCCAGCATGGACCAGGGTGTGCAGCACAATGCGGCCATCAGCGAAGAAACGTCCTCGGCCGCAAAGGAACTCGAACAGGCGGCCGATCGGCTCTCGGGGCTTGTGCATGCCATCAACTCCCTGACCAGAGGTGGCGGGCGGGATGACCGTTGAACATGGCGTCGTCCGGCCGTGATGCGCTGTGCATGGCATGAGCATCAGCGAGCATTGCGCGTCCCCTCTGGCCGGACGCTGTACCCCAAAACAATCAAAAAAAGTATCCAAAGCACTTGACCTTGCCCTCGCGGGAAGCCTGTAACTCCCTGTATCAATCGCGACTGTGGTCCGTCTGTTGCAAGCTCCCTGTCTTGCAAGTGGTCCACTGCGGGGATATACTGGGTACAGGGAGAGGAGGCTGGTATGCGGGGTGGTTTTGTCAGGTGGTATCTTGTACTGTCCATGCTGGTCAGTCTGGCCGGCCGGTCTGTCCATGCGGAAGACTATTCCGTTTTTCTGGATCTGCATTTCGATATAGGCGGGGTGCATGGAAGCTTTGACAGGGGCGGAAGCGAGATCGATCTGGGGGGCTGGAATACCTCGGTGGGCGCGCTGCTGTATTTCCTCTCACCGACCGGGTCGGACAACTACCTGGGGATCGGAGTCGGCGCGCTGTATTCCTCGGATAGCAGTGACTGGGATCTTTCGCCCGATGTCAACGAGATCCGCTTTACCTGTCTCAAACTCCCTGTTCTTGCCGGCTATTTTTATGCCGGAGATGAAGCGTACTGGTACCTTGCCGGTGGTGCATACGCCCGTCTCCTCAACGCCGGCAGCCTCGATCCTGAATCCGGATCAACCGTGTATTATGAGGATGACGAATTCGGAACCGGACTCGGATTGCGGGCCGAGTTCGGGTTCGGTCTCATCATTCCCGGGATGGGCGCCGGTTTTGGCGGGAGTCTCTGGCTGGAGGTGGATCTTGCCGGCCCGCTCTCGGAGAGTGATGACAGCATGCAGGCCTGGAAGTTCGGCCTCGGTCTGTCCTTGCCGTTTTTTTTGTAGGGGCAGGGCCAGTTTTTCCGGGCAAGCACTTGCGGGAGAACCGTGGATTCCGGGGGCTTTCTGTGTGAGCGGTGCGAGAGTGCGTTGTTGGCAAACGGGCCGGCAGGCGATAGCGGGCCCGGCCGTCCATCCACTGATCGCACGGAGTTCATCAAAACAATTCTTGCACCGATGCGAATGGCCATCTGTCCGATGGATCTTCCGCACAGATACGGGTATAGACTCGTCTTATTCTTTTTGACAGGATTGCCGACACTGATACAAGGCGTATGCCCGCATTGGAGGTATGGAATGATTCGGTACAGGATTCTTCTTGGTAGTCTGGCTGCCATCCTATGGATTGCAGGAGTGCTTGGTGCAACATCGACTTCGCCCCTTCTGCGGACGACGGTGGCATCAAATACACCGGCTGCCGGGTTGGCGCAAACCAATCAGGGATCGCAACCCGCCGGGGAGAATTTCAAGGGGTTCCGGTTCGGTGCACACCGCAAGGATGTGTACCGTATTCTCAAGGTGCGGCCAATACGGGCTGCGCATGTTGCCGAGGATGAGGAAGGGTGCGAGTTCTACAGTCCTGAAAAAGATATACAAATAGGGGATTTTACGGTCAGGCAGGGGGATATCTATCTCGTGTTCTGGAAAGACCGCCTGATGCGCATCCGGATCATCAATACCTTCAGTGGCATGGACGATGTTGACATCAAATTCTTTTCTGCGATGCGCGGGGCTTTGACACAAAAATACGGGAATGCACCCAGCAAGGAACAGATCTTTACCCGCTACGACGGGTTGTACGAATGGAAGACACCGACACTCAGGGTCAATCTGCAATATTCCATGCTGGAGTATGGCTGGATCGAGCTGGAACGTGAGCTGGCCGCCAGTTTAAAAAAGTCTACCAGGATCAACAGCAACGATATCTGAGATACCCCCATGCCGGAATTGCGTGGTTTGTGCAGAATAATTGTCTTGGAAATTTTGACAAGATGGAAAAAGTCACCATGAATCGTGCAGGGGCTGCACCATGGTGGCTTTTTGCACGAACTCCGCTGCCGAAGAGTCGTTTCCGGGCACTGAGGGGAGGGTTTATTTCAACCAGCCGTTTTGTTTGTACCAGCGCCAGGTCATGGCCAGACCTTCTTCCATGGAATATTCCGGATTGAAGCGCAGTTCGCGTCTGGCCCGTTTGTTGGATGCGATCCAGTAGCTGGGGCGTCCGAGCTTGGCTTTCTCACGATTCAGGATCACGGGGCGCTTGGTGAATTTCATGGAGAGTTCCCCGAAAAAGACGGCAATTCTGGTGGTGAAGGACGGGACGTAGAGGGTCAAGGCCCGCTTTCGCATGACCTTTTTGACGGCCGTCTGGAACTCTTTCCACGTGACCGCCTGGTCATTACAGAGGAAATAGGCGCGGTTGACAGCCTGTTTCGATGTTGCCGCCTGGATCATGCCCCGGACAAGATCTTCGACATGGATCAGGGAAGTGTACTTTTTCGCGTTTCCGTAATACAGATTGATGCCCTTGTCGATCATGCGGAAGATCTCGAAGCAATCCACGTCACGCGGCCCATAGACCGTGGGTGGCCGGACAATCGTGATCGGGACAAGGTGGCTGTAGGAACGGGCGACGAGTTCCGCGGCCAGTTTGGAGCGGCCGTACTCTTCGACGGGGTGCGGGACATCATCCTCGCAGGAACTCTCGGTGGGGCTGGCAACCGGACCGATCATGGCATGGGAGGACACGAGAACAAAACGCTTGAGCTTTTTTTTCGAGGCGACAACGGCTTCGAGGAGGGCTTTTGTGGGAACAGCGTTCCCGTCAAGATAGCCTGCGGGTGTCAGTGCCTTGGTGACACCGCCGACGTGGAAGATGATATCCACCTTGTCGATCGCTTTCCGGAGGGCGGCGCCATCCTGGTAGGAAGCGCTGACGGTTTCGAGCGGAAGGTCCTTGAGCCATTTTGGCGCACTTCCGGAACGAAGCAGGATGCGGACGGTGTATTTCTGACGGACGAGTTCTTCAACAAGATGGCTGCCGACAAAACCGGATGAGCCGGTAACAAGGACGCGCATGGTTTCCCCCGAAGATGATATACCGTAAAGATCAGGTTTTTCGCCAAAAGGGGAAAGGAAAACCCGGGTGGAATCCTGAAGAGAACGATGATTATGAAGGGGAAGCCGAGATGCAAGAGACTGAAAATAATTGGCGCGTTTTCCCGTGGGTGCGTGGGCAAGATGGAGTATGCCAGGGCAGACTTGGTGTGTGGCAAGGTGCCGGCTATCAGATGCTGTCTTGATGATTGACCGGGAGATCGAGATGGAAGGCAGTCTGGCCAGACGGGAGTTTTTCGTAGGAGAGTTCGCCCCCATGCGATCGGGCTATGCCGTAGCTGATGGAAAGACCAAGACCGGTGCCGAATCCTTGGGGTTTGGTGGTAAAGAACGGCTCAAAAATATGAGAAGCGATTTCTTTTGGAATCCCCTGTCCATGATCCACAACTGAAAACCGCACAAGGGCGCGACCATTTTTTTGGAGCAAGCCGGCGCTGATCTCGATGATTTTTTCCGGATCCGCTTCGGGGAAGCGTTCATTCACAGCGTCCCGGGCATTGATGACGAGATTGAGAAGGATTTGCTGGATCTGTGATTGAGTGCAGAGGATCAAGGGGAGATTGACGGGAATGTCCTTGTGTACGTGGATGTCCTGACGGACGAGCAGAGTCTCAGTCAGTGTGAGTACCCGTTGGAGAAGTGTTGCCGGTGAAGCATACTCCATCTTGCTGTTGTCATCCCGGCGGGAAAACGTCAGGAGACTGGAGACAATCCCGGCGATTCGCTCTCCTTCACTCCGGATTTCACGCGCATAGTCACGGAGAGAATCTGCTTCGACTGGTGCACGATCTTCGACGAGCTGGGCAAGATTGATGATCCCCATCAGGGGATTGTTGATCTCGTGAGCAACGCCGCTTGCCATGGTGCCGATCGAAGAGAGTTTCTGTTCGTTACGGAGCTTGGCTTCGAGGAGAAGCCGCTCGGATTCGGCCCTGCGTTTGTTGGTGACATCTTCGGTATAGAGGATGATGCCACCGATTGCACCGTCCTGCTGGTACCAGGGGCGGCATTCCCATTCGGTGATCATCATTCTTCCATCGGCACGCTGATACGGATCGTTGTCGTTGCGGAGGACGGATCCTGCCAAAACCTGGCGGTGGATTGCACGCCACTTTTCGGGAAGATCGGGGAAAACATCGTAATGATGTCGCCCAATCAGATCGATCTTTTCAACATCGTAATCCTTGAGAAAACGTTGGCTGACATACATGAAGTGCAGGTTTTGATCCAGGACGACAACACCGGAGCGCATGTGTTCGATAACAATCTGGAGCATGTTGTGGGAGTACTGAATCGCCTGCCGGGCCTGTTCCTCCTGTGTGATATCATGACAGAAGCAGATGAATCTCCCGACTGCAGGCCCCATCCAGGATGTGGATATCTCCACCGGGAACACAGAACCGTCCTTGCGGCGGTGATGGGCGACGAAGCGTTCGTG
>DAIREN010000035.1:9335-20847 GCA_036795535.1 Spirochaetota bacterium
TGGCGGCCTGTCGGGATGCGGTCACATCGGTGATGGTCGTGACGATCCGGTCGATATGGTCATGGCCGGGGCGTCTAAAGGGTGCATACCGGACCTGGAGAAAGCGATGGCCGAGATGGGGATAATCCATCTCCATCTCGAAGGAGACGGGAGTGCCCGTGAGACAGGTATCAAGACGCTCGCGAATGTCCCTTTCGTAGACATCTTCGCCAAGGACTTCGCGGACGTGTTTCCCGATGATGTCCTGGTTGGTCGCCTGACGCTGTGCGAGAAAGGCCTGGTTGACAACCCGGTAGCGATGGTCCGAGTCGATCACGGCGACGAGATCGTGGATGGCATCCATGGCCAGCCAGCCCTCCCGGACGGAGGCCTCGTGGCGGATACGAGCGGTAATGTCGGTAAAGGTGGCGTAGGCTCCATTCAGATACCCATCGGGGGAGAGGATCGGGAGGGCATTGATCTCAATCCAGATGTAGTCAGTTTTTTGGGGATGAAAAACTCCCATGATGACGCCGTACATCGGCTGGCGGGTCGTCAGGACGACCATTCCCGGGTGGGTCTCTCCGGGGTACTCGGAGCCATCCTCGTGGATGCAGTGCCAGATGGGGTCCAAGGAGGTTTTTCCCTGCATCTGGGACAGACTGACGCCAAGGATCTCTTCGGCTGCGGGATTGGCCATGAGGATGGCCCCTTGGGCGTCATGGACAACAACACCATGGGGCAGCGTAGAGACGATCGGGCAGCGAGGCAAGGCCTGCATGGAAAATTCCCGCACGGCACAGCTTGAGGTCGGCAGTTTTGGATCGTCTTCCATGGATGTTCCTTGCGCCAGTAATCACAGCCGCTGCCTGACATTGTACCACATTCACCGGACATGGCGAAAATCATTTTCACCGATATCCCCAACGGTGATCTTGACATGCCGCCGCAGGGCATTGTTGCCCGTTCCGCATCGAGTCAGCAAAAAATCCCGGCATGGCCGCCCGAGGGGGCTTTCCCTGATACGGTCAGCCGGTCTATACTGCCGGTATCCGGGGTGGTGCCTTCCGTCTGCTGGATTGCTTTTTGGGGAACGACGGCCGGCCGGATCAGGGCAGAAAAGTATTCGGGAGGACATGATGGCGTGGTACAAGGAGTTGTTTGAGGATTACGCGAAGCAGTACGATACGGAGGATTTTGTCCAACATACTGAGTCCGAGGTCGCGTTTATCGAAGAGGTTTTGGCGCATGATACCAGCATCCGGATTCTTGACATTGGCTGCGGGACAGGGCGGCATTCGATCGAGCTGGCGGCACGGGGGTATCCGGTGACCGGGGTGGATTTGTCCAAAGCCCAGCTCAAACGTGCCCGGGGGAAGGCGGCTCTGCGCAATGTCTCTGTCAGTTTTGAAGAAGGAGATGCCCGGCGTCTGCCCTTCGAGAATTGTTTCGGGTGTGCCCTTTCTCTCTGCGAGGGCGGTTTTCCGCTGATGGAGACGGATGAAGAAAATTTCGAGATTCTGAAGAGTGCGGCCCGTGCGCTGGTCCCCGGAGGGATCCTGATACTGACGACGTTGAACGGTCTGTTTCCCATGGCGCACTCCATCAAGGCACTGATCAACGATACCTCGACAACGAGCCTGCGCGTCGAGGAGAGTTCTTTTGATCTGATGACGTTCCGTGAAGCGGAGACATTCACCGTGACACAGGATTCCGGCCGGGAGTTGACCATCACGAGCAGTGAGCGATTTTATGTGCCACCGGAGCTGCGTTGGTTGCTTGTGACCGCCGGATTTGCCGACGTCGAGCTCTATGGGTGCATGCCGGGGCAGTATAACAGGGAGCGCAAGCCCAACCCGGATGATTTCGAGATGATGGCGATAGCCCGGAAAGCGGTACTGTAAGGAAAAACGCCACCATAGTCCCCGGGTGGGGAGCGGGAATACCTGGAAATTTTATGACCATGGTGATTCCGTAGGTCCGCGGACGGGGATTTTTGGGTGGAACACGGAGAAAATTTCTCAAATTTGAGAAAAAACGGTACCATGACAGCGGGGCTGACAATACCGTCACCATAGTCGCCGGTGATAATCTGGTCCTCAAAAAGAGGGGATGCGGAAAAAGCCTGCGGTGTATACTTGAGAACAGAAAAATTCCATCGTGAAGAGGGTGTCATGTCGAGAATCGTTTTGGGTTTGATTGTGCTGGTCACTATGGTGACGGCGTGTTCCACGGAAAAGACAGGCGGAACCGAGACGAACAAGGGCCTGGTGGCGGGCGGCAGGGCCGAGGTGACGGCGGCCTCCGGTTTGCGGATGCGGGCCAAACCGGACCAGAAGGCTCCGATTGTGGACGTGCTGTCCGCTGGCGCCGGCATGACTGTGCTCGATCCGGCCGGCCCCGAGGCGGTTATCGAGGGCAAGCCGGGCCGCTGGGTCAGGGTGCGCTACGGTGCCAGTGAGGGCTGGGTCTTTGGCGGCATGATCCGTCCGGCCGAGGCGATGAAAGTTGTTGGGGGAAATGGAACAAACGTGGTTACCAACGAGGCCTGGCTCCTTGTTCCAGGAAAGCGGGCCGGCTTGTTTGTACTGGGCAAGCCCATTCCGGAATCGGCCTATAGTGCGTATGGAAAGCCAGACGGGGTCAGCCCGCCATCTGATAGCCGGGATTCCGGGTCAACGTACTGGGGAGTGCAGGGAAGCAAGATGAATGTCAAGCTCCACGATGGCGTGGCCAAGGAGAATGTCTTTAGCGTCCACATCAGTGCGCAGCAATTCCGCTTTGCAAACGGGATTGGTGTTGGAAGCACTGTTGAGGATCTTCAGGCCAAATTCCCCGGGGGAAAGCGGGAAGAAGGTATGGATGTCGACTGGTTCTACACGATCTCCGGGGCCGGCTTTGGTATCAGTGGCGGAAAGGTGAGCGTAGTCGTGATCGATTCCGGAAACACACCGTAACACAGCGCTGCAAGAACATCCATTCGGGGAACGGCCAGGCACTGACGAACACTCACGGTACTTGAAGTGTGAATCTGGCCTGAGGCTGTTCCCCAAAAAGCTGTTCAATTGACCGATGGGCCATGTTCGCCGCCGGGGCCGAACCTTGCTTCGAGCGCCTTGCGGGCATCCTCTTCCGAGAGCGGGGTCACAGTGCGCGGAACCGTGGGGCCGTTTTCCGCCTGGCGCTTGGCCAGCCCTTCGTGGAAGAGAAAGCGGTGATAGAATTCATGGGGCGTGAAAGCGGCAAGGGTGGCGGCAAAACCGGAGGAGGAACTCCCCGGGATGCGCTCGCAGGCTACCATGCCTGCTGCATTGAGGATCCCGTCTTTGGCGGCCCGGTCGGGTCCAAAGGGGTAGTAGACGACGGAAAAAAAGTGCTCGGGGTCATGCCAGAGGATTGGAGCGGAGTCGATCAGTTGGACCTGGCCGCAATGGGGGCAGGGCGCGGCGTTGAAGCGCTGCTCGGCAAGCTGCTCGCGTAATTCCGGCTTGGCACTCACGTCAGCGGCAACGATCATCTCCTGCTCGAAGGGTTGCTTGCAGGCGATGCAGGTGTGGGTGACCGTCTGCGAGACGGTGTCGCCCGCCTTCCAGGGCAGGCTGATTCCCTGTTTTTCGTCCGCCTTTGTCACCAGACGCAGGATGCGGGCCTCGGCCTGGAGGAGCAGTTCGGCATACGAAAAGACGATCCGCCTGTGGCGCAAAAAGAGCGGGAGCAGGGCCAGATCGTCGTCGTTCCTGTCCGAATAGAGCAGGCTTCCGTCATCGGCAAAATCCGCCAAAAATTCATCGTGTCCAATGGCCGCCTCGGGCATCGAGGCCAGGGCGATTCCCAGATTGGGGTCAACATATTCGAACAGGCTGGAGAGCATCATTTCCGTACCACAGGATTCGCACCGGAAGACATTGACGGCTCCGGTAAAAAATTTTTCGCGCTGGTCAGGATCGCTGCCGTCGATAAAGGGCATGACCTGGACATCGCTTTCGTGTCCGCATTGTGGGCAGGCGACCCTGTCTGTCATCGTTTCTGTCTGCATCTTCACGTCCTCACGTTGTTCCATCTAGTCTACGTAGGGGCGGACTGTGATGCAAGGTGTATGCGTTCGAGTGTTTTTTGGTGAACAACCTCGAGCCTCCGGGGATGTCTTGGGCGGCCTGGTTGTGGTGGGCAGTCCGCGCCGGCCTGGTGGCGGTGTCATGGTACCGAATTTGCCGGGCTGGGTAAAAAACGGTACCATGAAACTGTGTGCAATGGTGCTTCGGGCGAGGTGTGCGGCCCCTGGCCGCCATGTTTTGCATCAAATTCGAGATACTGGTACCATGGTGCGGAAAAAACGGTACAGACAAACGGACCCGGTCTCGGGCCGGTGCCTGTCGGCAGTGTCATGGTACCGAATTTCCTGGATTGTGTAAAAAAACGGTACCATGATCCCGGTTTCAGTCGCTGGCCCGCGAGTCCTGCGGAAAAAACGGTACCATGATCTCCAGATTCCCCGCCTGATTGTCGATTTGCCACTCGACGGTGCAGATCTCGCCGAGAAATGCCCTGTCGTGACTGACAGCCAGAATCGCTCCGGAATAGTCTTTCATCGCGGCGGACAGGCAGCGGACGGAGAGAAGATCCATGTGGTTGGTCGGTTCGTCCAAAACAATCAAGGAGGCTTTTTGGGTAAACGCCATTGCCAGAAGGATTTTGCGGAGTTCTCCGGGTGAACAGGCGATGCTCTCCGGATGCTCGCCTGCCGTCGAGCGCATCCATCGCAAGGGCTTGGGGTCCGTTCCGAGGCGAGCGACAAAGGACCAGACCTGGCCTTCCTCAAAGTCGGTCATCCCTGCAAGCCGATCGAGGGCGGAGAGTGCCGACGGAGTGTCGATCTCCTGGGGCATGAAGTATACATCCTGGACTGGGCCGATTTCCTGCATGATCGCGGTCAGCAGGGTCGTTTTTCCGGAGCCATTCTCCCCGGTCAGCATGATCCGTGATGTGCGCGCAATATCAAGAGGCGGCAGGTTCAGGGTCCGCCCGTCACCCAGCGGAAGGGGGCCTGCCGGGCGACGGATCCAGAATGGTTTGTCGGAGGGCTGTCCCCAGACCGAGACGCCTTCTTTTCGGGAGCCATGTTCCGGCAGGGTGGCCAGTTCTTCCTCAAGCTGGTTGATGCGCGATGCAAGGCGCATCATGGCGGCGGCATCTGGGCGATCCTTGCCCGTCAGGCGTGCCCGGTTTGCCTTCTCTCTGCCGTCATGGTCTTTCGGTGCCAGTCCCCGCCGGGACATCCGTTTCTGTGAGCCATCGACCTTCTGTTTTTTTTCACCATGGCTGACGGACAATCGGCTGATGGTGCTCCGGATCTGTTCTGCCTGATCCGCGGCATGATGACGGTTGTGTTCCCGCTGATCCAGCGCGGTCGAGACGGAGCACGCGTATCGGGTCAGACCTCCCCGTTCCATGATCAGGGTGGAAGAGGTCAGCGCATCCAGGAGCGCCCGGTCGTGGCTGATCAGGATGCCGATTCCTTGCCATCGGGAGAGTCCGTGGATCAGGATGTTTCTGGCTGACTCGTCCAGGTGGTTGCCGGGTTCGTCGAGGATCAGTATGTCAGGTTCGCTGGCCAGGGCCAGGGCGATCTGGGCCCGCTTTTTCTCTCCGCCTGAGAGGGTTTCCCATCTCCAGGGCCAGTCATGACCGATGGCAAGGCGGGAGAGATGTGCCTGAATGGCCTTGTCCGGCGTACAAAGGAGCTCCATCAACTGAGGGGGCACATCCTCGGGGATCTGTTCGAGGTAGAGTATGCTGCCGGGCCGATGGATCCGGCCGCTTTTGGGGGGCAGCAGGCCGGCGATGCAGCGAGCAAGGGTCGTTTTTCCCGATCCGTTGGCGCCCACAAGGCCATGCCAGCCCATTCCCAGGCCAAAACTGATGCCCGAAAAGACAGGGTTTGATGCTGAATCGTGTTGAAACGAGAGAGATTGTACGGAAAGAATGAACTCGCCCATGGCGGCCTCCGGGATTGCTTGCAGGGAAGGGCACGCCGGACACATTCACCGAAAGGTCGTCTGCGTGCCTGTCAGTGATGGATGCGCATTGGACGGTTCGCTCCTCGAAAAAAGTATTGTTTCAAGATATAGGGTATCTGTGTTACAGGCAAGCGGTATGCAGTGCCCGAGTCTCATCCATAATCGTGGAAGAACCATGCTGTGTCGAAAGCAGGGTGCGCAGGCTGAACCAAGGAGTGTGTCAGGTGTATACTGAGGTTCAGGCTTGTTGTGTACAGCCGTGAATGGAAGTCGGACTACGGTGTAGACTGGTCTGTCGCACGACACATATCCGGAGGAATGGCATGGTCAATCCCGATATTGGCAGGATTTTGCTCGAAGTACTGGCTTCGCTTGTGATCCAGTGTACCCCGCTTGACGTATATCCGGGCGGGGTATGGACATGGAGTGACGGGAATGCGTGTTGGTATACGATTGGTGTCGAACGGCTTGGCGAGAGCGGAATGACGCTGGATTTCGTCAAGTACGAAGGAGAAGTCCGCACGGATGCAAGCCTGACCCTTGGCGTCAGGCGTGGTGCGGACGGTACATGGGCTGTTGACAGGTTCAAACGCGGGGAAGATGGACAGTGGCAAACGGTTTCCGGCCCGTTGCAGGCATTCCCCGGGGGAGTCGTTCCCCAAGCGGTGTATATCGCTCCATGGGAAAGCCGGCAGACGGTGATGCGGTTGGTACATAAGGAAGTCTCACCCGACGGGCAGGCAGTGGTCTACAGCTACCAACACGGGACTGTTGATGTTTCTGTTGCGGTGATCAAGGGGCAGCTTGCACGGATCTCGATGTCTCCGGACGGAAAGCGGATGGCAGATGCCGAGCATCTTCTGACGAGGGAAGGCGGGAATCAGTGAGGTTCTGCAGACGGGGGTGGCCAGTATTGGGAATCTTGTGCCTGTTTGGTGCCTGTGGCCTGACATGTGCACCGTCTGCCCGGATGGTTGTCGCAGAGGTTCCGGTTACGCAAAGGGCGGTGCGTTCGGATGAACGCTGGCTGGTCGGTGTCTGGACGTGGGCAGGCGAATCTCAGGAGGCAGCCCGCTGGTCACCGGATGCCGTACGATTCGCGGAAGATGGTACCCATACCAGAGGGAGGCTGCAGGCCGGCCGATATGTTGCCAAGCCGCATTCCGGTTCGACCCCGGGCTTCGTGAGCCGCTGGGAGTTGAAAGGCAACAGGATTTGTTTCTGCCTTGACGGAGCCGAGGAAGCCGCCGGCATCGTACGTGTTGGAGAAAACGTGTTCCGTACAGAATTTTTTGACGGAAATGCGCAGTACGTCTTTTGGTATGTCAGGTACACAGGTGGTCGATGACCGGGCGGAGGGGGCTCCGATGTCGTATCCTCTTGATGGTCATGGTGGCTATTTTTTCCTGGTCATGATTGCATGGAATGCACGTATAGCCCGTTTACTCATTCCGGTTGGGTTCGGTCTCCTTTGGTTGTCTTCCTGCGCGCCGCAGGTACAGCCGTTTCGCGAGCGGCCAACCGTCCGGACGTTTATCACAATGCTGACGAACGAGACATCGCCTGAAAAACGGACGGCGTTGGCGCGCTCCTGGATGGCCGAGCGTGAGGGCATCCCTTGGCCGCCGTACGAAAATGGTCAGGTACACGTGTTTCTCTGGGATGAAGAGCGTGGAAACCGGCCGCTTCCGGGAATCGCCCTGTCGGCGCACGCCTGGCTCCCGAGGGCGGTCCCCTTTGTGCGTCTGGCCGGGACCCCCCTTTTACATGCCGGATTTGAAGCCAGACCACTGGATGATATAGTCTACTGGATTGCGGATGGCCGGGAATGGTACCGGGATCCCTACAACCCGATGACGGCCCCCGATCCCCTTTTGCATCAGGCCTCCCGGGTGGATCTGGCCGGGAGGGGCCGGCCATTTTGGGCATCGCGTCTGCCGCACATGCTTCGCGGACGGCTGGAGAAAACGGCCCTCGGAGGAAACTGGTTTGTGCGGCGTTCGGCCTGGCTCTATCATTCTCCGGCGACAGCGACCAATGGCCGGGGCTGGCAGGATTTTTCCGGGAGACCGTCTCCGGTTGACGGATTGCTTGTTCTCGAGATGCCTTCCTCCTCTGATGATTCCGTTCTCCTGGCAAATTGCCTCGATCGGGCCTTCCACGGGTCCGGGGCCCGGGTTGTTATTCTCTGCATGGAGTCGACGGGATCCGATGCGCCGGTTGGAGGTTGGGGGTTTGCCGAGATCGTTGCAAAGGAAGCCCCCGCTCTGGTTCTATCTTCAGGAGGAACACCCTCCGGCCTGCGGATTGGCGTGGCTGCCACGCAATGGAATGCGGCCCATCTTCTGCACGCGATTCTGCGCAATGGCCCCCTGGTCCAGCGTCTCTGGCTGGTGGCCCCCCGACTGGAGCGGCACTCGCCCCAGTTGGAGTATGCCCGCTCACAGAATCTCCCGGGAATGAACGGGCTTTCTGTCAAAATTGGCGGCGGGGAACCTGACGGGGCTCTCCTTGAGCGGGTTGGTGAGAGTCTGCGAGGGAAGGGTGCGCGCGTAGAGCGCCAAGTCAAGCAGGAAGACTGGATTGGTCTGGCCTCGGAGAATCCGGACACCAGGCGGTCCGCTCTCTATGCGATAGTTCAAGACTGGCTGCGCGAATAAGAAGGCCGGCCAGGATGCTGCGTCGCCATCCCGGCGGGTGTCCGGGCTGCTTGGCAACCTTGGACAGCAGGAAGAGGATCCCGCAGTCTGCTTCATCAGCCATTCGCCGGGCAGACACGACCCGGAAGCCGGTTTCGGGAGGCCGTCAGCATGACGCTCTCCCCCGTGCATGGTCCTCCGTGAATTACTGGAGATGCTTGAATTGCTGTGCGGAAAACGGTTTTGACCGGATTTGGTGCACCTCCGGCCAGAGGAGCCATTCAAGGAGGTCCGAGGCGAAATGCCAATTACTGATCCGGGACAGTGAGAGTTCGTTGGCAACGAAATCGCAGTCTCCGATAAAGATGGTTACCGGTCGGGCGTTTGTTCCTGCTGAACGGATGGCAAATCCGAGATGCAATGGGCCGGGAATGTCTTTTCCGGCATCATATTCGAATTCATCCGGCTTTTCATCGTCAAATTCGGTTTCTCCCCAGCCATTGGAGGAGCTGGAGACAATGGATACGGACTCAAAATTTGTGGGTTTGACCTGCATGGGAACAAAACCGGCTGCTTCGGCGATCAGCACCCGGAAATTCGGTCTGCGGTAAAAGTGGGTGACCGATTCATGGTCGTAGAGAATAGATTCAATCCAGCGTGCGCCACGGAAAGAGTCTTTGTTGGCCGGGTCGACAACTGTCGCGTTGACGTGCGCGAACCCGAACCGTGCGGCAAGATGTGCACCCCAGGGGGTGAGCGGGGTGTCCATCAAAAAGAAGGCCCGTTCCTTGCCGGATTCCAGACGTTTCATCAGGAGGGCGTCAAGATCTCCGGGGATGCCCTGTCGAGGATCCGAAAAGATCAGGATGCTTTTTGCCGTGTCGAGCCGGTTTGTATTGGTGCTGGTCGTCCCGAGCGCATCGGCTAGTGAGACGTTGTGCAAGCGATACCCCGAATTGGAAAGTGCCGTCACGAATTTTGTTATCGAGGAGCCTTTGGCCCCGGTCATTTCACGGGAACCGATTCCGCTGATGAGCTTGAGGTCCACCGCTTGCCCGCCGACCCGGAGCAGAGCCGCGACAAGCTTCCGTTCGGCCATCAGGATACGCGATATTTTGCCGTCTGATCCGGTGACATCCTGGTAGAGATCCGAGACCTGGAGTACGGAACTCCGGGACTTGTTTTCGATTACAATATGGGGCGCCCGGGTGACACCATAGCTGGCCGCCATACCGCGGTCGATGTCCGGATCAAGCCAGGTAAAGGTGACCTGCTTCGGAATGCAGGCGGCCAGTTCCCGAAGGATGTGCATGACCGGATCCTCGGAAAATTTCCCGAACAGCATGATTGTGATCTTGTTGGTGATGCCTTCAACGAGGGTTTTCGAGGTTTTGGAGAGGGTGACGAGATCGGTCCAGGTCGTGCTGTCATTGACCCCCTGGGACGAGAATACGATATCGAAGAGCATCCAGATGAATTCTTTCCCGTCAGGTGCAAATTGTTTGGCAAAGCGGGCAATAAATCCCTTGCGGCTGGTCTCGCCACTTCGAGCCTCTTCGGTGATTGTTCCGCTGACCGTCAGGCGATCGTCTTTTTCCGTTGTTTTCCAGTTCTCGATGCTGTGTGCCTTGATTTTTTCGGAGAGTCTGGTTTTTGCTGAATAGACGGGGAGTCGTTTGTTTTTGATTTCATCGCCGAAAAAGTCGACCATGCGGGCATGGAGGTTGTCGCTGCGCTTTTCGCCATAGAGGGAATCAAAATATCCGGTGATGAGATTTTCTTCCGGGCTGGATGAGCAGGCGGTGGCCAAAAGGGTCAGGGACAGGAATAGCAGGAAAGCACGAACGATCATGAGAGAATCCTCCAACAGACTTGATCCGGTTTGGATACAGAGTCCCCCCAGTATAGCAGATAATGGGGCAAATTGTGGAAGAAAAGCGTGAAACTGGTGCAAAGAGAGTCGCCCTCCGGATCAGGCGGAAGGCATGGAAGCGGTCAGAGAGAGATTCTGTCAAAGGCCAGTCTCTGCCATTTCAGGAAGCTGTCCCTCGGTGGCTTTCCATCCTCCTTCCGGTCATTGCCGGACCGGAGGGTTTCCTGGCTGGATCCGTGGCGGTCAATAGGATTCGAAACGGCTCTTTTTGTTTGTGTCGAGGAGGCTGTAGACGTAATCCTGGAGCTGCTTGCGCATTTCGTTTGAAATCTCTTCGAATTGCAGACCGATTTTCCGGCCTTGCACGTTCCGGACAACACACCAGATATCGAGGTTTACATTCCGGACAGGGGATGCTTTGATCCGGAGCAGATCGCCTTCAAGGAGGATCTGGTTGGCTTCGATCGCGATTCCGCCTTCGGAGAAGTCGATGATGATGCATTCGCCCTTGTTGTTCTTGTAGTGGTACTCGGCTGGAATGGCAACCGTAATCCGGGTCATGCGCTGTTGTTGTTGTGGGCTCATTTTTATCCATCCCCTGACCTGAACCGCAATTCGCGGGTGTGATGCATGTTCATGAATGATTTCCCGTGAACATGCATCAAATATAGCCCATTTATCCCGTCTTGCAGTCACCTTCGCACCGTTGTATGATGCTTTACAGATTCGGGTTCGCAGAGAACCACGATGGCAGGAGGCAGTGCGATGGGGAGTCTGGCGTTTACAACGAGGCTGGAGGCCGGGGTGACGGTTCTTGGTATCGGTGGGGTGATTGATACCGGGGTTGCCCCCCAGTTCGAGGCCGAAATGAAAAAAGCCGTGGGTGGAGTCGGAAAATATGTCGGAGACTGTTCCGGTCTCGAACATATCACGTCGGCCGGTATCGGCGTCCTGATCGCCATGAAAAATGCGATTCAATCCTCTGGCGGGACCTTTGTCATGGC
>DAIREN010000036.1:0-16302 GCA_036795535.1 Spirochaetota bacterium
CATGCACCCATCCTTCCCGTCCCCGGGACCGGAGACTGTTCCCCAAACCTCTGTTCCGACCACCCCGGCGAGCCTCGCCAACCAGTCCCGGAGCACCGTATCCTGAATCTGCCATTCGGCCCGGACGCTGCGTCCAACAAGGCCGGCTCTCCAGTCCCCGGGAAACGCCGGTATCGCATCGAGGAAGGGACTGGACCCGAGGCGGAAGAGCGGCAGACGCATCGTCCGCCCCAGTTCAAGAAGCCGCTCCCGATAGAGAAACATCTTCGGATCGGCCCGCCAGCCGGACACCATCCGGTCACGACGGCGCCAGGTCATATCCAGATGTTTTTCGACAGGGGCGGCCCGGCATGCTGAATGGAGCAGATCCTCGTCAAACCGGTAGCCACGGGCATGGGTTTTACAGGAATACGAGGCAAAGTCCTGCCCGGCAAGAACAATCCTTCCGGCCCGGCATGCGATCGCAATCCCCAGCGCAAAGAGGGCCACACTCGGCGTCTCGCCCATCGGGGGAAGCCCGCTCACCACTTGCCTCTCCAGCGCCGTCCCTGTGGAGAGCGGGACCAGGGGGCCAGCCCAGGCATGCGCAATCCCCGCAGCCAGCATCAGGGGAAACACAAGGGGGACTCCTGGAAGATTCTCACCGGCAAGATGGAGCCTGTTGGCCCAGCCACCGTCACTGCTGCAGACAAGGTCCGGCTCAAGTCCGGCGGCCCGGAGCGCCTTGACCGCAGGGGCCAGGGCCAGAAGCGTGCACCCCTTCCGCATGCCCGCGAGTTCAGGGAGAACCTCGTCCAAGCCTGGCCCGGGGACAGCGATCACCCAATCCCCGCCCATGGGCAAGGATGCCGGCGAGAGCACCCGTCCGGAATCGGCCTGCAGCACCGCGAGGTTGGCAAGGATATTGATGACCCATTGCGGCCCGAACCAGGCCGTCGTCTCAAAATCGATCATCCGTCTCCGGAGTGATTCAACCAGGGTCTTCGCCGCCTGGACAAGACACGGATCCGCACCGGCTGCGGGTGGTACAACAAGAACATCGGGTGCCTGCAGATCCGGCCGGATCCGGGCCTCCCAGAATCCGGCTTCCTGAGAGTCCGCACAGAATGACAGCGCAAACCTGGCCCAGGCGGCATGTCCCAGGGCCCGGTAGCCGGCCAGGGGCAGATCCGGATCCGCCTCGATCAGGAGAACGTCCAGCCCGGCGGCGACCAATTGACGGGCAAGATAGCCGAATCCATCGCCAAACACGACAGCCAGCCTTCTGCCTTCCAGCGCAAGCCCTGTCAGACGCCTGCGCGCCGCGGCCTCAGGATCATGGCTGCTGTCCACATAGCGGCCGTTACGCCGCGCGACCGGTTGGCCGTTTTTGGCCTGCACCACCTCGATGGTATTCCCCGTTCGGGGTGCTGTCAGGTCTTTGAGAAGATCGGCAGCAGACGGAATCACCGGACCTGCCTTTTGACGACCAGCATGGAGATGTCATCCTCCTGGGGGAGGTCGCCGGTAAAGACTGCCAGGTCCGCAACGATGGCATCAAGAATAACGGAAGGTTCCAACCCCGAGGCCCGCTTGAGCGCGTCGGCCAGGCGTTCCTCTCCATACTCCTCCCGCTCGGCATTCATCGCCTCGGTCACGCCGTCCGTGTAAAGCAGGAAGACATCCCCGATGGCGAGACTGGAACTCCCTTGGGCGATGATGCTGTCAAAAGTCGGGCCATCAGCCATGCCGAGTGGCAATCCGTCCGAGGTACAACGGTCCACCCTCCCGCCGGCCCGGGCACAGAGTGCCGGATTATGCCCCGCCGAGGCCCAGGTGATCCCGTGCGTCCCGGTATCAAGAATGGCGTAGAACGCGGTCACAAAAATGGCCGGCGGTGTATCCCTGAAGAGTTGGGGATTCATCCGGGCGAGAACCCGGGCCGGGTCCGGACAATCCGCAGCCTGGGCATGGAAGAGGGTTCGGGCCATGGTCATCACCAATCCGGCCCCGACCCCGTGCCCTGAGACATCGGCACTGACCAGCCCCACCCGTCCGCCACCGACCAGCGAGGACTCGAGGATATCATAATAATCTCCACCCGCCTCGCTCTGGGCGCTGTAATATCCCGCAAACGCATACCCGGGGATCTCCGGAAAACGGACGGGGAGGAGACCTTTCTGGATGGTCTCCGCGATCCGCAACTCCTCTTCCATCCGGCTCTTCTCGACCAAGGCCGCCCGTGATTCACGGATGCGGCTCACCATACTGTTGAACTCATGTCCGAGCCGCCCCAGTTCGTCCCGGCTGCGGATGTCTATTGTCGTTTCAAGATCACCCTGCCCGACCCGGGCGGCGGCCCGGGCGAGTTTCCGTATGTTGCGGACAAAGAGTCCGGCCAGGAGGATCGAGAGAATCACCGCCCGCAGGACCAGCGCCAGCGAGATGTCGACGGTCCGGGCGACAATCCCCAGGGTCTCGGTGCGGATCGCGCCCGGATCAAGGATGATCCGCACATACCCGAATTTGAACGGGGTCACAAGTGACCGGAGCATGTGCCGGACAAAGGCGGCCCGCTCTTCGGGACTCTTTTTGGGTTCATAGATCCTGGAGAGTTTGCGATAGCGATGGGTCTCGGGCATGGGGAATTCCCCGCCCGTCAGATAGGCTTCAAACAGTCCGGCGAACAAGGCAATATCCACGAAGATCTCGTCTCCATGTACAAAGGGCGCTATCTGGCGGGCAGCGGCCATCTCGCCGTAGACCTTGTTCCACTCCGGTCCGCTCGACCTGGTCAGCGCCCGGGCGACCTCGAGCCAATCCGCAGCCATCCTGATCTCGGCCTCTTCTCCGGGCGAAACACCGGCCATCAGGAGTTTCCCGGCCCTGGCATCCGTCAAAAGCCCCCCCAACCCGTCGGGCATCGCTGCGCCCGAAAAATACCGTTCGACAAGACTCGTGATCCGGGTGATGGTCTCCCGGGGAAAGAGTTTTTCGGGCGAACCCGCGGACTCACCCTTGCGGAACCCCTCAATCAACGGAATCATGGCGGCGATCTGCCAGCTCTCCGTCTCGGTCAGCCTGTCCTTCTCTCTGAGACCGAGCATTTTCGCATAGGGCGAGAGTTCCCAGCCGACACGATTTCCCCAGGGATCAAGTTTCTCGACGGCCAGCCAGCGGGCCACGGTCTCGATGTGACGGAGAAAGGCCAGATCCCGCCGACGTTGGTCATTTTGCACCCCGCGGAAGAGAAACCCATTGGTCACCCCGGCGCGGTAGAGAGCCAGGGCCTTGTCGAGCGAATTGTCTCCGGGATGAACCTGCTGCAGCCAGTTGACACAGACGGGAAGAAAGCCCTCGAACCAGGCCGTATTGACAGGGGGAGGCGTCTTGTTGCTGGCGCTTTCGGCAAGGACTTGCGCATATTCTTCGGAGGTATACCGGCTGGACCGGGCAAATATGATGTTCGTACCATCCACCATATCCGAGAGAAGATAGCCGATATCGGGATAGCGCGCAGCCAGTTCAGGGTCATCCAGTTTGGGAATGGGCATGGTGACAACCGCATATCTTCCGTCAAAAGGCACCCCGCTCCGGTCAACCTGGGCAAAGACCCGGCCTCTGGGATCAACGAACATCGCCGTCCCGAAATTGTTGATGTTCGAGAGAGCATAGGTCGAAGACTGGAGCCGGGGCAGATCTTCCTTCCCCGAAAGACTGGCCGTCACGGCCATGCTGAACGACTTGAGATGGGAGGACAGATCCCTGCGCAACTGGTTGTCGAGCACGGTCTCCTGCTGACGGACGATAAAGACCCCGGTCACCAGCATGACCAGTGAGAGAACCACTGCCACGAACATGCCCAACTTGAATCCGATACCCATGCCTGCCGTCTCCTTGCCCGACTTTCTAATTGGAAAGCCGTTTCCGCTGCATAAAAGCATCAAGATCCCCGATGATCACAATCCCGCTTTTGTAAAAAATGACATTCTTGTAGCGCCGGTTGACAACAACCCGGGCATTGTCGATCCGGACCTCGACACCGGAGAAGACATCCCCGCTGGACGTGATCGAGCGCATTTTTCCGCCAGACTTCTCCCGTTCAACCACGACCAGATCACGTTCCCGGAGAATTTCCACAACCTGCTGCTTGAGTTCCTGGTACTCCTTGACCTTGAGCGCCAGATCCGCCTTTTTCGCAGGGTCGAGATTGACGATCCGGCCCCCGAGAATCCGGATCACGCTGATCACCTTTTCCAGCTCGGCGATGCGGGCCGTTTTTTGGGTCAGCCGCTGTTCATAAATCATCGAGAGCTCGAAGAGTTCCTTCTGGCGGAAGTTCTCGAGCACGAGTGTCGTGGGATCCATCCCGCTTGATACCGACCCCGCACTGCGGATGGTGATCTCCATCCCTGCCTCGGCATAGCTTGCCTCGACGATCCCGTCTCCGTCCTTCATCTCGATCAGGTTCCGGGCCCGGACAGCCGACCGGAAGATCATGTCAGGCACATAGACCGAAGCCAGACTCTCGACCTCGGCATCCCGGATCACACGTGCCTTGACATCACCAAAGGCCCGGACCACTGCCCCCGGGCCATGAATCTCTCCATCGATGTAGACGCCACCACCGGAACTCTCGACCAGGCCAGCCTCGACCGAGCCGCGGATGACGATATCTCCACCGGCATGCACAACGGCGCCGGCCCGCACACTTCCCGTGATCTCGACCCTGCCCGGAAAACTGAAGGATGAACCCGAGATGTCACCCTCATGCACCCTCTGCTCTGTCAGATTCATGCCGGTCGGCCGCCTACAGCCTGCGGAACACCCAGGCAGCCGCCGACGGGTATTCCTCAGGTATCTGCCCATGGCTCCGCTCGAGTCTGATCCGTTCGGCATCACCGGAACGGTCAAGCAGAGTCAATATCTCCTGTGTCACGGAATCAATCAAGCGCTCCTGATCCCGCAGGGAAAGCCCGGAGAGCACAACCGCCCACGAAGCTGCTGCCAGACGGACCACCGGGTAGCGCAGATCAATCCGGTCCCGCAGAACACGGCCGAGATCCCGGACCATGTCCCCGTCACGTTCGTCGATCCCGTCCAGCGAGAGCTCACAGACTCCGACGGAAAGACCGAATTCCCCGGCACGGGCAACTTCACGCTCAAGGAGTTCCATCCAGGGATGGAATGGATCGGCCAGACTGCGTTTCCTGTCGCCAAGAGTCCGCGCCACCAAAAGCGGAGGAGCAAACTGGGAGCCGATAATCGAAAAGAGTTCGCACTCCTCCTGGAGGACGGTCCCGCTCCTGCGCCCCTCCACCCCCAAGACGGCCAGGATGCCCACGCGCTCACCGGCCGCGACAAGAGGGACCAGGAGTGCCATATTCGATTCTTCAAGCACGCCCTCTCCAAAGACAGCGGAGAGTTCAGGATTTCCGGAGCGATCCTCAATAACCAGAGCCTGCTCGAGGGTGAAAACGGATTCAAAAAGGGGCGTCATGGTCGATCCGGCCCGGATACCCTCGATCCCGATGCCGGAAAGAAAAACAAGATCGTGTCCAGCCAGGCCAAGAAATACGGCCCGATTCACACCGAAGCCTGTTCCCAATGTCTCACCGGCGAGCCGGAGAATCTCGCCCACCTCGCTGCTGCCATTGATGACCCGACTGATTTCGTAGAGACCGGAGAGTTGTCCGAGCTTCTTCTCAAGCTCGCCGAAGAGTCGGGCATTGGCCAGGGCCATACTGCCCATATCGGCGATCGAAGCCAGAAACCCGATTTCGTCCTCATTCCAGTCCTGGTCGGGATATCGTTCGCCAAGCAGGAGAAAGGCCAGGCACTGTCCCTTGTTGACAAAGGGCACAACCAGTTTCCCGGAAAGGAGACTGACCAACCTGGTCTCCAGTGAACCATCAACAAAGGCACAGGCCGAAACGGGGAACACACCGTCCCGTTGGACAGCAGTCTGTGCGAAAACCGGATCCACCGGAAGCGAGGGAAGAACCAGGCCCTCCGCAAGCCCCCGTGCGGCACGGACCACATATTCTTCGTCGTCCCGGACATAGAGAACCGCTTTTTGGGCACCGGACTGGCCCATGACGGTGAGGATGATGATCGTACAGAGATCGTCCAGCCGGAGTGTCCCGTTGATCTCCCGGCTGATCTCCATCAGGTTCGAGAGATTGAAGCTCTGTCGCTCAAGCTGCCGGAGGGAACCCGTCTCCGGAGACGGGTCGTCGACCGGCCCGGGAGACTGGGCACGGGCCCTGCGGACCATACCGGCCCGTGTCAGGAGACCCCTTCGCCCGGAAGCCGGGGAATCCTGGGCCGGTGTCCGGCGAAACCCGACGTGTCGTGCACGGGAGAGCAGGCCCATCTGTCAGATACCCAATTCCTTGAAAAGACGGCTGTAGATATCGTAATATTCGGAGTTTGCAAACTCCTTGACCTTGTCCTCGGGAAGTTCGTCAAAAAGATTGTCGAGGTATCCGAGCACCTTGCGCACATCGTCGCGCATCCGCTCGGGCATGCCCTCCACAACCTCCTGGCTGGGTGGTCTGACTTCATCGGAAGCAACCGGTTCGTCATCGGGCGAATCCGGTTCGTCAAAAACCTCGTCCTTCATCTCGGAGATCATGTCGGGATTGATGATCTCCTCGTCCAGAAGATCATCATCGGGTGCGATGTCGGAAACCGGCTCAGCCGCCGGGATCGTTTGATGGGGGGCAAAAACAATCTCGTCCTCCATGAACTCGATCGGTTCGTCCGCCAGATCAACCTGATCCACGACCGGAACCGTCCCGGCAGGTGCTTCCTCGAGCGAGAGGCTGGCGATCTCCTCTTCAAAATCGGGCGCACGGACAAATCCGTCGTCTTTGGCCACTTCCGCCCGGGGAGGTTCGCCGATGACAGGCTCCTCCCCCGGTAGCTCGGGAGGAGGAATGCCATCCTCCGCTACAAACGAACCCGTCTCGAGAACCGTTTCCTCCTCGAGGCCTGCCTCGTATCCGGCTTCGGCCGCACCATCTCCGACCGGAAGAGATACCACGGTATCGCCTTCCGCCTCATCGTCAAAAACAACCTCACTCCGGCTGGAGTCCTCAAGATCCTCGCGACGCTCGATCGGCTCGAGATCGATCAATTCATCTTCGACATCAATGATCGTATCCCGAAGTTCATTCCTCTCAACCGGCTGCTGGTCAAGGATCGGCGCCTCTTCGATGAGAAGATCGTCGACACTCTCGCTGTCGTACTCGGCCGCACCCTCTTCGAGGAAAAACTCGGGAGGTGCCGGTTGTATCTCCAGAGGAGAAGGCTCATCGGCCAGGGCATCTATCCCCGGAATATCCGCAACCGGTACAGGTTGGGGCGGGGAGAGATTGATTTCAGCACCATGGTCCTCAACCTCAAAGTCGTCGAGGACATCTTCTCCCGCACCATCCACCGGGACTTCCGCATCGTCGTCAAAAAGATCGTCCATGGAGTCCCCGGTCACTTCGACGACCGGCTCATCATTGCTGCGGGCTGCCTGTTCACGGGCAAAATCCAGCTCGGGCATGGCCGTATCCGGAGAGATCTCCTCTTCGATGATCATCGGGCCGCTGTCCATCCCGAGTCCGGAAGACTCAAGAGGTTGATCATCGATAATGATGAAGGCATCGTCCACACCCTCATCAATCGGCGTCTCAGGCCCGCCAAAATCGGGCTCGACATCCGGTTCGCCTCCAAGGGAAGGCGTCTCCAGCATATCCGGAATCACCTGCTCTGAACCGGCGACAACAACTTCGCTCTCGGGAAGGGATGGCTCCATTCCGTCGGCCTCGTAGGTTCCGGTGTCGAGGATCGTCTCAAGCTCATCCTCGGGGAGGGAAATCGTCTCATCATCATCGCTCGAGAAAAAGCCACCCCCGGCTTCCGGTTGTGGAGTATCATCGCCGGTCTGTCCCCTTCCGGCTTCGGCTGGAGCCGGTCGGGATGCCGGACCGGAAATGATGTCGATCTCGATATCCGCTATCGGTGCATCCGTGATCTCGGCGGAACCGAGGATGGTATCGAGTTCGGCATCTGACAGGGAGATAATCTCGTCGTCATCATCGAGAATCACTTGCTGTTGTCTGCTTTTATCGGGGATTTCTGCCATTATCACACCTTGCCACGGAATTACTGCACTTCACCTCACTATATCGGCCTTTTGCTTGTTTTGTCAATTTTTTTCAGTAGATTTACCGGGAGAATGAACCCTGTCCGGAGAACCATGCATACCCATCAACACGAGGCCCCTGCCGTGATCACAATTTCACAGGGACTGCCTGCAGAATCCGAAGAGATCCACCTCCTCGCCGAGAGTTGTGGCTACCAGGTCCTGGCCGACCTTTCGCTCAGCACCAGATCACGACCGGGGCATGGCCTCCCGGGAAGCGGAAAACTGGCCGAACTGGAGGAGATCCGGAACACGTCCGGGTGTGACTTCTTCATCCTCTCCTACGATCTGGCTCCCTCCAGAAAACGGAGTTTCGAGAACGCCGTCGGTTGCCCGGTCATGACCCGTACGGAACTGATCCTGGAAATCTTTGCCCGCAGGGCACGCACAGCCATCGCCCGGCAACAGGTGGAACTCGCCCGTCTCGAATATCTCCTGCCACGTCTCGAGGGTGGATATGCCCACCTTGCCGCCAGCCAGGGGGGATCCGGATTCAGAGGACCGGGCGAGACGCAAATCGAACTGGATCGCAGGCGCATCAAAAACCGGATTTCCCTGCTACGCCGACGCCTCGCGGCAGTCAAAACCAGCCGCCGCGAACAGAGAAAAAAACGGGAAAAGAATATCCCCCTGGTGGCACTCTGCGGATACACAAACGCCGGAAAAACAACCCTGATGAACAGACTGGCAAAGACAAACCTCCAGACGGAAGACCGACTCTTTGCCACGCTCGATCCAACCGTCCGCCAACTGCATAACCCGAACGGGAGCCCCATGCTCTTGGTCGATACCGTCGGCTTCATCCGGGACATCCCCCATACCCTTGTGGAAGCCTTTGCCTCGACCCTTGAAGAAATCACCAGGGCCGACCTGGTTCTTGTTGTTTTTGACGCGTCCGATCATGCTGCCGACCAAGAGATCCCTGTCGTCGAAAGCGTTCTGGCGGAGATCGACGCGGACCGGATCCCCCGTCTCTATTGTGCCAATAAAATCGACATGGAGACCGGTCTCCCCTCCCGGGAACTGGCCGGAAAGCCCCTGGTCCGGGTCTCGGCCAAGACCGGAGAGGGTATCGACAATCTCCTCAGGATGCTCCACACCACCCTGTTCAAATCCTGAGTTCTTCACCCGTCAGGAAGGGTCTACGGGATAGCCTTGAGCCTTCAGTTCGTTCTCAAGCTCGGCAATCAGTCCGGGTATGCTTTCAAGGGCAGCCCGAAGATCCTCGAGCCGCCCTTCGCGTCCGGCGATCTCCATTTCGTAGAATCTGCGGCGAATCCGCTCAGCCCCGATATTGGAACTTCCGCCCTTGAGTGCATGCGACGTGTTTTCCGCAGCCGGCGCATTCCCCTCCGCGAGGAAGCCGCGAAGCGCCGAAAGCTGTTTGTCAAGGTCGCCAAAAAACACCTGGATCAACTCGCGAAGGAGCCCATCATCGTCGCCCAACCGCTCATACGCACCCGCACGGTCAAAAACCGGAGCCGGCTTCTCCTCCTCCGGCTGGACAGGTTCATCCGATCCGGTCCCGGGCTCCCCTTCAGGAACACCGCCTGTCTTGAGCCATGTCGTGAGTTTCTCAAGCAGGACCGAACTCCGGAGGGGTTTGGAGATATGGTCGTTCATCCCTGCTGCAAATGTGCGCTCCCGCTCGGATTCCCCGGCGTGCGCTGTCAAGGCCAGGACCGGAAGATCCGGAGCATACCAGGGAGAAGCAGGGTTCCTCAGTTCACGTGTCGCGGTATAACCGTCCATGACAGGCATCTGGCAATCCATCAACACCAGATCAAAATGCCCCCCGGAAAGACTCTCGAGAGCCTGCCGTCCGTTCCCGGCAATCGTCACACGACACCCGAGTTTCTGGAGCATGCGCTGTGCCACACGCTGGTTCACCAGATTGTCCTCAACCAGGAGAATCGAGGCATCCAGCACCACCTCGGCACTCCGGGCTGCGGGTTCCGTGAGGTCGCTTTCCCGGATATCATGCCGCACATTTCCCGGAACATGGACCGACGATGCGGGTGACTTCTCGCCGGAGATGAGTGCATTCATCTGTTCGGCAAAGAGCCTCGGTCTGAGGGGCTTGTAGAGCACCCTGTCAAAGACGACGCCCTTGTCGTGCAGGTCCTCGAGGATCGTCTCGGGATTGGCGAGCAGAACCAGCTTGACCTTGTCATCGGAAAAAAGTTCACGGACCTTGCGGGCAACGACAAAGCAATCAACATCTTCCACCCGCTCGTCGATCATCACAATCCGTATCCGCCCGGGATCATCCCTCTTGAGAAAATCACAGACCTCATGCCCGAAACTGACAATGTGAGGAAGACCGAGATCAGCCAGAATCTCGCCATGGACACGCATGGTCACATCGTAGGCGTCCACAAGATAGCATGAGACGTTCTCCTGAAATGCGGCAAGGTCCGGAAAAACCGGTTGGGGGTTTGGCGAAAGCGGAAGCGGCACGGTAAACCAGAATGTCGAACCCGTCCCCGGACTGCTATTAACGACGATATCTCCGTGCATGAGCTGGGCGAGCTGCCGGGAGATGGTCAAGCCCAGGCCGGTTCCTCCGTAGAAACGGGTGGTGGATGTGTCTGCCTGCGAGAAGCGTTCAAAGATCACATCCAGCTTGTCTGCCGAGATACCGATCCCGGAGTCCTCGACTGCGATCGTGAAAGCATTCGAACCGTCCCGCCTGGCCACATGGTCGACATGGATCAGGACATAACCCTCATGGGTAAATTTGATAGCATTATTGACAAGATTCAGGATGATCTGCCGTACACGGCCCTGATCGCCGATCACCAATCTCGGCGCAAGCCGGCTGAAATGCACCAGAAGTTCGAGTCCCTTCTCGCTGGCCCGCGGAGCAAGGAGGCTGGCAATATCCTCGACGGCCTGTCCCAGATCGAATTCCGCTTCTTCAATCTTGAGCTTGCCCTCTTCAATCCGGGAAAAATCGAGAATATCATTGATGATGGTCAGGAGAGCCTGCGATGAGCGGTGGATGGTCAGCGCGTAGTCCCTCTGCTCCCCTGTCAGGGCAGTATCGAGCATCAACTCCGTCATCCCGAGGATCCCGTTCATCGGAGTGCGGATCTCATGGCTCATATTGGACATGAATTCGCTTTTCATGCGATTCGAGATCTCGGCCGCCTCTTTCTCGCGGGCCATCTCGGCCAGCATCTTCCGGTCCGTGATCTCGCGCCCGACTCCCTGGATTTCGATGATGCTCTCCGAGAGATCGAAGAGAACCCGGCAGGTCCATTCAAGCCAGCGTGTGCCTCCGTCTCCGCTGATCTCCTGCTCGATGACCAGGACCGGATTGTCGACACCCAGGTCGGCAATTCCTGCCGCAAACCGTCTGGCTTCCTTCTCGCCGAGAATCCCGGCAAACAAGAGTCCGACAGTCTCTCCATGCGAGAGATTGAAAAACCGGCAGAAGGCATCATTGACAAACAAAAGTTTGTAGTCCGGATTCATCCGGCAGATCAGATCGGTCTGGTCCTCGACAATGGCCCGGTACTGACGTTCGCTTTTTTGGAGGGCTGAGAGGGCCCGGGTCCGTTCGGTGATATCCGTTCCATACAGGTTGACATATCCCTCGGGCACTATCGGGACAAAGAGCATGGAATAGATGTGGTCCCCGAAGCTCATCCGCACCTCACGATTCCGTCCGGCCAGGATCACATCCCGGATGATCGCCCGGAATTCATCGGGTATCGTCTGGCCGAGCTGGGCCCCGATCTCGTGCAGAACCTGGATACTGGCCCGGTTCCCGTAGATAATGACGCCATCGGACGAGATCCGCAAAACAGGATTGGGATTTTCGGCGGAGATCCTTGCCAGGGTCACAATTTCCTGTACGTTCCTCTCGCGCTCGGTGATGTCACGGGCACTGATGATCACACGCTCACGGCCCTCGGCATCGATCACCCCCCTGAACAGGCCTTCAAGAATCCGTGATTCCTTCCCGTCACTGTGTTCAACATGCATCTCGATCAGACGCACTTCTCCACGCAACAGAAGGGCTTCCCGCAATTTCTCCCGAATCCGGGCACGTCCGGACTCCAGAACGAGATCCGCAATCTGTCTGCCGGTCAGATCCTCGGGCCCGAGTCCAAACACACGTCTGCAGGAAGGCGTAACATAGGTCACCACTCCCCCGGGATCGACAATAAAAATGATGTCGGTTCCGTTTTCAATGAGCGCCCGGTAGTACTCCTCGCTCCTGCGCAGGGCTTCCTCGGCTTTTTTCCGTTCGCTGATGTCTTCCTTTATGCAGATGAAGCGCGAGATCCCGCCATCGCTGTCCCGGATGGGCGTGATGGTAATCCCGACGGTATAGAACCCGCCGTCCTTGCTCCGGTTGACCAATTCGCTCCGCCAGACACGTCCCGAGAGAATCGTGCGCCAGAGATCCTCATAGACCTGCGGGTCTTGCCGGCCGGATTTGAGGATCCGGGTATTCTTCCCGATGACCTCGTCCCGCCCGTACCCGGTCAACCGGCAAAAGGCCTTGTTGACCCAGAGGATATCCCCGTTGACATCGGTCACCACGATGGCATTGGCCGCCGCTTCCATGGCGGCATTCTGCAGGGCCAGGCGCTCCTCAACCCGGCGCTGCCCGGAGATATCACGGAAAACAATGACCGCGCCACCGTCACTCCCTGCAAGATCGGTCCGTCTCCACTCGATCGGAAGGCTTTCACCGAGACTCCGCAGAAGAAAGGCTTTCCCCAGTCCGCCTTCTCCTTCGCCAGTCCTGATGATCTGGAAGATTTCGTCCAAATGCTTTCCACAGACCTGGCTGAACTCCATCCCGAAAAGCTCCGCTGCCACCTGGTTGATAAAGATGACCTTCTCGTCGGTATCAACCGCGATGACACCATCCCCCATGCTGTCGAGGATCGCATAGAGCCGGTGCTCGTTCTCCCGCATCCAGGAATCCGTCTTGTGCTTGTAGAGTGCCATCTCCAGACCGATCCGCAGGAGGACGGGATCAACCGGTTTGACAAGATAGCCAAAGGGATTGCTGCCGACAGCACGTCCGAGGGTATCCGGATCCCCGGAGGCCGTCAAAAAAACAACGGGAATCTTGAATTCGCGATCAACTATCGCGGCTGTTTCGATGCCGTCCATGGCCCCTTCGAGATTGATATCCATGAGAACGACGGAAGGGTGTTTTTCCCGGACCAGATCCAGCAGCGCAGGTCCGCTCCGGGCATGACCGGAAACACCGTACCCGAGACGCTTGAGGTTGGACTCAAGCTCCAGGACGGTCATTTCGTCATCTTCGGCAATCGCTATCCGGACTTCCATGCTCTCCATCATATCCCGGGTTCAGCCCGGAACGCAATCCCCCCCCTTCGCACGAAGTCCCCGTAAAAAATCCGGAAGAATAAAAAAACCGCGCCAGGTTTCCCCTGGGCGGTTTTTGGCAACAGCAATGACCGGACCTCAATAGCGGTAATTCTCCGGTTTGAAGGGGCCCTCGACCGGCACGCCGATGTAAGCCGCCTGCTTCGGTGTCAGCTTTGTCAGCTTGACCCCGATCTTCTCGAGGTGCAGGCGGGCCACTTCTTCGTCAAGCAGCTTGGAGAGAGTGCGGACACCCTTGGTGATCGTGTCCCTGTTTTTCCAGAGGTCGATCTGCGCCAGCGTCTGGTTGGTGAAGGAGTTGGACATCACGAAGGAGGGGTGGCCGGTCGCGCAACCCAGGTTGACCAGGCGGCCTTCGGCCAGGAGGAAGATGGCCCGGCCATCAGGCATGGTGTACTTGTCCACCTGGGGCTTGATATTGGTGATCGTGACCCCGGGCATCTTCTTGAGGGCTGCAACCTGGATCTCGTTGTCAAAGTGTCCGATGTTGCAGACGATGGCCTGGTCCTTCATCTTCATCATGTGCTCGGCCGTGATCACATCGGCATTGCCCGTGGTCGTCACGTAGATGTCGGCCCGGCCGAGAGTATCCTCGACCGTCGTCACCTCGTAGCCGGCCATGGCCGCCTGGAGGGCGCAGATCGGGTCGATCTCGGTCACGATGACGCGGGCCCCGAGGCCGGCCAGGGACTGAGCAGAACCCTTGCCGACATCGCCGTACCCGCAGACCACAGCCACCTTGCCGGCGATCATCACATCGGTCGCCCGCTTGATGCCGTCCACGAGGGACTCGCGGCAACCATAGAGGTTGTCGAACTTGGACTTGGTGACCGAGTCGTTGACATTGATGGCCGGAACGCGCAGGGTTCCGCTCTTCTCCATCTCGTAGAGGCGGTGGACACCGGTGGTCGTTTCTTCGGAAACGCCGCGCCAGTCAGCCACGTGCTTCTGCCAGAAGGTCTTGTCCTTGGCGTAGATCTCCTTGAGAACGGCAAAGAGGGCGATCTCGTCTTCGGTCTCGACCTTTTTGTCGAGCAGGGAGGGGTCCTTCTCGACGTCGCAGCCCAGGTGCATCATCAGGGTGGCATCGCCGCCGTCATCGACGATCAGTTCGGGTCCCTTGCCGCCGCCCCAATCGAGGGTCCGGGCCAAGAGGCGCCAGTATTCGAGCAGGGTCTCGCCCTTCCAGGCGAAAACCGGAACACCGGCCGGCGCACTGACCGTGCCCTTTTTCCCGACCACGACGGCCGAAGCGGCATGATCCTGGGTCGAAAAAATATTGCAGCTTGACCAGCGGACATTGGCACCCAGCTCGACGAGGGTCTCGATCAGGACCGCGGTCTGGATGGTCATGTGCAGCGACCCGGCAACCCGCACCCCTTTGAGAGGTTGTTCCTTGCCGTACTTTTCTCGGGTGGCCATCAGACCGGGCATCTCCTGCTCGGCAATATCCATCTCCTTGCGGCCCCAGTCGGCCAGATTAATGTCCTTGATCTCGAATTCCATCTCTTTTTTCCTTTAATATGTATGTATGATGCTTGGCAAATCCCGCCCCCAATGTGGCGGTTTTTGGTGAACAGCCTCAAGCCCTAAAGATAGTGAATCATCCGGCTGAATTTAAGTAGATCGACAACGCTTCCCGACCGGGAGTACGGTCATTATTTCACAATACTGTAATCGCACTCCGGGACACGTATGACAAAAACATAATTAAATTATTGCTATCCCGGATCTCCCCCGGCCTGAGGATCTTCATCAAAAAAATCAATCTACCAAAAGTGCTTCTTTCAATTCGACAAGATCGTGGACAATCCGCAGGCGCGGGTGGGCAAAGAGCGGTTCATGCTGGCTGGCCCGCTGGCGGACCCAGTACGCGTCAATCCCCGCCAAAAGCGGCCCTTCGACATCCTTGGTAAAATCGTCACCGGCCATACAGGCCTCATCAGGGCGCGCACCGAGTTTGGAGAGTGCCAGGGTAAAGGGCCAGGGATGGGGCTTTTCGCGCCCGGCCTCCTCGCTCGTGACGAGGGTGTCGATCAGGGAGCCGATCCCGAGACGCTCGATCTTGCGGTACTGAATCTCGACCGTCATGTCGGTCACAAGGCAGATCCCGGCGGGACGGACCGCGCGCAGGAGTTCGCACGCTCCCGGGAAGGGCTCCATCCTGGAAAAAAATGCCTCCCAAAATAATCCGAGCATGGTATCCGCTGTCCCGAAGACCTTGAGCCCCAAAAGCTCGGCCAGCCGCTGGTAGTAAAGGAGCCGGTTATGCGAGGCCGCCGTCCCGGCCAATGCCACGTGATTGCGCCGCTTGGCCTCACGATAAACCGGTTCGAGCTCGGCCCGGGTACGCCCGGTCACACCCTCAAGCCAGGGAAAGACCGCGTCATTGCCGGCTGCATAACAGGCATTGTAATCATATAATGTGTTGTCCAGGTCGAGCAAAACCGCGCGATAGCGCATGGCAAAACTCCTTTGTTTGATGAAGAGCCTCAGGCCTTCCCCTGACTCGTCATCCAGTGCAAAGGGAAGCAGGCCATCGATCACTCAAGCGCCTGAAAAACGGCTCACCCCCGGTGCCGGCGATACCAGTCAACCGTGCGGGCCAAACCGTCATCGAAATCGGTCCCGGCCTCAAACCCGAAGAGTTCTCGTGCCCGGGTGACATCGAGACAACGCCTGGGCTGGCCATTGGGCTTTGTGCTGTCCCATTCGATCCGCCCGGCAAAGCCGGCCGCGACCGC
>DAIREN010000036.1:16402-20465 GCA_036795535.1 Spirochaetota bacterium
GCCTGGACGAGGAGCATTTTTTTGGCCAGCCCGTAGGGGGCATTGGTCTCTTCGGGATAGCCGTTCCAGATCTCGTCCTCCCTGAACGGAACGGGCGTGAATTTGGGATAGGCGCAGATCGTTCCGGTGGCCACAATTTTTTCGACCCCGTACTGCCGGCCTTCTTCGATGAGCTGGACGCCCATCATCAGGTTGTCGTAAAAATATTTTCCGGGATTGGCCTGGTTGGCGCCGATCCCTCCGACGACGGCCGCCAGGTGGACCACGATCTCCGGGGCAAGGTCGCGGTACATGCGGACCACATCCTCATGCCGGACAAGGTCATACTCGGCATGCCGGACGACCGCGACCTCGGCGCCGGCGGCAAAGAGCTGGCGCACGACTGACTGGCCCAAGAATCCGCTCCCCCCGGTGACGGCGATCCGTTTGCCCGCCAACCTGTCAAGCATCGTCGTTCCATTGGTCGTTCGCACACATATCCTCCAGGGTGGGTCTGCCTGCGCAGGTGCCGGCTGGAGTAAAGATACTTCACGCAGGGCAATCCAGGGCAGATGGCGTGGGGGGGGGGTGATTTGTCCATGATGCTGCTTTTTGGAGCCGCTCGCATGACGGACGACTGGGCGGTTCGCGAACCGCCCACTGCTCAACAACATCACTCTCCAACCAAGACGACTTGAACCATTGCTCTCCATTAGTTCGCGACGTCTGGGAAAAACAGGCATCTTGCCATATATAAACACTATGTCCGCCAAGAACGAGCAAGCACAATCATTTATCCTTTACAAGGGATAAACAAGAGACTATCCTTTACAGGGGATAAAACATACCCCACCCCCGCGGAGGCTCTTTATGGTCATATCGACAACGGACATGCTGGCCGAAGTCATCCGGGACCGGCGAATCCGGCGTTCGCTGAACCAGGAGCAGGTGGGACGACTCGTCGGCATCAAACAGACAACGATCTCGGCCCTGGAGAATCATCCAGAACGGAGCCGCGTGGAGACGCTGTTCAAGATTCTCTCCGCACTTGGCCTGGAGCTCCACATTGCTGATAAAACGGCCGCTCCTGACTCGCAGCCCGACCAGGGGGCGACACCCTGGTGACGTCCGTCGACACCCTGCATCTTCATCTCAATGGAATCCGTATTGGCCAACTGACCCGAAGTGCTGGGGGCGAGCTGGGTTTTGCCTACGGCGAAGAGTGGCGTGAACACCCCACGCGCCGACCGGTCTCCCTTTCCCTGCCCCTCTCGTCCCGGGTCTACCGCGGGGACAAGGTTCTGAATTTCTTCGACAACCTGCTTCCCGACAACCCGCAGATCCGGGCCAGGCTGCAACGACGCTTCCGTCTTGCCAGCGACCGTCCCTTCGATTTGCTGGCCTCCATCGGACGCGATTGCGTCGGGGCCATCCAGATCACTGAAGACGCGGTGATTCCTCCCGCACCGCTGCACTGCAAACCTCTCTCGACCGGGGCGATCGCCGCACGACTACGCCAATACGAGACGGCCCCCCTGGGCATGGCCGAGGATGCGGGAGACTTCCGGATTTCTATCGCCGGTGTTCAGGAAAAAACCGCCCTCACCCTGTACCGGAAAAAATGGTCACAGCCCGTCGGCTCGACACCCACGACCCATATTTTCAAACGCCCGATCGGCATCATCCCCCATTCCGGCCTTGATTTGGGAAGCAGTTGCGAAAACGAATGGCTTTGTCTGGAATTGGTCAAGGCGTTTGGCTTGCCGGTTCCCGAAGCAAGGATATGCATGTTCGAAGACCAGAAAGCTCTCGTTGTCAAACGCTTTGACCGCCAATGGTCCGCTGACGAATCCTGCATCTACCGGCTCCCGCAGGAAGACATGTGCCAGGCTCTGGGGTGCCCGCCAAACCTGAAATACGAATCCGACGGCGGACCGGGCATACGGGAGATCATGCAACTCTTGCTTGGTTCCCGCGAAGCCGAAACGGACCGCAGGAATTTTTTGAAAATCCAGGTCGTCTTCTGGCTGCTGGCCGCCATTGACGGCCACGCCAAGAACTTTAGCATCTTCCTTGAAGCCGGCAACCGGTTCCGCTTGACACCGTTCTACGACATCCTGTCCGCCTATCCTCTCCTGGAAACCGGATCGCTGCAACGCCAGAAAATCCGGATGGCCATGGCCTTGCACGGAAAGAACCGGCATTACCACTGGCATCGCCTGCAGCCGGACCACTTTCTGTCCACGGCCAAAGCCGCCGGTTCTTCCGAAAAAATGATGGTGGACATTCTTGAGGAAGTCGCCGACCAGGTACCTGCCGTAATCGACCGCGTTTCAACACGCCTCCCCGAAGGCTTCCCTGAACGCATCGCCACGGCCATCTTCGCGGGTATGCGGTGCTGTCGCGAAACACTCAAAAAGTCATAACCCTCACAGCCAGGCAATCACCGCGACCCGGAGCTTGACGGCTTCGATATCCTCGAGCGGGAGGCGTGAGAGGACGTCGATGTGATTGCGGGCATAGCCGAGCTCAAAAAGCAGTTCACCCTGCTTGAAGCGGTATCCGGCCTGCAGGGAGAGCGTGGCACCGGGGAGTCGCTGCCACATCCAGGCATCCGTATAGGAAACACCACCGGTGATGGACAGGCCTGAGAATTTTTTGCCTGACCCTGTATTTTCTCTTTGCGGGGGAATTTGATTTTGCCTGCGGCAAGGTTCAATCTCCCCCGCACCCGAGCCACGGTCTCGGGCTCCCCCTTCGCATGATGCCGTAAACATAAAAGCAACAGGCCATTTTTAATGATGCTAGTTTTGGTGCTCATGTCCGTAAAGCCGAACTTGCTTTTTGGCCAACGCCGGGCTATGATCAAAACATGAGTCAAGGACATGATGCACGCTACAAATGGGTCTTTTCGCATCCACTGTTTGTGGAAAAATTCCTGCGCTCCTTTGTGCGCCTGCCTTTCGTTAAAAAGCTGAACTTTGAAGCCATGGAAAGGGTCGACAAAGAATTTGTCAGTGAGGAATTCCGTACGCTCGAGTCGGACATCGTCTATAAAGTCCCCTATCGTGAGAGCTGCATCTACATCTTTTTGCTGATCGAGTTTCAATCCACCGTAGACAAAACCATGCCCTTTCGCTTTTTGCGCTATACCGGTGAATTGTACCGTTTTGCCAAACCCGGATCTGAAAGTGGGCTCTACCCGGCGACCTTCCCCATCTTGCTCTACAATGGTGACGACGAATGGAACGTACCCTGCAATACAGCAGAACTCATTGAGAAGAGTATTCCCGCTGGCTTTATCCCCAGATTTCGCTACTTTCCCGTGCTGATCAACCAGTTCTCAAAACGCAGTCTGGTAAAAATTCGCAATGTTGTCTCGGCAATGTTTTTCATTGAAAATAGTAAGCCAGCCGAGCTCGAGGCCGGGATGGACGAGCTGGTAGGAATCATACAGAACGAAGAAACAGAGTCACTCAAAATTCTTGCACGCTGGTTTAATGGCTACTTGCAAAATATCACCAAACGCACCATCGATATTGATGCCGATGCGTTATATGCAAAAATCACATCACCCATGGAGGTGCGCCACATGTTTGCTACAAAACTGAGGGAACACGAAGAAGCCCTGATCACCAAGGGCAAGATCGAAGGCAAGATCGAATCTGCCCGTCGGATGCTTGCCGAAGGCTTATCCATTGATCTTGTTTCAAAATGCAGCGGACTGACACAGTCTGAAGTCGAAAACCTGAAAAACAACAAAGGCTGATCCTGACCGCCCTTGTTCATATAACCGATAAAGGCAAGCGCCCGGGAATCTGATCAATCAAAGCAGACTGGCGATGTCTGCAACTGAGCGCGAATGGCAGGTCTGTCATGTCGAAGCCCTGCCAGGAACTACCTCCATCTGTGTCTCTCCTGAGAATGGGTTTTGCTTGCAGCAAGGTTCAATCTCCCCGCGCCCGAGCCACGGTCTCGGGCTCCCCCTTCTCATGATGCCAAGAAGGCTGAGTGGATTGTCACTCAAGACCACGTGCCCACGTAGGGATATATTTTTCTGGATTGCGTAAAACATCTGGATCAA
>DAIREN010000037.1:0-13794 GCA_036795535.1 Spirochaetota bacterium
CTCCGACCTTTGGAACCGCAATCCAATGCTCTATCCAGCTGAGCTAAAGGCACATATATTTGGAGACCATGCCACGGTCACCCCGGGTACTGACAATATACTCACAACGGCAATGATTCGGCCTTTTTTCCGATCAACGGAAGGGGGCGCTCCTTAAGCCGCACTGCGGCCACCCCACCGCGGACGAGAAAATATACATACACCCCCACCGCGCCGGCATAGAGAAAATGCTCGACAAACCCGACAAAGGGCGGCACCGAATGGCTGGCCAGCCAGGCAAAGGACGAGCACAGCGTAAAAAACACGAAGGCCATAAAGCCCTGGCGTGCATGATATCGCTCAAGCGAGCCGCTTTTCCCGAAAAACATCGGGAAAAACCAGCCAAACACGGGAAAATATGCGACGAGTGCCAAGACTTTCATGACTTCCTTGACCAAAAGGATGCGGAGAGGGGGGGATTCGAACCCCCGGTACAGTCACCCGTACAACTGCTTAGCAGGCAGCTCTCTTCAGCCACTCGAGCACCTCTCCATTGGATACAACCCCGTCAGGCTGCTGACGGTCTGGAACTGCGGAGAGAGAGGGATTCGAACCCCCGGAGCTTTCGCTCAACGGTTTTCAAGACCGCCTCCTTAAACCACTCGGACATCTCTCCGTACACGAAGATACCCAAGGCACGCACCGCCAGTCAACCGTAAAAAGCGGGGATGCCCCGGTTCGGCAGAATGGGACTCCGGGGCACCCATGACAAATTCGTGTTTTCGCGATACGTATCCCGGAATCCCATGACACAACCGTAATGAGTTTCCGGGACTACCGGTGACACGCCTACTTGTTGACGACGTAGTAACTCGTCACATACCAGCGGTCCAGCTTGCGGTACAGACTGAAGTGATAAGTCTTCCGCTCGACAAGCAAGCCCGTCTTGTAAACGATCAGGCACTCCACCTTGGCGGTCTCGTTCAAGGTCTCTTCATCCCGCGTGACACTGACATTCTTGACAAAGTGGTGCTCGATATATTCCGCGGGAAAAGTCCGCAGGAACCGGCGGAATTCCTCCATGACACCCGGACGCGCTGCCATATCGGCTGATGTGTAGTTGTTTCGGAACTTGGTAAACACCATGATCAGACGTTCCAGGTCAAGGAACCTGAAATAGGCATTCCAGTCACTCCGACGTTTGGCCGCGATGAGATAATCTACCGTCTCTCCGGCCGAAAGGCGCTTTGTCTCGTGGTCATCGTGTCGAGCACGATCATCCCGGATGGCATCGGCCACATCCCGGGGCGGCTGGAGGACAAAACGTTTGCTGTTGGAGGCGTAGCGCCAGTCTACAGGAGAACGGACCGGACGCAGCAGGAAGTAACCGGTGACTTCGTAGGTTCCGGGTTCATTCAGCCTGAGCCAGGCCGAAATATCGATCTCCCGGCCAAAACGCTCCCCCGGCGCGATGGTCAGGACACGTCCCGGCGCAAGATCCTGCCTGGCCGCATACTTCTCCAACTGAAACGACTCACGTTCCCGGACTTCCGTGTTCTTCAGACTGCGTACCCGGAAATTGTAGTTCTGGAAGAGATAGCGCCCAAGGTCGAACCGGACCGGCCGGTCGCTCTCGTTCACGACAAGAACCCGGACCGGTACCGGCTCATTGATGTAGTACGTCCGCTGCGAGAGATCAATCTGGACCCGCAAGCCGGGGACTTCCCGCATGAGGCTGTCATCGGCGTACAGACTGACTGTTGTCAGCCCCAGGAGAATCAGAACGGCAAAACGGAAGTGCGGCATCGAAGAACCTCTTCAGACAGAATGAACCTCTCTCCATTTTCGGCCAGCACCATCGCCAACATTACTCCGGCAAGAGTCTTTGGTTAGTTTTGAGGAACATCCTCAGCCCTGCGCGCTCACGACATCATCGCCCGGGGCCGGGGCAATACGAACGGAGGCATATCCATGGGGATTCTTGAGGGCCTGATTCTTGGCGCAATCCAGGGAATCAGCGAATTCTTGCCGATCAGCTCATCGGGACATTTGGCACTCTTCGGCAATGTCATTCTCCCCGCACATGCCAGCATGGATCTCTTTACAGAGGTCCTTCTCCACCTCGGCACCCTGGCCGCCGTCCTGATTGTTTTCGCCCGTGAAGCCTTTCCCGTTTTTCTCTCACCCTTCACCGCAATTGGTGTCTGGCGCCGCGAAGGCCGCTCCGGCCTGCTTTCGCATGCACCACTCAGACTTCTGGGTCTTGTTCTCCTGGCCTCCCTCCCCGCCGCAGTCATCGGGCTCATGTTCGAGCATGACATCGAAGCTCTGGTCAGACAACCGGCCATTGTAGCTGCTCTTCTAGCCATAACCGGACTGATCCTGCTCGGGGCCAACTGGATGGCAACACACCGAACAGGTGACCGTGACAAGGCCAGCCCGGGGATTGGAGATGCAATCCTGATCGGGCTGGCGCAAGCCTTCGCCATCCTCCCGGGAATCTCCCGTTCAGGAATGACCATCTCCATGGGACTGGTCCGGGCCATCTCCAGGGAAATGTCCGGCGTGTTCTCGTTTCTGCTCTTCGTTCCCGCCATCGCCGGCGCGACACTGCTCCAGGTTCTCAAACTTCTCAAGTCAGCCGGCGAAACCTCCATCTCTGCCAGCTTGCTCCCGGACCCGATTTTTATACTTTTCGGCAATCACACAGCATCCGGCTTTATCCCCGCGTACCATATCTCCGGCTTTCTCGGCGCATTTGTCGTCGGCCTGATTGCCCTGACCCTGCTTGTCCGTCTCCTCAAGGCCGGCCGATTTCACTGGTTCGGCTGGTACTGCCTGGCCGCATCCCTCTTCTGGACGCTGGTACACTGATTTTTGCCCTCACGGTGCCTTTTTGCGGGGAGCCTTGATGCTCTTTCCCGATTCAACCAACACCATGGTGCCAGTTTGTCGACACCATGGTGCAACTCATGAGCAAGACTGAAGAGTCCGATACTCGAAATACCCTCCCGCGATACCGGGAGAATCATCCGCAAACAATCTGGAGCAGGAATGGCAGAACAGGCACGGTTAACAGGCGCATGGGTGCTTCTCCTTCTTGCCGCGCTCCTCACCGGGATTCTGGCCGGTGGCGTTCTCTGGCCAGCGCCACTCCTCGATGCGCTCCTGGGGAAGGCGGCGTGGTTTTTCCCGCTCTACCTTCTTGCACTCTCTCTCTACGCCTTCATCTCGGGTTCGGTCCTGAAAAGCTTGGCGCGGTCCTTGCCTCTGTGCCTGCTCCTTCCGACGGCGCTCTTTCTCCTCCATGCCGGCGACCCGAAACTCGCAGGGAGCCTTGGCCAAACCTTGGCTCGCCCACTCGTCTCACTCGCCGGCGATTCCTCGATCTGGCTTGGCGGATTCATCCTCCTGGCACTCTTCGTCTTTGTCTTCGTGCGCTCCCTCCTGATACTGCAACAAAACACCAGCCCCATCCGCCAACGACAACCCATGCGGTCAGGCGGGGATCGCGTGCTCTATCCGGGATATGCTTCGGACGCGCTGGAACACGTCCAGTCATCCCAGGCCATACCGGCCTTCACCCCGGGAGAGGCATCACGGGAACAGGCGGAAACCACACCGCTACGCCGTTCGGAGGAAGGCTACCGCTTCACCACCGGGATCTCCCGAAGAGACCTTCTGAAGGCTTTCAAAAAGCAGGCCAGCGAGAGCGGAGAAACGCCCCCGATGGTGACCATTCTCGATGAAGAAGCGGCAGCAGCCTGGTATGCCAGCCAGACAGCATCCGTGATGAATCCGGACGAAAACACGCCAGTCCCGGAGCCTGCCATGGAGCGGACCAGTCACGGCGACGGGTCACTCGTCCGGGACGGTTTCCCGCGGGAAATCTCGCCAGCAAACACAGAAATTCCCGTCGAACCCGGCCCGTCCGGGAAAAGCAGTCCCTTCATCGAACCAGACAGCACGAATGCAGAGATCCCCGATCTTCAGGAACCGGTCTCCAAACCATCGGACGAGCCTTGTGACAGAGCGCACCCGAACACTCCCCCGACGGAATCAGAACCCTTGGCCGTGTATCACGACGTTGCACCCTCAATCATGGATGCACCCCGGGAAGAAGTCCTGCGGACTGACTCCGCCTTTGTTCCGCGTCGCGACAGGAGCGAATACCGGAAACCGGACGCAAGCCTGCTTGTCAAATCCCATGAACGGATCGACGAAGACACCCGTGCCCAGATGCAGGCCACCGCGGAAGCTCTCGAAAAAACCTTCTTCGAATTCGGAATCGAAGCCCGCGTGACCAATATCTGCCGGGGACCAGTCATCACCCAGTACGAAATGTCCGTCCCACCGGGAATCCGCCTCTCCCGGGTTGTCGCCCTTCAGGACAATATCGCCCTGAATCTGGCTGCGGCCAGCGTCCGCATCGAAGCCCCGATTCCGGGAAAATCCGCCATAGGAATCGAAGTTCCGAACCGGAAACGCTCGATGGTGACACTGCGGGACATCCTGGAATCGCCCGAGTTCCAGAATGCAACGGCCCGCATCCCCCTGGCCCTCGGACAGATGGTCTCGGGGGCGCCCATGGTCGCGGACCTGGCCGCCATGCCGCACCTGATCATTGCCGGAACAACCGGTTCCGGAAAATCGGTTTGCGTCAATTCCATCATCTGCAGCATTCTCTACAACATGCGCCCCAGCCAGGTCCGCTTTATCCTGGTCGACCCGAAATACGTGGAAATGGCTCCCTACAACGGCATCCCCCACCTCCTGATTCCTGTGATCAACAAACCCCGGGCAGCGATCCTCGCACTCAAATGGCTCGTCAAGGAGATGGAGGAGCGCTACCAGTGTCTGCAGTCCCTGAACGCGCGGAATATCGACAGCTACAACGAAAAACTGGCCGCTGACCCTGAGGCCATCAATCGGGAAACCGGCCAACCCCTTGACCGAATGCCGTACCTTGTCCTCGTGATCGACGAATTGGCCGACCTGATGCTCCTCGCAGCCAAGGAGATAGAAGATTCGATCTCCAGGCTTGCCGCCATGTCCCGCGCCGTCGGCATACACTTGATCTTTGCCACCCAGCGCCCCTCGGTCGACGTCCTGACGGGAGTCATCAAAAACAACTTCCCGGCCAGAATCGCCTTTCAGGTTGCCTCGACAATCGACTCCCGAACCATCCTCGACACCAAAGGCGCAGACAAACTCCTCGGCAAAGGCGACTCCCTCTTTGTCGGACCCGGATCACCGGCCGCCCTCCGTGTCCAGGGCGCATTCCTCTCCGAAGCCGAGGTCGAGAAAACCGCTGACTACCTGCGTTCCCTCGGAACACCCCTCTACCGGATGGAGATTCTTGACGAACCGGACGACCGGTCCGATGAAGACGGCGACGATTTTATGGCCGAAGATGACCCGCTCTACAACGAAGCCATCCAGATCGTCATCCAGACCCAGCGCGCCTCCGCTTCCTACGTACAGCGACGGCTCAAGGTGGGCTATAACCGGGCGGCCAGGATGATCGAACGCATGGAGTCCGAAGGGATCATCGGCCAGCAAACGGGATCCAAACCAAGAGACGTCCTTGTTACTCACTGGCCGTAATCCAGGTGTTTTGATCTTTGAGGAACCTGTTCCAGACAACAATGAACGCTATGTACACGCACCATGGTACGTTTTCCGGCTCCAGCCCGACGCGTTCGATACCCCTGTCACGGTCTTCAGACTGTTCACCATAAAGACCATCTATCCGAGCTACATTTTCATCCCGGCTGTGACACCACCGGACAGTTCACGGTTTTCGGCGGCCCAAGCAAGATAGATCGAGAAGGCCGGGAAGAGCACCTTGCGCAAATAGACCCGGAACCCGAGTCCGACTGACAAAATCTGCCTGGCCCGACCGTCATCCCGAAAGAGGCCGTGATCAACAAACGGAAAGACAGAGCCCAAGAGAGCCTGTGTCGTCCAGACCTGCAACCGCCACTCAACGCTTGTCACCATCCAGGCAGTCGTCCTGAACTGGTCCTCATGATACCCGCGCACCTGCCGAACAGCCTGCGAGCCCTTTCCGCCAAGACGGTAGGCCAGCCCGGGCACCAGACCATCCGAAACCGCACCACTCTGCTCCAGCATGACAAAACCGCTCTCCCCGGCCGGAAGAGCCAGACTCTATTGGACCGTCCCCACGCGCCTCCGGAGCGCGCTTCCAAAGAGCCCACTGTCCCATAAGGCTCCGACTTTCCACTCAAAACCCTGCATCCGGTCCTCAACCACACGCTGCCCGTTCCATCCGATCGTCATCCCGAACGGGGCACCATCGTACCGGCCTTCATACGGGCCATCCCCGAGCTGGAACCATTGGGCATCGACTCTGCCCCCGAATTCCCAGCCGCCCTCAAACCGATGCACAAGCCCCATGGAAAAAGCCCCGATCCGCTCCTTGTACTCACCGCTCTTCCTCTCCCCGTCCCAGACTTCGACGTCCCGGCCCATCCACTGGGGAGAAAATGAAAGAATCCAGGAGCGGCTGGAATCCAAGGCCCATTGGGAGAACCCAAAGAAGCCCGGCGTGCCGTCCTGGAGAAAGAAGAAGCCGCCCAGAGAATTGAGCGTGCCCAAAAAATTGCTTTCAAGCACGCCGGCCCCGAGTGTCAGTTTTTTCTGGTAGACGGCCACAAAGGGGATCGGCAAGAGCGTCCATTTTTCCTGTACGTCCAGCACAAGATCCAGACCATCTCCCTTTTCCACAACCCGGACTTCCACTTTTCCGAAGACCCGCATTCTGTGGAGCGCGGCAACACATCGCCTGATCAGTCCTTCACGATCCCGGACGATCTCTCCCTCGGACACGCCTATTCCGGCCCGGATAACCTCATGCCGGGTTCGTTCGGCCCCGTTGATCTCTATCCGGGATATCCTGGCCTGCTCCGCCCCGGATATCCCGCCCGTCAGGGCAAGGCAGACGGCCAACCATATAAACGTTTTCCCCATCCAGACTACTATAAATGGCGAACACCCCGAAATACAACCCGAAAGTCTTCTTCCGGCATTCCTTCTGCGCGCGAGTGTCGCCCGGTCCGCCTGCGAGTGTTACATTTTGACGAACGTATGGAGGTAGCAGTCATGAAGCGTATCGTGCTCACCGGCCTTGTCATCCTGGTTCTCTCCGGGATTCTCGCCGCGCAGAAGAAGGTCGATGTCGTCTCGGTCAAAACCGTTGTCCAGTTGATGGAAAAAGGCCTGCAGTCACTCGACAACATGACCGCCGACTATGTCATCGACAATGATGGCTATCGGAATGCCGGGACATTCTTCTACAAGAGACCTTTTTATCTCCGTCTCAACAGCTCCACCGACGCCAGCCAGATTGTCTCCAACGGAAAACTCCTCTGGGTCTATCTTCCGTACTTCGGCATCGTTGCCGAGCAGGATCTCGTCAAAAACGAAAACGAATACACCGCACTCCTCGGGCGTTCGAAAAAGAGCCTCGACCAGCTCAAGCAGGACTACAGCTTCCGTTTTGCGGATGGTGGACGCGACAACCCGGAGAGCTACATCCTCTCCCTCGAACCCCGTGTGAGCAAAATCGGTTTCAAATCGATCCGCCTCTGGGTCAACAAGGAGAGCGGTCTCGTCACCCGTGTCGAAGCCTGGACCGTCAACAACAAGCCCCTGACCATTACCTTCAGCAATATCAAGACGGACACCGAGTTGCAGCCAACCATCTTCTGGTTCGGCATGCCCGACGCCAACGTCCAGGTCATCCGCAACACCATCCTCCCCGTTGATATTTTTGACAAGGCAAGGAGACAGTGAGCAGCATGGATACAGTCGGACAGATTCTCAAAGCCGCGCGTGAAAAGCGCGGCGACACTATCAATGAAATTGCGATCCATACCAAAATCGGGTCGCGCTACCTCTCGGCGCTGGAAGAAGACCGCTACGAAGCATTCCCCAGTGAAACCCATATCACTGGCTTCATCCGCAGCTACGCCAAATACCTCGAACTCGATCCCGATCACCTGATCGGGATCTACAAACGCATCCTCCTCCAGGAAGCTCCGACCCCGATCGAGGAGCTGACAGCCCCCCGCAAGCAGCACGTCAATCCGGCCTTCCTCATTGCCGTCTTTGTCGGGATTCTCATCATCGCCATACCCCTGATTTTCATCCTCGGCCACAAGAAGAGCGGAGAAACAGTGCTTGATGATGACAGCCAGAGCTCACGCCAACAGGACACACCCAGCCCGGAACGGTCTTTTTCCCAGGGTGATTTCATCCCTGTCATGATCGCCGGCGAGGAGAAACGCCTTGTCTTTGACGCTCTCACACCCGAAACGGTCACCGTCAGCTACGCCGGACAGCGCTATCCTCTCGCAGTCGGCGAAACGCACTCTCTTGATTTCAACAAAGACGGCAACTTCGATGTTCGCATCCAGATCAAGAACGTCGTCGACCAGAAGATGCATGGTTCGGTCACTCTCGGGAAACAGCCCGTTCCCGAAGAAACCAACGAAACCAACAAACCTGCCGAACACGGCACGTCTGGTGCCGGCAAAGCCATCCTCAAAGCGGACGAACAGGTCGAGATCCGCCTGACCATCACCGCCAACGGCATGGCTACCGTCAATACACTCCGTGACAACAACGAGCGCAGTGATTTCTTCCTCAAAAAGGGGGATAAAATCACGATCCTTGCCAAAGACACGGTCCAGTTGACGGCCAGCAATCCCAACAACTTGCTCCTCAACCTCAACAACGTCAACCTCTCGGTTGACACAAAAAGCCCCGCTGCCGGATTCCTCTTCAAGTGGCGCCGCAATCCGGCCGACGGACTCTTTTACCTCGAATACGAGCAGTTGCGGTAATCCGCCCCGTGCAGCGTTTTTTTCTCGCCACCCTGGGCTGCGCAAAAAATGTCGTCGACTCGGCCGATGCCCGGCGCGCCCTTCTGGCAGCGGGCTGGGTCGAGACGGACGATGCGTCCTCGGCCGATCTGCTCGTCGTCAACACCTGTGGCTTTATCACGCCAGCCAAACAGGAGTCGATCGACACCATCCTCGACCTGGCCCAGCACAAAAAATATGGCGCACGGCTTGTCATGGCAGGCTGTTTCGTCCAGCGCAATGCCCAAGAGCTGGCCGCATCCCTGCCGGAGGTTGACGGATTTTTCGGGATCTCTTTCGCTGATGCCCTGGCCTCGCATCCTGATCATTCAGGCGTTTTTCCTCTCCCGGTTCCGGTTGGTACCGAGCCATATTCCCCGCGACTCGGCGCATCCTTCGATGCCGGGCCCGGGTCCGCCTGGCTCAAGATCTCCGACGGGTGTGACAATCGGTGCAGCTATTGCGCCATTCCCGACATCCGGGGTCCCTACCGAGCCCGGCCTGCTGCGGACATCCTTTCCGAGGCCCGGATTCTTGCCGAATCGGGTATCCAGGAGATCAACATCATCTCGCAGGATACCTCCCGTTACACAAACCCCGACCAACCCGGGATGGATTTGATCCGCCTGCTGGACGAGATCGAACGCCTGGACGGCCCCCGCTGGATCCGTCTCCTCTACCTCCATCCGGCCACAACCTCGCCGGCATTGATTCAGCGCATGCTTTCCGGCGGAAAGGTCCTCCCCTACTTTGACCTTCCTGTTCAGTCCCTCGTCGATTCGACGCTTGCCAGGATGAAACGTCGCACAACCTGGGCCGATGTCAGCCGGCTCGTGGAGACAATCCGATCCAAAAATTCGCAGGCCACGATCCGCTCAACCCTGATCACGGGCTACCCGGGGGAAACACCCAAGGACCACGCCCTGACCATTGAACGCCTGCAACAACTCTCCTTCGACAAACTCGGCGCCTTTGTCTGGTCCCCCGAAGAAGGAACCCCGGCAGCCAGTGAACGCCCCCGCGTCACCGAAGCAACGGCCAACCGTCGCCTTGATGAAATCATGCGCACCCAGCAAGAGATCTCTTCCCGGCTTCTGGCCCGATACATCGGAAAAACCCTGCCCATCCTGGTCACAGGATCAACCCTTGATCCGGAATCCATCCCCCCCGAGGGACTCCCTCTCGATCCGTCCGCTCCGTCCTGCTGGGGCCGCGGTCCGGCCGACGCTCCGGACGTGGATGGTCTTGCCTGCGCCACGATCCCCGCCGGGAAACCGGTCCCGAAACCGGGCAGTTTTGCCGAAATTCGCATAGAGTCTTCAACCGAGTACGATCTCTACGGAGCGCTGGCATGATCTGGAACATTCCCAATATCCTCACGATCACCCGCATCCTGCTCGTCCCTGTCTTCCTCGTCTTCATCCTCGGTCCGGATTTCCCGTCCCGGCTCGCAAGCTTTTTTGTCTTTGTCACGGCCGCCATCACGGATTTTCTTGATGGCCGGATCGCCCGACTCTTCAATCAACGCAGCGAATTCGGCAAATTCGCCGACCCCTTGGCCGACAAGCTCCTGGTTGCCGCCGCTCTCCTGGCCTTTACCGGCATACCCGAAACCGGCATCCCGCTCTGGATGGTCCTCCTCCTGCTCGGTCGCGAGATCGGCATCACCCTTCTGCGACTGTGGGCCATTCACCGCAAGACCAGCATGGAAACCTCGCGTTTCGGCAAATGCAAAACCGCTTCCCAGATGGCCACCATCATCGTCGTCCTTCTTCTTCTCATCCTTCGTTCAGCCCTCGCCGAGTCCCTTGGACTGTCACTCTCCCAGGAGGACTTCTGGAAGATCGCCCTCAATGATGCTTTCTGGGGAACTGTCCTCACATGGCTTCCCTTAGCCCTGGCATCCATCACCACGACTCTCACCATCTTCTCGGGCCTTGCCTATCTCTGGGTCAATCGCGCGCTCTTCGCCAGACGTCGTTCATCATAAAAAAGGTCTTTCAGCACATCTTCCAACATCTTTTTGGGGAACAATCGGCCATCAACTGTGCTGCTGTCAGCTCGGACAGATCCTGCATCCGGAGGTTTACTGGCCGAGTCTGGATGCGACCTGATACTCCTGCAAAGCCAGATTGGGGAGATTCATCTCTTCGTAGATCCGGCCTCTGAGCGTGAAGGGAAATGGCGCCAGATCGTTGACACTGATGGCCCGCGATACGTACACGAGAGCCTCGTGATAAAGGCGTTCCTTCATCAGGAGAATCGTTCCAATCACCCAGGGCATCGCATCCTGCCGGCTCTTGCGCATTCCATCCAGCAACTCGAGCTTGCCCCGAATCCTGGCCGATGCATCCCTGTCAAGGAGCCTGAAAAACACCTTGTCTGTCTCTTTCCAGGCCGACCCATCCCAACCCCGAACCCGCCAGGAATAGGGCACCCCACTTTCAAGCTTGACCCGCTCGCTGTCCAGCACCAAACTTCGCTCTGGCCCCGCTTCCAGCACAACCACCAGCTTTGACATGGTACTGACGGGATCTTCCTCGTGTATCACCACCTGGAAACGCTCATACCCGGCTGGCGCCGCCCACTGACACTCTGTCTTCCCGAACAATACGGAGGCATTGTACGGAGAAATCTGGCGAAAGGCGTTAGTCGCAATATTGGGGCCACGCCCCATCTCGGTATCGTAGAGGCCGAAGCGCTCACCGAGAACATCACGAATGATCGGCGAGTACCACTCCTCTTTCCCGAATTCATCCGCAAGCCGCAACCTCGCCGGTCCCCGACTCTCGAGGAGTCTCCCGGTCCTGAGCAGGATCCTGATCTCATCCCCTTCGGCCAACCGGACACTGTCTCCGGGCAAGATCACGGCCCCCGGCGCCAACGGGGATACGATGGACCCCCTTTGCACTGCCGGCACACCGGCCAGGGAGGTCACCACACCTTCGAACGAGGCGTCTCCGACCAGCTCCGCCCTGGCCGCAAGCGGCAACACAAGAAGTACAAGGATTGTCCACACGAGTCTCACGGCACACCTCCGGTTCCACTCCAACCAGCCCCTACCAAGACACCGGATACCCGGCAGTGGCATTTTCAGCCCTGCTGCAATTCGGCAATACCTGCGTCAACGGTATCCGCCAACCCGATAATCCGGTCAAGCTTGGCCAGCTCGATCACGTAGCGCACCTTGGGATTGGCCGCCGCAACCATGATCCGTTTCCCGTGTTCATACGCGGTATTGCCCGCCTGTATCAGAAAGGAGATTCCCACGGAATCGATATAGCTCACGTGGGCAAAATCGAACACAAACAGATGACTGCCCTTTTCGACTTCCTCTGTCAAAGCCGCGTCGATCGCGTCCTTGTAGAAGATGCTGACATCCCCGACGATCGAGAACACCACAACACCGTCGCGCACCGAACTGGTTATCTCCATACCTTGGCACTCTCCCGTCCATCTTGCATGTATCTCGACCTCAGTATACCATACCGGAAAAACGTTCTGTCAAACTATTTTCATTCTCTCTCCCGATCCGCGCCCCGGTTCCGTCCGGTCGACCATCTCCATTGTCCCGAAATCGTCCCGCCCCTCGAGGATGTGCGTTTTTATGGAAGATGGCATAAACACGCATCACATGAACCTTTTCGTTCCTTGCACCTCCCGTTTTCTGTCCGTTTCTGCATGCTGCGTCTCTTGACTTTTTTTTCGGTTTCAGGCATAGTCTTGGAGTATTATTAATCGGAACTGCCCGTCGCTCAGTATGCGTTCAGGCTACCCGTCGCAACTACATTCCGTATGGAGGAATTGATGAAAAAGTTTCTTGCCGTCGTACTCGTTCTTGCAAGCGTTCTGTTTGCAGCCTGTGGATCGTCCATCAGCGACGAAACACGCTCTGCTGCTTCCGACCATATCGGAAAAATATCTCTCAGCCTCTCGAATGCTTCTTTTTCTCTGCGTGATGCCAAAGACGCACTGGCGGCAAACTCCGCCTACAGCAATTTCGCAAAATCTATCGCCGATCTGACTGCAACCGAAGCAACCCTGGCCAAAAACGAAGGATATGCCCTCGTCGCCCAGGACAAGGTGCTCCGCGAAAAGATCACAAAACTCTCCACAACTATTGTCCGGTTTACCAACGACATCCTCGGCAATAACAAGGACCTCAAGCTTGAAGCGGCCGCCTTGGACGCCGGCAAACGGATGCTCGGCGTTTTCACCAACGCCCGCTTTGCCCCGATCGAATGGATCCGTGCCTGTGACGATGCGAGTACCATGATCAGCGACCTGACCAAGCTGATGGAAGCAACCCACAAAGGCCTTCTGGAAGCCAAATCCGGCAAGGATGCCGGCGCCGTCCTTGTTGCCTACGCTGCCAGTGTCAAAGCCCTCTCCGAGCGTGGCCAGATGCTCGAAAAACGCTATCCCTTCTTCAAGAAGGTTCCCACCGATCCAATTCTCGAGAAGCCGGTTGCAGAGCTGAGAGCCGCAATGGTCAAACTGGGCAATGAGCTCAAAAACAAAGAGAAGGCCTACAAGGACGACAAGGATTTCAACGACGCTCTCAAGCAGATGAAAGACAATCTGACCACTCTCAAGAAGTAATTTGCCCCCACGTCACTAACAATAAAGCCTCTCCGAAAGGAGGGGTTTTTTGTTTGGTTCACGCAGTTTCACATCGAATATCCGATGGTTCCCAGCACCACCTGAGCAGAAATACACATCCTGCCAACCCGAGCTTCTCACGGTCACAGAGGTTCCAAGTCACTTGCGCCGGGATTCACGCCTTCCAGTACCGATCTGTGTACTCCCTGCCCAGTTGCCGCACATAAAACCAGCCATATCACCATTTCGCGCCTTCCCGGAAGTTCAAGCCGGTATTATGGTGACGCCTTACCGCGCACCATGGTGCAATTCCGGCACCACACGG
>DAIREN010000037.1:13894-20388 GCA_036795535.1 Spirochaetota bacterium
CGGTATTATGGTGACGCCTTACCGCGCACCATGGTGCAATTCCGGCACCACACGGCATTATGGTGACGCTTCACCGCGCACCATGGTGCAGTTCCGGCACCACACGGCATTTTGGTGACGCTTTTCTTGCGCACCATGGTGCAAAAAAACCGGGGTGCCAGCCAGACTGGCCACACCCCGGTTTGCATTCACAAGAAGCAGAAAGGATTACTTCTTCACGACTTCAGCCGCAATCCCCAGAGCCTGCATGATCTTGGGCGAATAGGCGGCAATCAGACCAGCCACCACAACACTCACCATGGACATGAGTTTGATCAGGATATTGAGACTCGGGCCTGAGGTGTCCTTGAGGGGATCACCAACCGTATCGCCGACAACAGCGGCCTTGTGCGCATCGGACTTTTTCCCGCCAAAATTCCCGCGTTCGATGTGCTTTTTCGCGTTATCCCAGGCTCCACCGGCATTGGCCTGGAAAATGGCCAACACAAACCCGGCTGTCAAGCCACCAGCAAGAAGGCCGACCACACCAGCCACGCCCATAAAGAGTCCGACCAGGATCGGAACGATGAGTGCGAGGAAGGACGGCAACATCATGGCCCGCTGGGCACCCTTGGTGGAGATGTACACACAAGCCGCGTAATCCGGGGTGTCCTTGCCCTTCATGATGCCGGGCTTTTCCCTGAACTGACGGCGCACCTCTTCAACCATGCGACCAGCGGCCTTGCCCACGGCATTGATGGAAAGTCCGCAGAAGGCGAAGGCCATCATGGCACCGAGGAAGATCCCGATCAGGACGAGCGGATTGAGGAGGTTGATATCGAAATACGTCACAAGCTGGGGCAGGGAAGCCTTGGCCGCCTCGACTTCACCAACTCCGGGAATCATCAGGGTCTTGATGTCGAGCAGGTGCACAAAAGCGTAGCGAATCTCTTCGATGTAGGCTGCAATCAGAGCCAACGCTGTCAACGCAGCCGAAGCAATGGCAAAGCCCTTGCCCGTGGCCGCTGTCGTGTTCCCGAGGGAATCCAGGGCATCCGTGCGCTCACGAACCTTCTTGTCCAGCCCGGCCATTTCAGCGTTTCCGCCGGCGTTATCAGCGATTGGCCCATAGGCGTCGGTCGCCAGCGTGATCCCGAGGGTGGCCAGCATTCCGACAGCCGCAAAGGCCACACCGTAGAGCCCAAGGCTGATATCCTTGAACCCGCCGGCAAATCCGAACGAAAGCGCAATCGCCAGGGTTGTCGTCACAACCGGAACGGCTGTTGACAGCATACCGGTCGAGAGTCCGCTGATGATGACCGTCGCCGGACCGGTTTCGGCGTTCTTCGCGATCCCCTGGGTCGGCTTGTAATCGTCAGAGGTGTAATACTCGGTCGTCTTTCCGATGATGATACCGGCAATCAGACCGGTCACCACCGACCAGAACACCCCGAAGTTGTTGGGGAGCATGGCCTGAATGACAAAATAGCTCGCCACGATGATCAGAATCGAAGATCCATTCACACCGCGGGACAGTGCTCCGAGCAACTGCTTTTGGGTTGCCTTGTCGTTGTTGATGCGCACGAAGTAGATCCCAAGGATCGAAAGCAGGGTTCCAATACCGGCGATGACCAGCGGCGCAAGAATGGCATTGACGGGATTGGTCCCGCCCGCCACCATCGTCTGCCAAAGGGCAGCGCCAAGGGCTGCCGCGGCCAAAATGGACCCGGCAAAGGACTCGTACAAATCGGCGCCCATACCGGCCACATCACCGACGTTGTCACCGACGTTGTCCGCAATGGTTGCCGGGTTGCGTGGGTCATCCTCGGGGATGCCCTTTTCGACCTTTCCGACGAGGTCAGCACCGACATCCGCTGCCTTGGTGTAGATACCGCCACCGACACGGGCAAAGAGCGCCTGTGTGGATGCCCCCATACCGAAGGTGAGCATGGTTGTCGTGATGATCACCATTTTCTCCTGGAGGGTGACGTCACCGTGGCTGAAGAGGTTCAGAATGAAATACCAGAGGGTGATATCCAAGAGGGCAAGACCGACGACGGTCAACCCCATGACGGCACCGCTGCGGAACGCAACCTGGAGACCGCTGTTAAGGGATTTGAGACATCCCTGAGCCGTCCTTGAAGAAGCGTTTGTGGCTGTCTTCATTCCGATGAAGCCGGCCAAGGCCGAGAAGAATCCACCGGTGATGAAGGCAAACGGCACGAAAGGATTCTGCACCCCAAGACCATAGGCCAGGAACGCAAAGAGACCCGTGATGCAGAGGAACACGATTCCGACAACCTTGTACTGGCGCTTCAGGTAGGCGTAGGCGCCCTCGCGCACATAGCCGGCAATCTCCTTCATCCTGGGATTGCCTTCATCCGCCCGCATCATGCTGCGATAGAAATACCAGGCAAAGCCGAGAGCAGCCAGAGACGCCGCGAACGCGACCAGAATGATCGGCGGCAACGGATCTTCAACGCCTGCTGCCTTTTCCGGCTCGCTTTTTTGCGCTTCGCCAGCGGCCTTCTTGTCAGCCGCCTTGCCGGCTTCGGCCGGTTTTTCGGCTGTCGCTTTTGCCGCCGGTGCCTTCACGTCCGCCTGCTTGGCAGTCGTCGCGGTGGCCGCCGGTTTGGCAGGCTTGTTTTGCTGGGCGACCAGGGGCATGACAAGCAACCCCGCAGCCACGACCAGCAGAACCCAAAGCCCCGCCCGTCTTAAAGTACGCATGATATTCTGACCTCCAGAATCAAGAATTTTAAAATACCTTCGGGGAATGACGGACACACGTCCGCCCCATAGAAGAATACAGGATTCCTGACAAAACCGCCACAATGAAATAAGCTTCTTCTCTCTGCCAAGTCTTTCGTGCTATACTCTCAAAAAGCAGTTGCACTGCGACAGCGATTTCCCTCCCAAAGGATGCATGCCATGTTCCGGCAATTCTGGACCGATTGTGCCGTCATCTTTGGTCTGGCGTTTCTCGCCTTTGCCGGCTTCACCCTCCCGGACTGGGCCATCCTCTCCCCGGAACTGGCCAGCGATGCCATCCCACTCTCCATCGTCGCGTTCATCAATGACTATGGTGCCGCCCTCCTGGCCTTCGCAGCCTTTCGCACGGGAGCTTTTCTCCCTTTCAAATCGGGCCGGACTGTCCCCGGCCACCTCGTCCTGACCCTGCTCTTGCTGTGTCTGATGACAGCAGCCTTGGCCATTCCCTCGCATCTCTGGCAGTCCCGTCTTCCCAAGGCCGCACAACGGATTGCCCTTCTTGAAGAACAATCACTCCAGCGACAACTGGCAGATTCCCCGTCAAGCCTCATCGCCGGCTCCATACTCTTTCTCCCGCAGTTCAAGCCAGGAGCAGGTATCATCAGCAATGCCTGTCTCTGCGCATCGAGCCGAGTCTATTCCGGTGGCACCCTTCGGGTCGAGGACTGGGGCCTGACCAATGCCGTCCTCCTCTCCAGTAACGCCCGCCACGTTCCTTGGGTCCCGTTGTCCGGATCCATCCGGGACATCCTTCCGCATTCCCATCCTTCCCTTGTCTCGGCATCCTTTGACGCGCGCCTTGCCTCGATCATTCGCTGGCCCGTCACCGGTTCTTTTTCGGGGAACACCCGGATGCCCGAGAGTGCCGCCTGGCTCATCGGTCTGGCGCTGCTGGCCTGCGGGGCCGGACTCCTGATCAATCGCGCCCGAATCTCGCTGTTCCATCGAGCCGGGGCCTACCTCTTGTTCCTCTGCCTTCTCGCGATTCCCGTCTGGCTCTTCCATATTTGGTGGCTTAACCGGCCGGCCCCGGGCGGCCTGATCCCCGAAGCGCACAGTCTCATCCGGAGCGGGGGCTTCCTGCTTGCCGGTCTGGCCATCTTTGTCCTTGGATTTCTGCGACGAAAACGCCTCGAGAGCGGGGCCCTCTCATGAACGCACGCGGCCAAACCCTGTTGATCCGGTTCATACTCCTCTTTCCCGTCTTCTCTTTGGCCATCCTCGGCGTGTACAGGCTCTTCCTCCCCCTGATTTCTCCGGGGACGGCCGACCATGCCCGCCATCTTGTCGACGCCATCATTCCTGCTGCCGCCATCGGGCTGACGCTCTCGGCCGCCCTCACCTTTGCCGCCCTCTCCCATGGTACCAGGGAGCAGGCCAGCGATCTGACCCCGATCCGACTGGCCTTTGGCTGGATCCTCTTTTTCGTACTGGCCCTGACGGCTTTTTCCTCGTTCGGCATCCCGTCCATCCATAAATCCCTGGCCTTCGACGCAACGGCACCCACGGTCTCCCGTCCCGTCAAGCCGGATCCGCCCGTCAACACCCTCAAGGAAGGGATCAAGTACTATTACTCCGCGAAATACGAGGCTGCCATCGACCGGATCCAGGAATTCGCAAAGAGCATGCCGGGGCATTCCATCGCGGCAGACTACCTGGTCAGCGCCCGGACAGCACTGGCCCGCCAGGAGCAGATCAAAAACACCCGGGCCGGCGACCAGACGGCGACCTTCCGTAAAGGCTATGAGAACCTTCTTGAAGGAAACTATCTGGCCGCCATCATGGAATTCGAGCGTCTTCTCCGCTTCCAGCCCAACCATAATCTGGCAAAAAAACATCTGGACGACGCTAAAGCCAGACTGAAAGCGGAACAGAGCGGAACCGCTGGTGATGCCCTGACAACCGGGCTCAAGGCTCGTCTGGAACGGACCGTCTCCCTTGGAATCAAGCACTATGAATCCGGAGACCTCGGGGGTGCGCTCGCCCTGATGTCCGACGTTCTCCTCCTCGATGGCGCCCATCCGACAGCCCTGCGCTATGCCAACCTCGCCCGTGAACGGATATCCGCCCGGGATTTTCTCGATGAGGAACTCTCCTTTCTCCCCTGGCTTCCGGCCCTCCCGAATGCTATCCTGCGCACACCCCAGGGAGGCGTCGTGACGGCAAACCGCTTTGCCCGAACCGGAAACCAGCTTTGGCTGCAGGACTTCTGGATCCTGCCCCCACCGGGATCCCCCGGTGGCATCCGCATCTTTGCCCGGTTTGGAAAGACGGTCGCCACAAACACCCTGGTGTTGCGGAACGCCCTCTTTGTCACCTCACTCTCCAATGGGGCACTGGTCAGCACCCCGCGCACCTCGGGAAAACTGCCCTTTGCCCTGGACCCGGAGCGGGCCGAGACGGCCACCCTACTCTACGGCGGTCGCTCCGCCGTTACGCCACTCGCCATCATCGAACACGGCACAAGCCTGATCCGTGAGGGCTACCCGCCCATCCCGCTCTGGCAAACACTGGCCAGACAGGCCACCCTGCCTTTTCTCGTCTTCCTGCTGGCCTCGGTCGCTGCGGCCTGCGGTTGGCGTTTCCACCAGACCCCTGCCACACGAAGCTCCTTTTTGCTGAAACTGGCTTCCGTGCCGGTTGTTGGCCTGATCTCCTGGTTCTGCTACGGCACCCTGGTCCATCTGACGGACAGCCTGGTCTTCGCCGCCGAGGCCACCGGAATTCACGGCTGGGCCGCCATTCCGGTTGCGATTGTCCTCCTTCTTGTCTCGAATTTCTTATTCCTCGCACGACTGCTCCGCTCCTGATCCCGCCCGGGCGTACACCAAAAATTTACTTCTAAAGAATTTTTGCCATTCTCCGAATTTATGAAGGACACAAGACATTGCCCGGACATGGAGGTCCGGGAGAACCGTCAAGGAGGATGCTCTTTATGGTTATCAATCACAACATGAGCGCGATTAACTCGCACCGCGTGATCAAGTTCAAGAACTGGGATCTTGACAAGAACGTGGAAAAGCTCTCGTCCGGTATGCGGATCAACCGCGCTGGCGACGATGCCTCAGGCCTGGCCGTATCTGAAAAGATGCGCAGCCAGATCCGCGGCTTGCGCCAGGCGACACGCAACACGGAAGACGGCATCTCGCTCATCCAGACAGCTGAAGGCTATCTGGGCGAGTCCCATGCCATCCTGCAGCGCATTCGCGAACTTGCCGTACAGGCCGCCAACGGCGTGTACACGTCCGAAGACCGCATGCAGATCCAGGTTGAGGTTTCGGCCCTGATCGACGAGATCGACCGGATCGCCAGCCACGCCCAGTTCAACGAGATGAATCTCTTGACTGGCCGCTTTGCCCGCGAGACCGGTGAAAACCGCGTCACCGCTTCCATGTGGTTCCACATCGGCGCCAACATGGACCAGCGCGAACGCGTCTACATCGGCACGATGAACTCGCAGGGTCTCGGCCTGAAGAACCCCGTCGGAAATCCCGAGACGGCTTCGTTCATCAGCATCAGTACCATCTCGAAAGCCAATGCCACCATCGGCACGATTGACCAGGCTCTCAAGAAGCTGTCCAAACAGCGCGCAGACCTCGGTGCCTATCAGAACAGGCTCGAGCATGCCGCCAAGGGTCTCATGTCCGGATACGAGAACTTGCAGGCTGCTGAAAGCCGCATCCGTGACACCGACATGGCCGAAGAGATGTCCGACTTTGTCAAGAACCAGATCCTGCAGCAGT
>DAIREN010000038.1:0-19957 GCA_036795535.1 Spirochaetota bacterium
CCCTGACCGCGCTTTCGCGCTATTTTGCCGGACTTGAGCAACCCGCCGGCAGCCCTTTTACCCGGCAGACCCAGGTCGGCGGGTACCCCTGGTTCAAGAGCGAGATGAACCGCTACTGGAATAATTTCCGCACCACAACCTTCCAGCACATCCGCAGCTGGCAAAAAACCGAGGCAACCGATCTGTCCCGCCAGACGGTGCTTTATCCGTTTTCGGGTCCCGACTTCCTCAACGTCTATGCCGTCTATCCCGAGGCGGATACCTATATCATGATCGGCCTCGAAAAGGGCGGGCTCGTCCCCGATCTGGAGGGCATGTCCGTGGCCAATATTCAAAAAGGGCTCAACATGATGGTCGAAGGCTTCAGGATCTACATCGGGTTTAACTTCTACCGCACGCTGGGGATGGAGGTCGATCTCAACCTCTCACCCTTTACCGGAACCCTGCCGCACGTCCTGACCCAGATCGCCTGGCTTGGGTATACCCCGCTGTCGGTTTCATCGGTCAGCTTTACCGCACAGGGACAGATTGTGACCAAGCCTCTGGCTATTGGACAGGTGACGACCTCCTGGCAGTTGGAGTGCCGCTCTTCAGCAGGCAAGACCATGAAGATCATCTTCCTCAGTCAGGATGTTTCCAATAGCGGCCTGGCTGCGGTTCCCGGACTCAAGCGCTATCTCGAAAGCCTGCCCCGGGTCTCGGGTCTCTTCAAGGCGGCATCCTACCTTCCGCCCCGCGAGTTCTTTACCGAGATGACTAAAATCTGTCTTTCGAAAATGAACAGCATCGTCCAGGACGACTCGGCCATTCCCTACCGCATGCTGGCCAATGACTATGACGTGACCGTGTACGGTTTTTATGACCGGCCGCACGGGCTCTTCCCCTCCTATGGACAGCCCGACCTGGCCCAGTTGTACCGCCAGCGCCCGCGCAAGGCACTGGCCTTCAACTTCCAGTACGACCGCCCCGATGGCTCACGCAATCTCATGGTGGCCAGGCGCAAGGCTGGCAGGTAAGACTTTTTTTGGATGAACAGTCTCAGTCCCCCTGTGTTGTGGCGGAGGCCCTGATCGCGGCCGTGTTACCCTCGGCCGCCGCCTGGGGGATCGTCCCTGCCCGGCGGGATGATGCGGCCCGCGCACGCTACGAAGACTGGCTGGCCGAAGGCCTGCACGCGGGGATGCCCTGCCTGACGGATTACGCACATGTCAAATTCGATCCATCCCGGGTCCTGCCCGCGGCCGCCAGCCTGATCCTGGTGGCCCTGCCTTATGGGGGTGCAGGTAAAGATTCCGCCGCAGGAGGACACGGAGCGGACGCAGCAGCAGAGACAGGGGAGGCCGGGCTGGTGGCCCGGGTCTCCCGTGGGCGCGACTACCACAAGGTGCTGCAGACCATGTTGCGCCGGATCTGCGCAGCCTTGCAGGCACGGTTTCCGGACGGCCATTTTCGGCCGGTCTGCGATACGGTTCCACTTTCCGAACGCTTCTACGCTGCCCGGGCCGGTCTGGGGACCGTCGTGCATAGCTGCCTCTTGGGGAACATGGAGATGGGGACACGCTTTGTCCTCGGGGCCGTTGTTTCCTCCAACGAATTTATGGTTCGTGATGCCGGGCTCGGCCTGGCGGAAAATCCGTGTACGGATTGCGGGCTGTGCCTTGAGGCCTGCCCAACACGGGCCCTCGTCGGCCCGGGCCGGCTGGATGTCTCGCGCTGCATCTCCTGGTTGACCATTGAGTACAAAGGATTGATTGCGCGTGATCTCTGGCCCGCCATCGGGCGACGTGTCTTTGGTTGCGATGTCTGTCAGGACGTTTGCCCGCTCAACAGGGCGGGCGCGGTCTGGCAGGGTGGCCCGGCTGCTGTCCGGACAAGCCGGGCCGCGGGCGATCCAGGCGCATCCTGCCCGGGACACGGGCAAGCGGGTGCGAAGTCCGGGGAGGCGCGGGACAACCCCCGCACCGCAGAGTGCCCCGACGCGGAGGTCAGCGCGCTTTTTTCGACAGCAAACGCGCCCGGAGCATGGATTCCCCTGACTGAGCTTTTGGAACTGGCCGATGACGAGGCCGTCCGGGCGCGCTTTGCGGGGACGGCCCTCATCCGGGCCGGGCGGCGTGGTCTCGTGCGCAATGCGATTATTGTATGGAGCAATGCAGACACAGGCCCATCCCGCCGCCCGGCCAGCGGCGAGGCCTGCCGCGCTCGAGTTCAAAAATTGTGTGACGATCCCGATCCCGTTGTGGCCAAGACCGCGCGACAGGCATTGCGGGCACGCTCATCCCGGATGTATTACAAAAAATGAATGCGTATCCGGGATAGCCATGACAAAAACACGTTTTCAGCATACCGATCCCTCTCAGGATCAGCTGATAAACACGCCGGCCCGCTGCTCGTGTGGTTCGACAATGCAGACAAGCGGGACACCCTCAATGAGATGAATCACACCGGCCAATGCGCCATATTCGGGGAAGAGTTCTTCAAGCGCATTGGGATAGCGCAGGAAGGAGTCTTCGTCAAAGCGGGCCCGGCCGTCATCCGGAGTGACAACCAGATACTGCATATCAGCCTCGACCAGATCGTTGAAAAAATGCGTCCCGAGGGAGATTTCGGGGACCGCGCTGCCGGTTGACGTCACGATCTCAACGAGGATGGTAACACCGCTGATTTCGGCAAAGCTGACGGGGACCCCCAGCGAGGCCATGCTGCTTCCCCATCGGCCCGGACCCGCGAGGAGGACTGGCCCGGAGGCGCCATCCCGGGTGATGCGACGGAGGGAACGCGCTACCTCATGGCGGGCTGACTGGGCAAGCTGGGCGTATGATGAAGGTCGGACAAGGACTGTTCGCGCAAGGGTTCCTGCGAATCCCGAGCCAACGACCGGTCCGCTGGAGAGGATCGGCATGTTGTGCGTGTTGAGACGGTCAAGACTCATGTTGACAGTCTGGATCCGCCGGGCCTGGAATGGGCGGCATTGGAGGAGATTCAGGTGCAGTCCTCCTTCGCAGTCCCGCGTAAGGGCAAATTCGGTATCCACGGGACAGCCGTAGGCGGCTTCAAGTGTCCGGAGCATGGTGCGCAGTGCCGGGACAAATTCGGTTTGTTCAAGGAGTGCTTCGAAGTCAAGTTGCCAGCGGGCGATGCTTCGACCCTCGTAAGCGGCCCGCCGGGCCAGTTCCTGGTCAAGGGATGCAATCAGCTCGACTCCGGGAATGGATCCCGAGATATCAGTAAAATCGATGCACGAAAATCTGTTTGCATCCAGGTCAAGGATGTCCAGGCGTTCCTGGCAGGGCTGGGGGGTGTCGCCGGGAAAGGCCTGTGGTGCGTCGAGGGCCACAAGGCGGATGTGATCGTCGTCACTCCGGTCTACAGCCCTGGTTCCCAGACCAGCCACGAGACGGACAAAACCGGCCGCGGGATCAATTCCTTTTTTCCAGACATAGGGATTAAAGGAGTAGGCCACGCCTGCGGCGAGGGGCGCATGGCATCCATTGGTTGTGGTGCCCGAGACGCGTTGCACCAGGAGGGCCATCTGTTCATCAGAATCAAGGAGCCCGCGGTCTGCCCGGTAGAGCAGGGCCTCACGCGAGAGGGTACTGGCATAGACCCGGCGCACAGCTTCGCAAAACTCGCCCAGCCGCTCGTCCGGTGTCCCCTGGTTTGTGCAAAACACACTTTCATATTTACCAGAAAACGCATTTCCATAATTATCTTCAAGCAACGAGCTTGAGCGCACAATCAGGGGAGTCTGCCCGAAGTAGTCAAGCATTTCAGAAAACTGGTTGACAAGATCAGGGGCGAAGGTTCCTGAAAGCATGCGTTCCCGGGCGGTATCTGCCCCCTCAAGGACAGTCTCGGGGTCATGTTGCTTGCGCAGGACCCACCAGCAGTCATTGTCGACCATGTACGTGTAATAGATATCCGACCCGATAAAAAACGAGTCATGCTGTTCCAGCGGCAGGGTCAGCAGGCACTCGCGCTGAATGATGGCCCGTGCCAGGATAAAGCCCGCCGACTTTCCCCCGATAAGGCCGGTCCCGATCATCCGCCGGCGGATGCTGACAAGATGTGAGAGCTCAAGATATTTTCGTGCCAGATCCAGCAGGCGCTGGTCACGGGTAAAGATCATCCGTACAAGCTGTTCGAAGCGCTGCCGGATCTCGACCGGAGCCTTGTCAGGCCGGGAAAGAAATTCCTCGGCTTCAAGGAAAGCAGTTGTCCAGGGGCCAAACCGGCGATTGGAAAAATCGATCCAGGATTGAGGCTGGCCTGAAAGGACCCGGGCAGCGGTTGCACTGTTTGTGACTGGCTGGCATGCCTCATCCGTAAAGTCATGCAGGGTAAAGAGGGTTGGTGAACGTCGGCCTTCCGCTTTTTTCGGGAGCAGAAACAGGCCATCCGCAGTGTGATAGAGATCAAGGATGACCTGGGCCGTCCCGTGGATCTTGTCGATGGCGTGCGATGAGTGCCGGTTCCCCAGGAGGGCAAACCATGCGACCGTGTCATAACGGAAGAGGTAGGGGCATCCCAGGCGGAAAAAATTTCCGAGCATCCGGTCACTGTACCAGTCGGCTGAGAGTTCGGAGAGGCAGTCGAAGATATAGGCGACCCCGTACCCTTCTTCTTCAATAACGGAAAACACGGATGAAAGGAAGGGTTCAAATCCGTCGGAGGGATCCAGTTCGACCAGGCGTGGCGGGGCGGTCTCGGACGGGAGCCCAGGTTCTGTGCAGATGATACTCTGTCCGGCAAGCGGCAATACCTCCTGATGCTGGGCAAAACGGAAATAGACCAGCCTGCGTCCCTGCCTGAGTGAGGCCAGTGCAAATCTGCGGGCCAGGGGGAGATAATCCGCAATGTCCTCGACCTGCCAGACGACATTGTCGCCGGGCAAAAAACCGCAGAGCGCCTTGTCGAGGGCCGGAAACCCGCTTGTCCAGTCCGTGTCCATCCTGTTCATTATGCCGTCCTCAGCAGAATCCCTGCCTGCTTAGTATACCGCAGAATCCCGGATTAAAGTCTTGCCTAACTCTTCTCCGGCGCGTTGTATATTTTTCGCATGCTCGAACACCCCGATGATACCATCATTGCCCCGGTGACGGGAAGCGGGCCGGCGGCCATCGCGCTCATCCGTCTCAGCGGGCCGGACGCGATCCGTCTTGTGGCAGCCAGCTTTCGTGGCAAGGGGGATCTTGCCGTCGCAGCCAGCCATACCCTGCACTATGGCCGGCTTGTCGAGCCGGACGGCGCGGGGGAGACGACCCTTGATGATGTCCTTGTCTCGGTCTTCCGTGCACCACATTCGTACACGGGTGAGGAGACCGTCGAGATCTCCTGCCACGGGAGTCCGGTGATCGTGCGCAGGATCATGGCCTGCCTCGTGGCTAAAGGGGCCCGACCTGCTGCCCCGGGCGAGTTTACCCGCCGGGCTTTTACCAACGGGCGAATGGATCTGGCCCAGGCCGAGGCTGTGGCCGATCTGGTTTCGGCATCGGATGAGCAGGCACTCCTCCTGGCCCGGCGCCAGTTTGAGGGCCGCCTCTCGCAGGAGATCAACGACCTGCGTGAAGCCCTCATCCGGCTTTCAGCCCATGCTGCGCTGGGTCTCGACTTTGCCGATGAGGACACAGGGGTCGAGATTCACGAGGGCGTGCGCCGAACACTTGCAGAGGTCCGCTCGGCCATTGCCGCCATGGTCGCCAGTCACCGTGCGGCCCGCCTGGTCCATGACGGGATCAATCTGGTGATTGCCGGTCCTCCCAATGCGGGAAAGTCCTCGCTCTTTAACCGGATCCTGCGCGAATCACGTGCCATTGTCAGCGAGATTCCTGGAACAACACGCGATGTCATTACAGGGAACGTTGTCATTGATGGCAGGCACTGGATTCTGCATGACACCGCCGGAATCCGGAGTGACACCGATGACCGGATCGAGGCACTGGGGATCGAACGCACGATCGGGATGGCGGCGACGGCGGATGTGGTTGTCTGGTGTGATGATGAACAGCCTCGGGCCGGCGAATCCACGGCCTTGCGTGACTGTCTGCGCCATCTTGCGGGGGGCACACCGATTGTGCATCTCTGGACCAAGGCGGACCGGTCGCCCCTCATGCAGCCCGGGTCTGTTCAGCAAAAGGACAATCCAACAAGAGATCAATATTGGGGAACGCGCGAACACCCCCTCCGGGTCTCGGCTGTCAGTGGGGAGGGCCTGGATGCGTTTTTTGCCCTCCTCGGAAAAACTGCCGACCGGCTTGCGGCGGTTGAGGGTGTTTCCTCGATGATCAGTTCGGTCCGCCAGCGGGATGCCCTCGTCCGCGCCGGACACGAGCTGGATGCAGCCCTCCTGGCCCTTGAGCAGGGTGCGCTCGAGCTGGCTGCGAGTGATATCGAACGCGGGGCGAGAGCCTTGGCCGCAGTGACGGGCGAGGTCACGACAGACGATGTACTGGACGCGGTCTTCGCCGGATTCTGCATCGGAAAGTGAGCAGGCATGACACACGATCAAAAGCGACTCCTCTGGACCCTGGCCCTGATCAACTTTTTCAACTATGTGGACCGTCAGGTCGTCTTCCCCCTCTTTCCCCTGATCAAGGATGAGTTTTCAGTCTCTGATTTTGAACTCGGTCTCTTGGGGACGGTCTTCATGCTTGTTCACTCCCTGGCCAGTCTTCCCCTGGGCTATCTGGCCGACAGGGTCCATCGCCCGAGACTGATCGCGGCCGGGGTCTTCTTCTGGAGCATTACAACCCTCTTCTGCGGACTGGCACCTGGCTTTGTCATGCTTCTGGTCCTGCGGGCCCTTGTGGGGATCGGGGAGGCCAGCTATGCTCCGGCGGCGGCGGCCCTGATCTCGGACAATTTCGGACGCGAGACACGCTCGCGAGCCCAGGGGGGTTTTAATATTGGAATGTTTGTTGGAGGAACGCTGGGGATCGCACTTGGGGGTATCATTGCCAATGCTGCGGGCGGCTGGCGCGAAGCCTTTTTTATTGTTCCCATTCCGGGTTTCATTCTGGCAATGCTCGCCCTGCGCATGCCGGACAAGGTCCATCACCGGCATGAGCCCCATGTCCCCCTCAAGTCACTCCTCAAAAATCATGCCTGGCTCTGGGTGCTCGTGGCCGGGACCCTCGTCACCTTTGCGACGGGTGCCATCATTACCTGGGGCGTCGAATTCGTCCGGCGCTATCTGGCCATGGATATCCAGACCTCAAGCCTGATGCTCGGGGGTACGCTTGTGGTCTCGGGGATCATCGGTGTGGTTGCCGGGAGCTGGCTGGCTGACCGTCTGGCCACGCGTCATTCGTGGGGACGGGCGGCTGTCCTGGCTGGTACCCTGACACTGGCCGGGCCGATCCTCTTTGGTGGAATCCAGGCCGGATGGGAAGGCCCGTGGTTTGTCGGACTGGACGGGACACTCTTTGCGGACTTTGTTTCCGGGATGGGGACAGCGGGTATCCTCTTTTTTGCATCGGCCTTTCTGGCCGGGGCCCTGATGTCCGCCTACCACGGTCCCCTGACCGCCCTGATCCACGAAATCGTTCCGCCCCGCATGCGGGCCTCCGCCTTTGCCGCCTACGTCCTTGTGATCCATCTGATCGGGGACACCCTCAGCCCGGCCGCTGTCGGCTGGGTCTCCGATCTCGCCAGTCTTAAAACAGGACTTGAATTTGTCACCATCGCCATCACCGCCAGCGGGCTGGCGTTTGTGGTCGTGGCACGCCTTGTCCAGCGCGGAAGGACCGGGCTCGTCAGAGATCCTGGCTGATGGCCTCGATATCGGCCAGGTCCCTGTGTCGGCCAACGGTTTGTTTGTTGCGTATATAATCCGCTTTCCCGATATATCGCACAGGCACTCCGGCATATTCACCATTGACCGATCCGCTGGATACCTGGTCCCAGGTGATACCGCTTAATGAAGTCAATAGGTCAACCCGGCCGGGTGGAACACCGAGCTGGATGACACGATCGGGTGTTGTGAAATCTTCAATGGTTATTCCCAGTCCGCCGAATCCGAATTGATCAAGCGCTGCAATGATTTTTTGGGCATTGTCCGGATCTGGTTTAACAAAGAGGTCGATATCCCCTGTGTACCGAGGATGTCCATACCACGCCAGAGCCAGTGCCCCCACGACTGCGTATTCAATCCCGTGGGCGTTGAATAACTCGAGCAACTCTCTGAAGTCGTCGTTCGGGTCCATGGCGCATCCTCCAGAGCTGATTGACCGCCTCGATGCGTTCGGCCGGAGGTCGGGAGAGCCACCAGTTACGGTCTCGTGCCGCTTGATCGCTATCCAATCGATCTCTGTGTACCACTCTCTTGATCATACGCACAGTATACCCGTTCCGCCGTCGGTCTGCAAGCGCCTGTCCGGGCCTTGTTTTTTGTATGCACACGGGTATATACTCAATGGAGGAGGACTCGCATGCATACAGTAAAGGTATTTCGCAGCGGCAACAGCCAGGCCATCCGGATTCCCAGGGAGTATGCCGTTGACGACAGCGAAATGTATATCAACAAGATCGGCAAGGTCATAGTGATGGTTCCCAAGCACGATCCGTGGTCCGCGTTTCGGGAGAGTCTGGACAGTTTCTCTCCTGATGTTTTTGAGCATGGCAGGGAGCAGCCGGGGCTACAGGTCAGGGAATCCTTGTGAAGTATCTGCTTGATACCAATATCTGCATCTTTCTTGTTAAGAAGAAATTTCCCCTGATGGAGCGGCGTGTGCAACAGGAAGAGCCCTTTTCACTGGCTGTTTCCGCTATCTCTGTTGCCGAGCTGGAGTTCGGAGTTGCAAAAAGTCTGTATCCGGAAAAAAACCGACTTGTCCTCCTGCAGTTTTTGTCCCTGTTTGAAATTCTTCCCTTTTCAGTCGATGATTGCCGTGCGTACGGAGAGGTTCGAGCCTTCCTTCAGGCGAGGGGGATCCTGATTGGCCCGTACGATCTGCAGATTGCAGCACAATGTCTGACACGCAATCTTTGTCTTGTGACGAATAATTGCAAGGAATTCGTCCGTGTCCCCGGCTTGCGGTTTGAAGACTGGACCGGGAATCTGCCATCCTGATCGCGTTCCATGCTATGTTTTATGGACGGGATGTTCCCGATAGGAGGAATGCATGACAGACACACCGGAAAAGACGCACAAACCCGGGAAGCGGATGCAGACCATCGGGGAAGAGATCGCCAACAGCATCACGCACGGTATCGGTCTGGCGGGGAGCCTGGTTGCCCTGGCGTTTTTTATCGGCCATCTTGCGGCCGGGGCCAGAGCCCGCGAGGTCGTCAGCCTTGTCATGTACGGGCTGGCACTGGTCTTCATGTACCAGGCCTCGACCCTCTATCACGCTTTCACGGGGAAGCGCATCAAGGCCATCTTCCACCGGCTTGACCACATCGCCATTTACTGGCTGATCGCCGGGACCTACGCGCCCTTTTCCTTGCTTTTTCTGCCTGACCATGTCGGGATCCCGCTCTTCGTCGCCGTCACATCCATGGCGGTATTGGGAACGGTCTTCAAAATATTTTTCATGGGGAAGCTGCGCATCCTCTCGGTGGTGATCTATCTGGCCATGGGGTGGGCCGTCCTCTTTGCCCTCGGGCCGATGCTCGAGGTCTTTCCGCGCGGGCTTTTGGTCTGGCTGGGGATTGGCGGACTCTTCTATACTCTTGGCGTGGTCTTTTACGCCTGGCGCGGCCTGCCGTACCACCATCCGATCTGGCATCTCTTTGTCCTGGGCGGGAGTGCCGCACATCTGATCGGCATCGTGCGCTACATCCGCTGAGGGGTGCGGTCAGACTGGAATCATGTCCGGTGATGTGATAGATTGGACCGCAGAAACAGGAGGACACGATGAGCTTCGGTGACGGTACAGCCTTGTTTCATGAAGAACAAAAATTCCGCAATCCCTGGATTCTCTTGCCTTTGGGCCTGATGGCCTGTGCTGCCCTTGGCTTCGCGATCTGGGCCTTGGTCCGGCAGCTCGGTCTTGGTCTGCCTGCCGGCTCGAAGCCGGTTGACAATACGACTCTCATCCTGATCACTTCGGTCCAGGTTGTGGTCTGGGGTTCTGTTTTTGCCCTGATCTGGTTTGCCCGGTTGATCACCGAGGTCCATCCTGATGGGGTCTATCTCCGCTACAGGCCCTTCCATCTCAAGCCGAGGTTCATCCCTCTGGGAGAAACGGATCGGGTCGAGGTCCGGGACTATCATCCGGTACGGGAATACGGTGGATGGGGGCTCAGGCGTGGTTGGAAGAAGCGGGCCTATTCCGTCTCAGGCAGGCAGGGGCTCGAGATCCTGCGGGACGATGGCCGACGGATCATGATCGGGACACAGCGACCCGCCGAGATGGCGGCAGCGGTGGCGCGAATCCACCAGAATCGTTGACGATGGGTGTCCCGCTCCCATTTCCCCCATGAATTTCGTACTTTTTGGACTGCAAACACTGAGCAGGGTGAGGGATGGCTGTGGCAAACGAGACCGGTACAAACGCGGGCGGTGAGACCCCCGAGGCAGTTGATTTTATCCGCAAGGCGGTGGCCGAGGATCTGGCCAGCGGGCGCTTTTCAGGCGTCCACACCCGATTCCCCCCTGAACCCAATGGCTACTTGCATATCGGCCATGCCAAGGCCCTCTGCATCGATTTCGGGATGGCCCGCGAATTCGGCGGGAAGTGCAATCTGCGCTTTGACGATACCAATCCGGTCAAGGAAGACACGGAATACGTGGATGCCATCATGGAGGACATCCATTGGCTCGGTTTTGACTGGGAGGACCGGCTCTTTTATGCGTCTGATTATTTCGGCCAGCTCTGCGAGTATGCGGTCCAACTCATCAGGGCCGGCAAGGCCTACGTCTGCGATCTGACGCCTGACCAGATCCGCGAGTACCGCGGGACCCTGACGGTCCCCGGCCGGCCCAGTCCCTGGCGCGAACGGAGCGTTGACGAGAATCTCGACCTTTTTGCACGGATGAAGGCCGGCGAGTTTCCGGACGGATCACGCACCCTGCGCGCCAAGATCGACATGGCTTCGCCCAACATCAATCTGCGCGATCCGGTCATGTACCGGATCCTCCATGCACCCCATCACCGGACCGGCGATACCTGGAAGATCTATCCGATGTACGATTTTGCCCACGGGCAGAGCGATTCCATCGAGGGGATCACGCACTCCCTCTGTTCGCTCGAATACGAGATCCACCGGCCGCTCTATGACTGGTTCTGCGAGGCTCTCGGGATTTTCCACCCGCGCCAGATCGAGTTTGCCCGACTCAACCTGACCTATACCGTCATGTCCAAGCGCAAGCTCCTCGAACTCGTCAAGGGCGGGTCCGTGGCGGGTTGGGACGATCCGCGCATGCCGACCCTCTGCGGTCTCAGACGGCGCGGCTATACACCCGAATCGATCAAGGATTTTTGTGACCGGATCGGGGTCAACAAGATGGACAGTACGGTTGATATCGCCCTCCTGGAACACTGCCTGCGCGAGGATCTCAACAAGCGGGCCCTGCGCCGGATGGCCGTTCTCGATCCGGTCAAGCTCGTCATCACCAACTGGCCGGCCGGCAAGGTCGAGATGATGGAGGCCGACAACAATCCCGAGGACGAAGCCGCGGGAAAACGGATGGTTCCCTTTTCGGGCGAGCTCTGGATCGAACGCGACGATGTGATGGAAAATCCGCCACCCAAGTATTTCAGGCTTGCGCCCGGGCGGGAGGTCCGTCTCAAACACGGCTATTATGTAACCTGCACCGCTCTCGTCAAGGATGCCGACGGTCGGATCGTCGAGGTCCAATCTACATACGATCCTGCCAGCCGTGGGGGCTGGACCGAGGACGGTCGCAAGGTCATGGGAACCCTGCACTGGGTCTCCTGCAACGAGTCCGTCCCCCTCGAGATTCGGCTCTACGACCGGCTTTTCGCTGTCGAAAAACCGGAGGCTGTGGCTGAGGGTGTGGACTACAAGACGAACCTCAATCCCGCCTCGTTTGCCGAGATCACGCACGCCAAAGGCGAGCCCTCACTGGCGGATGTTCCCGCAGGAAGTCAATACCAGTTTTTACGCCAGGGATATTTTGCGGCCGATCCGGACAGCCGACCGGGAAAACCCGTGTTCAACCTCGCGGTCAAGCTCAAGGATTCATGGAAAAAATAATGTCTGGTGAACAGTCCCCTGGCCGAAAGTTGGCCGGCTGTGGGGCTGGACGCAGCGGAGGACGAAATGGCGAAAGATGTGCAAAAACAACTGGTCGTTCTCGTCACCGGGGCCTCGGCCGGTATCGGCCGGGAGACCGTCCGGCTTTTGCTTGAGGCCGGGCATGCGGTCTGGGCCTCGGCCCGCAATCCGAAAAAGGTTGCCGATCTGGTCAGTGTCGGGGCTCGTGCCGTTGCCCTGGATGTTGAAAACGAGTCCTCCGTAAAAAAGGCACTCGCAACCATCCTCAAGCGTGATGGCCGGATCGATGTCCTCATCAATAATGCGGGCTATGGCAGCTACGGAACGGTCGAGGATGTTCCCCTTGACGAAGCCCGCAGGCAGTTTGAGGTCAACGTCTTTGGATTGGCCAGGTTGACACAGCTTGTCCTGCCCGGTATGCGTGAACGCGGGAGCGGAAGGATTGTGAATATTGCATCCATTGCCGGGCATGTTTCTGTCCCCGGGGGCGCCTGGTATCACGCCAGCAAGCATGCGCTTGTGGCAATCACGGATGCCCTGCGGATGGAGACTCGCCCCTTCGGGATCCGTGTGGTCATGGTCAAGCCCGGCCTGGTCAAGACCGACTGGAGCCGGATTGCGCTCGAGAGCATGGAACGCTATTCGGGTCGGGGCGCCTATGCACGGCTTGTCTCCGCAATGAAGGATTTTTTTGGCAAGGGTGGAACGAGTGTCCACAAGGTTGCGCGCGTGGTCGTCCGGGCTGCCCTGGTCCGGAGGCCGCCTGTCTCCTGGGCCGTTCCTTTTGAGGCCAAAGCCATCCTTTTTTTCAGACGGATTTTCCCGGACCGGATGGTCGATGCGGTCATGCAGCACCGGCTGAAATTCCGGAAAGAAAAGAAATGACTCCCGAACTTGGTTGGCCCGGTGTCACACCCCCGAGGGATTTGCCAAAGTGGTTGCCCCTTTTCGTGGCCGGATCCTCCGGCTCTTTGTCAGCCCGGCTCTGCCCGTACCCTGTTTCACCGTCCTTCCGTGCTGTCTTGGTTGACTGGCCGGCCGAACAGGCCGGCCAGTGAAGCCAGCAGGACCAGGCCTGCGCCGGTCGCAAACAGGAGATGCAGGCCTCCCCGGGAGGCAGCCGCACCCAGGACCAGCCCGATCAGGATCGCTGCCCCGGCCGTCAGGAGGGAGACCAGCGAGGTGAAGCTGGCCCGACCGGTATCGGGGATCCGGCGCTGGATCTGTCCACCGAAAGCGATTTCCAGCGGGGCCAGCATGGCAAAAAACGCGAAGTAGGCCGGTAACAGCAGATCCGGTCCGGCGATTCCCGCAGCAAGGATGAGGGCAGCGATGGCGGACCAGAACCCCATCGAGCGCAGACTGGTGAGGATGCCGCGTCGCTGCAGCCAGGGGAGGAGTGCGCAGCCCAGGCCCTCGGCGGCAAAACGCAGGCAGCCCCAGAGCCCGACCAGTTCGAGGGGAACACCCCGCAGCAGACCGTAGGCTGTATCGTACTCGTCGAGCATTCCCCAGCCGGCCAGCACCCCGCAGCCGAAGACGAGCGAGGTGAGCATGCCGGGGAGCCGGAGGGACGAGCGCAGGCTGGTCGCAAGTTCCCGAATGGTCGGTCCGGCGCAGGTCTCATCCTCATGTCTGCCCGGCTGGCGATTCCTGTCTATTTCGGGCAGGAGCCAGAGACAGAGTCCCGAGAGGAGCATGGCCAGGGCCGAGAGCGCGATGCAGAGCGCGCTGTCCCGTGCGGCCAGCCAGGCCCCGCCCAGCATCGAGAGGATGATGGCCAGCCGTGACCAAATCGCAGCCCGGGCCGAGACGGTTTCAAACCGGTCAGCCCTGTCTGACCGCCTGAGGAGTCCGAAGAGGTAGGCATCGGACGTGCCCGAGACGAAGGCCTCCTGCAGGCCCCAGAAAACAAAACCGACAGCAAAACCGGCGGGGGTTGTCCAGACAAGCCAGCAGGCAAAGCCGATGGCCTTGGCCAGCATGCCCGCAATCAGGGTCTTGCGCCGGCTCCAGCGGTCGGCGAGGATTCCGGACGGGAGTTCAAAAACGAGCATGCTTCCGGCCCAGAGGGCGAGGATCAGGGCCACGCTCCCCGCACCGAGCCCGTGCTGCAGGAGGAGGATCACGTAGACCGGGTAGACGAGGGCCAGATCCTGAAAAAAACGGAAGGCATGCCAGAGTCCGGTCTGTCGCTTAAAGCTCACCGGGTGATTCCACCAGCCAGACGCTGTTCACCGGCAGACGTACGGACGAGGGGCTGACCGTCAACCATCCGGGCAGAGATGAAGAGCCCGGGCAGGGGGAAGACTTCCGGGATCGAGAGCGGATCGGAGAGTCCGATGACGAGCGTCGTCCCGGGGGCTTCGTAGCCCGTGGCCAGCCACCAGACGGGAAGTCCTGTCTCTCCCGTCAGGATGCAGGGGAGGACCGTCATGCTGCCGAACCGCCTGCGATGGTCCGCGAGGTCCAGTTCGTGCCAGGCATCCTGCGCCGGGTCGTACCAGACACAGGGCCGTGTGGTGTCGCCCGTCAGGGCCAGCCAGAGGATGTCCGGTCCCGCTGCGGCCGCGAGGGCCTCGACCGACTCACCGGGAATGAGCACTTTTTTGGGCTGTTCTCCGCGGGTCACTTCGATGAAGTTTGTTCCCCAAAAGCAGGCAATCCCATGGTCTGCGATGGTACACCGTGCAAAAAGCTCCATCTCGTATCTCCCGGTTTGAAATGATGAAGAGATGATACTTCCGGGATTTCCGGGAGACAAACGGCAAACACACCGTATCGACCCCGAGCGCTCTGTACGGAAAATTCATTCAAGATAGACGGGAATGTGGTATACTGTTGGGCAGGCGGGCGCTGCTCCCGCTGCAATATCCATCATGAAGGAGCCCGCCATGTTGACCCGCCTGCTTCTTGCCCTCCTGGCACTCGCCGTCGCCGTCTTCGGGTTTACCGTTGCGGGGTGCCGCGGAGCCATGTACGGACCACCCGAGGGGTATACCAACACGGAGCCGTCCCAAGTGTCGTCCGACACGAATACGCAAAAGTTGTAAGATGTCGGGAAAAGAGACGCCGACCGGGGGCGGGATACCCTGGCGCAAACGCATGGCCATGTCGGCCTTTGCCCGCTGGCGACATGCCCAGGCCCGCCTCCATCCCCTGACCTATCTGTTTTGGGAATGTACCCTGCGCTGCAATCTGGCCTGTCGTCATTGCGGGAGTGACTGCCATGTCTCGTCGCAGCAACCCGACATGCCGCTTGAGGATTTCCTCGCTGTGCTGGACCGGGTTGCCACCATCTCCGATCCTGCCAAAACCCTGATTGCTATTACCGGGGGCGAACCCCTTGTGCGTGACGACCTTGCGGCCTGCGGCCGGGCAATCAGTGAGCGCGGATTTCCCTGGGGGATGGTCACCAACGGCTGGGCTCTCGACCAGAAACAGCTTGACGGGCTGCTTGCCAGCGGCCTGCGTGCGCTGACCGTCAGCCTCGACGGGCTTGAGGACAGTCATGACTGGTTGCGCGGTCGGGCCGGGTCATACCGGCGGGCCCTTGCGGCCATTCGGTGCGTGAGTACTGTTCCCCAAATCGCTTTTGACATTGTAACCTGCGTCACTCCTCGCAATATCGGAGAGCTGCCTGCCCTGCGGGAGGTCCTCATCGACGCCGGTGTTCCGGCCTGGCGGATCTTCAATGTTTTTGCGAAGGGCAGGGCTGCGACTGATCCCGAACTTGTGACTGATGGCGGGCTCCTCAAAAAGACGCTGGACTATGTTTGCCAGGCCCGTGGCAGCGGGGGCCTCCGGGTCAACTACGCCTGCGAGGGGTATCTCGGACCGTACGAGTACGAGGCGCGCGATGGCTTTTACAACTGCCGTGCCGGGACAAATATCGCTTCGGTCCTGGCTGATGGCTCGATCTCGGCCTGCCCCTCGTTGCGGGGGGATTTTATCCAGGGAAATATGTATCGTGACGATTTTGTGGATGTCTGGAATACACGATATCAGAATATGCGGGAACGTTCCTGGCTCAGGACCGGGATCTGTCGCGAGTGTTCAAGCTGGAAGTGGTGTGAGGGTAATGCCCTCCATCTCCGTGATGATGCAGGACATCTTGCCCGTTGTCATCTCGCACTCCTTGAAGAGGCTGAGGGTACAGGGACAAGTTGCAGATAGAACGGCTTGTGGTGCATGCTTTCCTGTTTCATGGGGAACAGCCTCAGGCCCGATGATGGGAGACTGTCATGAAAGTGTTTTCATGCGCTTTTGGAATCCTCGTTGCATTGCTCGTTCCCGCCATCTCCCGGGGGATCACACTCGATACGGTCTGGAAGGCCACTGATCGCTACTGGAAGGTCTGGGAGAAGGACAGCGATCATGCGCATGCCAGAGCGATCCTCCCGATTCTCGAACAGGCCTGTCGTGAGTATCCTGACAAGGCAGATTTTTTTTCAACACGGATCTTTGTCCTGACACAGCTCAAGCGGGACGATGAAGCGATTCGTCTTGGAGGAGACTCGTATACCAGATTCCCGAAACACCGGTGGGTTCGTGAGCACTATAAAAACGCCCTGACCTCCGCTGGCTGGCGTGCTGTGGATGCCGGTCTCAAGGACAAGGCCGCTGTCTGGTTTGCCCTGGCATGGCGACACTGGCCCGACGATCCGGATGTTGTCAATGCGTGGGGTTTTTCCCTGTATGATCATCATAATCGTCCCGCCGATGCGATTGCGATTCTTGAACCGGCCTTGCGCCGTCATCCCGATCATCGCTGGCTGCCCCAGACCCTGGCCTGGTCCTGGTACAAGCACGGAGACCAGCTTTTTGCGGCAGGACAGACCAACGCCGCATCCGCCGCCTGGGACAATTTTTGGAAGACGATCGGTCCGGACAATCAGCATGCCCATCTCAACTATCTTTGGAAACTCCACGCACTGGGCCGTTATCAGGATGCGCAGCCCGTGATTGCGGATGCCCTCAAACGCACGGGCATGACCGATGAACTCTACCGCTGCATCTACTGGCTGACATCAGGGCAGATCGACCGGCTGCGCAAGGCCAGACCAGCCATGCAGGGACGTGAGGATGTGTTCACCATGTACAAAAAGCTCTACCTGCATGCCGCCAGTCGGGATCGGGAGTGGAAGAACGGGATAACCTATCGTCACCTGACCGTCATGAAGGCCTATCACGAACTCAACCAGGATCATGATTCGATCTGTCCGTACTGGAGAACCTATGCTCCGAAAGAACGGGTGGCTGCGCAGAACATCCTTGCTGCTCTTGAACGTATCCTTCCCCCCGATTTTGAAATCGTTGTCCGAAATTTCAGAGCGCAGGTTCTCTATCGGCAGGAACGTTTTGCAGAGACTGCCCGCGAAATGACGGCGCTCTCACTTGCGGCCTTCCGTTTGCCATGGGCTGGCACACAGGGATATGCACAGCCTCTTGTGTTGCCATTTCCGGTTCGCGGGATCTGCCGGGTTACCAGTCGGCACAGCCAGCGGTACATCACGCACATGGGCCTCAACCGGGAGTGCTACGATATCTGGGGAACGGATACCGCCGGTCGCTGGGTGGCCGATGGCGCCGACCGGACCCGGAATGAATCCTGGTACGGCTTCGGCCGGGAGATCATCGCCGTGGTGGACGGGGTGGTCGAGACCGCAGTCGGGCAGCATCCCGATGATCCGCCCGAATCGACCGTTCTTGGTCCGAGCGGAAATTACGTGGTGATCGCTGACAGCGCCGGGCGCAAGTATAATTACTATCACCTCAAGCAGCACTCGGTCCGGGTCCGGGTCGGGCAGAAGGTGCGACGAGGCGAGGTAATCGCCCTGCTGGGAAATTCGTCGTCCACCTCGGCCCATCTCCATTTCGGTGTCTATTCGCCGGACTGGCTGGTCAGCCTGCCTGTCTTTTTCGAGCGCTACCACGTGATCAAAGACGGGATGCGCCGCCTGGTTGTCCGGGGCCAGCCCGCCGGCCACGGGTCGGATGACATCGTCGAGTAGCGTGTGGATTGAATACCCGCGCTGAGGCAGCGCACATGCCTCATCTGAAAACCGCGTTGACAATCTCCGGACGACTGGAGTATCCTGAGCCAATGCAGGAGAACCTCTACAAGGATTTGCTTGATGCGGCCCCCTGGGCCTGGGCTCGCCATCGATTCGTCCGTGACGGGGCGGGAGCCGCCAGCGATTACGTTTTCCTTGAGGTCAACCGGACATTTTGCGAGATGACAGGCTTTGTCCGGGATGCGATCATCGATCGGCCCGTCAGTCAGGTGATTCCCGGAATCCGTACGGGCGGATTTGACTGGGTTGCCCATTATGACGGTATTGTCCGCAGCGGACAGCCGGTGGAGTTTGAGCAGTATGTCCAGGCACTTGATAAATGGTTTCGCGTCAAGGTCCTGCCCGGCGAGGATGACACGTTTACCACGTTTTTTGTGGACATCACCCGCGAACATGCCCGCATTGACGAACTGGACCGCTTCTTTTCGGTCAATCTCGATCTCCTCTGCATAGCTGACCTCGAAGGGAATTTTATCAAGATCAACGCAGCCTGGGAGGACATCCTCGGCTACACGGTCGGCGAACTCACGGGCAAACGCTTTCTTGACTTTGTCCATCCCGATGACATGGCGGCTACTCTGGATGCCATGTCAACGCTGGCCGGTCAAAACGATGTCCTCAATTTCACAAACCGTTACCGCTGTCGTGACGGGAGCTGGCGCTGGATCGAATGGCGCTCCCATCCCCATGGCAAGCTGATCTACGCGGCTGCCCGCGATATTACCGAGCGTGTCAGCAAACAGGCCCTGATCGAATCCCTTTCCCGGCAGTACGAGCTGGTTTTTGACGGGACCCTCGATGCGATTTTTCTGGTACAATGTTGCGAAGACGGTGCCTGGCGCTATGTCCGGACAAATCGCGCCCATCAAAACGATACCGGAATTGACGGGGCGACCATCAATGGAAAAACTCCGCAAGAACTCCTTGGCGATGCATTGGGAAACGCGGTTGCAGCCAGCTACGATCGCTGCCTGGCCGGGAACAGGCCTGTCACGTACGAGGAGAGTCCGGTTCTTCCGGCCGGCCAGCGGACTTGGCTCACGACGCTCACCCCGGCCTGTTCCAGTGATGGGACCCGCTATCTGATCGGCTCTTCGATCGACATCACCGAGCGGAAAAATATCGAGGGCCGGCTGAAAGAGCAGACGGCGCTTCTTGAGGGTCTCCTTGATTCCATACCTGATATCGTTTTCTTCAAGGATCTTGAGGGAACGTATCTGGGGTGCAATACACTTTTTTGCGAGCTCGTGGGCCGACACCGGAGTGATGTCATCGGATATACGGACTACGATTTTTTCCCCCGCGAGGATGCAGAAGGATTCAGACGGCATGATGTCCTGATACAGGAGAGCGGCGAGGAGTGCAGTACCGAGGAGTGGCTGGTTTTCCCCGAGGGAAAAAGGATTCTCTTTGACATGCTTAAAGCTCCCTTGCGGGATGTGGCCGGCAGGACTATCGGACTTCTCGGCGTCGGACGTGATATCACGGACCGCAAACGGATCGAGGCCGAGCTGGTGCGCGAGAAGGAGCGGGTCGACAACGTCATCGAGGGCACCAACATCGGAACCTGGGAGTGGAATGTCCAGACCGGCGAGACGGTGTTCAACGAGCGCTGGGCGGCCATCGTCGGGTACACCCTCGATGATCTCGCTCCCGTTTCCATCAAGACCTGGAGCGATCTTGTTCATCCCGAAGAC
>DAIREN010000039.1:0-19436 GCA_036795535.1 Spirochaetota bacterium
TGGATGAAGCGGCCGCCGAGCTTGAGACGGCGCTGGATGAAGCGGCCGCCGAGCTGGACACCGCGCTAGCTGAGCTTCCTGAAATCGCCGTTGAGGCAACCGAACTGGAGGTTGCGTTTGTCGCAGAACTGGATGAGACGTTCGTTGTCGACGATGTGGATGTAGCTTGGGATGAGGCCAGTGTGGGTTGGCTGGATGCCGGCAGGACGGGCACGGCTTCATCGTCACTGCAGGCAGGCAAGGCCATAAAGAGCGTGAGGAGCATGGTGGCCAAGGCCAGCCATGCAAGCGGATGTCGTTTCATGAGGAGTGTTCCTCCGTCTGGAAGTTGTTGTGTCGCCCGGATCCAGTTTTGACGGAGAGAGGGGAAAAAATAATCCCCCGGACGGGGGATTTTTAGCATCATGCAGCCATGATGGGAAACTCATGTTGTACGTGCCCCCACTCTCTTGTGATTGGATTACGGGGTTTTTTCGTGGGGACCATAGACGAGGGAGAAGAGTCCGGATTTTCCGCGGATTTCGAGCTTGCGGTAGATATTGGTCAGGTGTTGTTTGACCGTCTCGTCCGAGATAAAGAGAGCCTCAGCGATGTCCGAGCGATTCTTTCCGGCCAGGACCAGGTTGACAACCTCTTTTTCCCGCTTGGAGATGGGGAGTTGTTCGACGCGATCGGTGAGATTCTGGTTCAGGCCGACCTGACTCTCGATCCAGCCGCGTTGTTCATCCATGGCCAGGTTGATGCTTTGGTCCCGCACTATTGTGATCAGGTGCGGTTTCCCCTCTATCTCGACAGACCGGTGAGAGACCTCGACGGGGAGGTCCCCGATCGAACTACGGAGCGTCATCATCCGGGGACGATTCTCCATATTGTCAAACACAGCCTCCCCGTCGTCGGGATGGCTTGTGAGGATGGACTGCACCTCTTCACCACAAAGATCATTTTTCTTCCTGTCAAGCATCTGGCAGAGTGTCTGGTTGCAATCAATGATGATCCGGTTGCGGCTGACGATTACGCCATCGAGCAGGACATCGGCGATCATCCGCCGGAATTCCGCCTCGCGCCGATGTGTGTCGATGAGTTTTTGCTCAAGGGCGCGCAGGGAACCGAGGCGCCAGGCAATCCAGAGCCCGATCAGATTGCTGGAAACCAGGGTGACAATGATGGTGAGGGTGGTCCTGCTTTCGAGGCTGCGCTGGACGAGGAGGGCCGTCACGTCGTTGGCGAGAAGGGCCAGGAGGGGCATCGCTCGTGAGAGTATCCCGCGGGTGGGCACGGCCCAAGCGGCGATGATGACGAGTGTGGTTATATAGAAGGAAATGCTTGAATCGGGGGGGCGAGTCCAGGTGATCACCCCACTGATGAGGGCAGTCATGCTGATGATGAGTTGCACAAGATTCGAGAAGAGACGTGAGCGTCCACTCTTGATATAGATGACACAGCTTGCCAGAATAAAGCCTGAGAAGAGGATGCGAAAGACGATAATGATGCTGCAGAGCGTGGGATCACTGATATCGGTAAGATCGTTACGGATCATGGCCAGGGAGACCAGGGACATAAAGACAAAGATGCCAATGGTGATGCTCTGGAGGTGACGGTCGTTGGGCATGGTTCTCTCTTTGCGTACGGTGTCGGACTGGTGTTGTGTCGGGAAAACGCACGAGCAGACTGCCGGGAACCAGGCTCATGAGCATCTTCCAATCGCATCTTCAATATTATAGCACATCGAACGAGCGGGGACGACAGGGACTGCGGGCGACAGACCTGCAAAATTTTCTGTCGGAGGAGCCGAGTATTGCGTGGCCAGCGCATCCGGTTCTTTTTTTGGGTGAACAGCCTCAGGCCCGGGATGGGCGCCCTTGCGGGGCGTGGGATGGCCGAATTCCGGCAAGAATCGGTTCTGCGAGATGTCCCCGCCAAAGTATTACAAAAATTGTCATGCGACTCCGGGAGTCCCATCATTGTATCGCAATATCCCTGCGGGGATCTCCGCAGGGATTGCACGGAAGATCGATCAGACGGGGTGAAGCCCGGATTGGTGCTACTCCGCCGCTGATTCGCGTGTCAGACGGATGGAGCCTGTGACAAAAAGCGCAAGTCCGCCGAAGTAGGGTGCAAGGACCAGGACTTCAAAGAGGGGCCCGGGGGGCAGGACCGGAGTAAATCGGCCGATACCAATGACCGCATCGGAGGCGTAGAGGAGGATGGCGCCGAAACCGGCGGCCAGGCCAGCCCTGCTCATGAGCATGCCCAAGCCAGCCGCCAAAAAAGCGGTTTGGACGGCGACGAACACGCGGACCGGCCAGACGTAATCGGTCGGAAGGGTGAACCAGGCCAAAAAAATCACCCCGGGAATCAGGGCCGGGATGAGCATGAGGCCAAAGCGCAACAGGGAAAGCCGTGACACGAGGGAAACGGCAAAAATGGCATACCCGATCAGAAATGAGGCCAGTCCGGGGAGAAAGAATTTGTCACCGGGGATTCCCAAAAAGACATCTCCGGCGATACACCAGGGGAGACCAACCAGAACAATGGCCAGAGGCTTGTTGATCCGGCCACCGGACTTCGTATGGAGGAGTGTCCGGACCGTCGCAAAAAGAAGACTGGCGGTCGCGGCCGCTTTGATGATGACGGCCGGAAATTCGGGAGCTTGTCCGGCAGAGAGTGACAGGACGATGTAGGCCAGCGAGAGTACGGTAAAGAGTGCGAAGATGATCGTATTCATATGGTCAGACTATACCCGCCAGACCATGTCTGGCCAGTCATTTTCTACATAATTGGGTAGCACGTCAGGGTGGTGGCACGAATGGCTGGATAGCATGCCGGGTGTTTTTTGGTCTCATGCGAGAGGGGAGCCCGAGACGCGGATAACCGCTGGTTGGTTTTGTTGCCGGCCGCGTTCATCCAGTCTGCCCGTTCGCGGCTCGGGCGCGGGGGGGGCTTCCCCCCGGATGATGTCATTTGGATCGTATTGCAATCCAGGTGTTGTTGCTCAAACCAAGGGACGCTGGTCCGGAGTCAGTCCCTTAGCCGTTTGTCATCGATGGTGTCAAGATCAGGGCATCGTCCTGCTCGAACTGGAAAAAACTGCCCGCGGCGACACCGATATGGAGTGGCGTGCTGCCGTCTGCCGGGACGAGTTCGACGCTCGAATCAGGCGCCAGACCCGCGATCAGCGCGATATGGCCCGGGAGGATTTCCCTCGCCCCGGTGGTTGTGAAGACCCGGATCGCGGCGAGACCTTCAAAGACCGCACTCGTGATCGGGCTGGTGATCGTGCAGCGCATCATTGCGCCATCTCCCGGGCGCGCTGTCTGGCTTCGTCAAGGGTTCCTACCATATAGAAGGCCTGTTCCGGCAGATCATCGACTTCGCCGGCCAGAATGGCCTTGAATCCTGCGATCGTCTCGTTGATCTCGACGTACCGTCCGGGGAGTCCGGTAAAGGTTTCTGCCACCGAAAACGGCTGGGAGAAAAAGCGCTGGATCTTGCGTGCGCGGTTCACTACAAGTTCGTCTTCCTTGGGAAGTTCGCTGACACCGAGGATGGCAACGATGTCCTTGAGTTCGTTGTAGCGTTGCAGAACTTTTTTGACCGCCTGGGCTGTTTCATAATGCTCCTTGCCGACCACGGAGGGTTCAAGGATGCGGGATCCTGACTGGAGCGGATCGACGGCAGGGTAGATACCGATGGCCACGATGTCGCGCGAGAGCACGGTCGTAGCATCCAGGTGGCTGAAGGTGACCGCAGCGGCCGGGTCGGTGATGTCATCGGCCGGGACATAGACGGCTTGAATGGACGTGATGAACCCGTTTCGTGTTGAAACAATCCGTTCCTCAAGACGGCCCATTTCAAGCGCCAGAGTCGGTTGGTAGCCAACTGCGGAGGGCATCCGCCCAAGAAGCGTCGAGACCTCGCTGCCGGCCTGAACAAAGCGGAAGACGTTGTCCATGAAGAAAAGCACGTCCTGGTGTTCGTTGTCGCGGAAATGTTCGGCCATTGTCAGCGCGGTCAACGGGGTGATCATGCGGGCTCCGGGGAGTTCTCCCATCTGTCCGAAGACAAGAGCGGTTTTGTCAATAACCCCCGATTCCTTCATTTCCAGCCAGAGGTCGTTTCCCTCGCGGGTCCGTTCTCCGACGCCGGCGAAAACCGAAATTCCGCCATGTTTGGTCGCCATATTGTGGATCAGTTCCATGATGATGACCGTTTTCCCGACACCGGCACCACCAAAGAGTCCCGTCTTTCCTCCCTTGACATAGGGGGACATCAGGTCAATCACCTTGATCCCGGTCTCGAACACCGTATCGCGTGGCTCGATGCTGGCGAAGGAGGGAGGATTGTTGCGGATCGGAAGCGTCGGGCTCTCTTCACCAAAATCGCCCAGCCCGTCCAGCGGCTGTCCCAGCGCGTTGAAGAGCCGGCCGAGCACTTTTTGTCCGACAGGGACCAGGATCGGTTTCCCGGTATCGATGGCCTCCATCCCGCGGGCCAAGCCCTCGGTCGGTGCCATCGAGACACAACGCACGATTCCTCCCTCCATCTGCATGGAGACTTCGGCGATCACCGTGCGGGTTGTTCCGTTTGATGCTGTGTGGTGGATCTCGATCGCGTTCCGGATTGACGGAATGAATTCTTTGCTGAATTTGATATCGATGATCGGTCCGACGACCTGCAAAATTTTTCCGCGGTTGTTTGCCATCGCTCAGTCCTCGCTCTGTTCGCGTTTCTGTTTGAGTATGTTGAGCACGTTGAACGCGCTCGAGATTTCGGCCAGTTCCTGCGTGATGACGAGCTGGCGTGTTTTGTTGTATCGCAGCCTGAGATCATCCAGGATTGTGGCCGCGTTTTCATTGGCACTCTTCATGCTGATCAACCGGGAGCAGTTTTCTCCGGCGGCTGTCTCCCACCAGGCCCGGGCCAGGCAGGCTTCGATCCAAGGTCCGGTCAGGCTTGTGAAGAGGGTGGCCGCGTCCGGCTCCACGAGGGGCCAGGACGAGATCCCGTCGGGATCATCCGCGGCTTCGGCGGAAACGGATTCGCCCACCGTCTCCTCCGGTGGCCAGACCTGGACAAACTGCGGTGTCTGTTCGAGGATGGACACGAAGCGGTTGAAGGCGAAGACGACCCGCCCCAACGATCCGTTGGCGATGTCACGGGCCCAGCCTGCGGCCAGGCTCGCGGTGTCGCGCTGCCAGCTCTTGTCGGGAGCCTCAAGGAGCGAGTTAGGTTTGCGGCGCATGATCGAGTTCCATTTCGGCGAAAGCCGTCCCACCACGGTAATCCCGATTGCGCCCATTCTGGGGAGCTCACGCGCAACGCGTGCCAGGAGACGGTCGTTGAATGCGCCACAAAATCCCTTTTGGGACAGAAAGATCACCAGTTCATGGCGGGGGGCGGACGATCCTCCGGGGCCGGTCTTCTCCCCGGATGCCGGATCCTCGTCCATGGCGAGTGCCACCCGTTTCATCAGGCGGGCAAAGGACTCATGGTAGCGCCGGGCGTTTTCGGCCCCGCGCCGGACCCGGCCGATCCGGGTATGGGTTACCAGCTCCATGGCGCGGGTGACCTTGCGCAGTCCCTCGATGGCCCGGATGCGCCGTTTAATTGCGAGAAGCTGAGCCATCAAGGAATTCCTTTTTGTATTCAAGGATTATCGTGCGCAGGGTCTCTTCGAGGTCCTTGTCAATGCTGCCCTTTTCTACCAGGCTCCTGCGGACGTCACCATGCTTCTCCTGGAAACGGGCCAAGAGTCCCTTCTCGAATTCGTCAACGGACTCGGAGGGTACGTCGCTGATCAGGTTGCGGGTTCCGGCGTAGAGCGAGATGACCTGATCGACGGTCGCCATCGGGCCACCCTTGTTCTGTTTGAGAAGCTCGACCATCAGTTTCCCTTTTTTGAGCTGGGCGATTGTCTCGGCATCCAGGTCGGAGGAGAACATCGAGAAGGCTTCTTTTTCACGGAACTGGGCGAGGTCAATCCGCAAGGTCCCCGAAACCTGACGCATCATCTTTTGCTGGGCACTGCCGCCGACACGGGAGACGGAGATACCGGCGTTGACAGCCGGGCGGACTCCGGCATTGAAGAGATCCGCCTCAAGGAAGATCTGTCCGTCGGTGATGGAAATCACGTTGGTCGGGATGTAGGCCGAGATGTCGTTCCCCTGGGTCTCGATGATCGGAAGCGCGGTCATCGAACCGGCCCCCAAATCGTCTGAGAGCTTTGCCGCCCGTTCGAGAAGCCGGGAGTGCAGGTAAAAGACATCACCGGGGAAGGCTTCCCGCCCGGGGGGGCGGCGCATCAGGAGGGAGATATGGCGGTAGGCCGCAGCGTGCTTCGACAGATCGTCGTAGATCACGAGGGTGTCCCGTTTTTTTTCGTACATGAAGTATTCGGCGATGGCGCAACCGGCGTAGGGTGCGAGGTACTGGGTAATCGCCGGGCTGGAGGCCGGGGCGTTGACAATGACCGTGTTCTCAAGGGCTCCGTGGCGTGCCAGATCGGCGACCAGCTTGACGACTGTTGCCTGCTTCTGTCCGATGGCCACGTAGACCGAGATGACACCCGTATCTTTCTGGTTGATGATCGCATCGACGGCCAGGGTCGTTTTCCCGGTCTGTCGGTCGCCGATGATCAGTTCGCGCTGTCCCCGTCCGATCGGCACCAGACTGTCGACGATCTTGTATCCGGTTGCGAGGGGAACGCGGACCGGCTGGCGTTCAACCACACCGGGAGCGGAACGCTCCATCGGGTAGGCTGCGTTGGTGGCCACCGGTCCTTTTTCGTCCATCGGGTTGCCGATCGGGTCGATCACGCGACCCAAGAGGCCCTCGCCGACCTTGATCTCCATCACCCGGCCGGTGCGCTTGACCCAGCTCCCTTCGCGGACAGCGGTATGCCGCTCGAGAATGGCGCAGATCACTTCATCTTTTTCGAGGTTGAAGACGAGTCCGTAGATGTCATTGGGAAACTCGACCATCTCGCCATTTTCGACGTGGGGCAACCCGCGGACCCGGGCGATGCCGTCGGCAGATTCGATGACCTGTCCCGATTCGTCCGAACTCGCCTCGATGTCAAAGCGCTCGATTTTCTGTTGAATGCTCTCAAACGAAAAGTCTTTCATTCCCATGGTGCCTGTTCAAACCTCACTTTTCCCTCAAGACGCCCCGAGCGCCTGTTTTAACTGGTAAAGACTGGTGCGAACCCCGAGATCAATCATTGTGTTGTCGCACTCGATCAGGAGCCCCCCGGAGAAATAGCGGGAGACCTTGTTATAGACGAAGACCTGTTTGCCAAAGAGTTCCCTGAGCTTTGCGGCAACCCGTTTGCTCTGTTCCTCAGTCATGGGAATCACGGTTGTGACTTTGGCGTAGAGACAGTTACGCATCCGGCTGAGCGTTGCCAGGAATTTGGCACGCAGGCGTTCGTAGTAGATGAAGTCCTCGTTTTTAATGAGTTGCCTGAGAAAGGAGAGATAGGCGTCACTGAAATAGATGATCAGCATCTCATCGACCCACTCCAGTTTTTCTCCGATGCTCTTCAAGGGGTTGAAGAGGATGTCCGTGATCTCGAAATTCTGGCTGCAGAGAATATCGAAGGTAAAGGCGTCCCGCACGAACTCGTCGAGAAGTTCTTCCTCTTCAAGGATCATGATCATCATCGGAAGGTCGTAGCGGTAATTCTGCACCTGTCGTCTCCTGCTTCCCTTACACCCGTGTCATCTTTTCAAACTCGCGTATCCGGTTTTCGAGCACCTGTGCCTGTTGCTCACTGGTCAAGCCTGTTCGCAAGACCCGCTCGCAACCGGAGATGATCAACTGGTTGATGCGGTGACCGGTCAGCGCAAGGAACTGTTCGGATTCGGCGGCCAGCTCCGCTTCACGCTGCTTGCGCATTTCGTTCATCGCAGCATGTGTTTCCTTCTCGAGTTCCTCAAACCGGCTACGGGCCCGTTCGCGGGCTTCGGCCAGGAGTTCTTCACGTTCGCGGTCGATTGCAGCCAGTCTGCGGGTAAGGTCCGAAGAAGTTCGTTCAGCCTTGCGGGCAGCCTCATCGGCCGCCTCAAGGTCGCTGGAGATTTTGTTTTTTCGCTCATCAATGGCCTTGGTGATGGGCGGGAGGACAAATTTGGACAGGACAATCAGTACGATAACAAAGGAGATGAGAGTCCAGATGGCAACACCGGGTTCAAACGTAAACACGGAAGATCCTCCTTGAACGAAAGCGTCTGCACATCACCCGAGGGATCAGGGCTGTGGCGTTTGATTGCTGACTGTGCTTGTGACAGCAGGTCGTGCACCGTGAGCAGCTGCCTGTGCTGTCGGCTGGGGTGTCTTGCTGGCCAGCATGATCGCTATGACGAGTGCATAGAGGACGGCCGCTTCGATAAAGGCAATCCCGACAAAGATCAATGGCCTGATTCGACTGGTGATTTCGGGCTGGCGGGCGATGCTTTCAAAGGCACGGCTCATCATGAGTCCGATACCGAGGGTTCCGCCCAATGCGGCGATGCTGATGGCGATGGCTGCTCCGAGTGAGTCCATGTGAAATGCTCCTTAATGTTTTTGCTCCGCCTCGGCGACCATCAGGGCGCTTAGAAAGGCGAAGACGTAAGCCTGGATGAAACTGACAAAGAGTTCAAAGAGGAGGATAACGATGCCTCCGAAAACGGAAAAGACCGGGACAACCGCGTTTGTTGCGCTTGCGGCGAAAGCGATAATCGTCAGGAAGAGGGCGTGTCCGCCGGACATATTGGCAAAGAGACGAACAGCCAGGGAGACCGGTTTGAAGAGTTGGCTGACGAGTTCGATCGGAAACATCAGGGCGACGACCGGACCACTGACGCCAGAGGGAATCAGGCTCTTCCAGAAGCCGAAGGGCCCATGAACCTTGAAGCGCAAGGCAACGGCGAGGGTGAAAAACACGAAGGCCAGGGCAAATGTCTCATTGAGGTTACCGCTCCCCGAGGTGGCACCCGGGATGACGTTTGCCAGATCGTTGAAAAAAATGAAGAGGAAGACGGAAAGGAAGAGGGGTGTCCAGCGCCGGGTGTCCAGTTCATTTGGTTCGAGAATCTGGGAACGAACAAACTCGATGGTGATCTCGAAGAGATTTTGCGAGAGCCGGTGGGGAATGCGAGTCACCCGGCGCCGGGCCAGGAAACCAAACACAAGGACCAGTGCGACCGAGATGAATGTCCAGAGGACGGCTGCCGTGATCGAGAGGTCGATTCCTCCAATGTGGATCGGGACGAGAACTGTCGGTGTGTGATGCATGGTGCTGTACCCGCCTGCCTCTTCCGCGCTGGCGGTCGTGTCCGAACCGGTCAAATCGGGTCCGGAACGTGGCCGTCGGTGGGACGGGGAGTCCTTCTTCACATCCGGACGGTCCTGACCGTGCCGGTATAGCGAAGGGTATGCAAATCGACGGAGGACCGGCAAGAAAATTCTTGTGATTCGGGGTTCCTCGGGCGGGAATGGTCCGCAATCCGTGTTCTCACTGTCGAAAAGCGCTGCAAACGTGGTTACATTTAAGGATGGAACGTGACGGGCAAGGGGGCGGATATGGCAGCAAAAGACAGACCCTCATTCAAGCTTGGGTACACCTGTGTTACCCCGGGCGTGGCCGCCCTCCTGCCTCCAGCCCTGATCATGGAACTCTTTACCCGGCACGAGGCCCGCGACTGGGGCGCGATCCAGCCCGAGGACGCCCTCGAGAATGACCGGAACGCCGACAGTGGCGGCCGGGTCCGGAGCGTCTACCTGGTCTCTCCTGATCGCATCCGTCAGGCTGGCGGGGTTCCCGCGCCGGCTTCCGAAAATGATGCCATGCCGGATGACGCGGTCGAGGTCTGGATCATCACCGAACCGGACCGGTTTGACAGCATCCTCATGCTCCCCGGGGAGTACATTGCCTGGGAGTCCGGTGAAAAGCGGGTCTATCGCGAACGGCTGCATGCCGCTCTCCAGGCCACTCCGGGGCATGTTTCGGCCAGTGCCGCCCCCGGTGACGACAAGTCTCAAACCGGACAACGGCCCCTGCCCGGCGAAGATTTTTTTTCGTGGCTTGAAGAGTTCTTCACCGCCGTATACTGGACACGCTACCGTGAGCAGCGCTTCGAGCGGCGTTTTGCCAAGGGCATGCTTGTTCCCGGTCTGGACCGGATGACGGATGACGGACTCGAAAAGAACATCGACGAATTCCGCAGGGAACTGGTCAAAACGATCCGGGACGGTACCTTCCGCTTCCGTTTTCTCCGGCGGATTGATCTGGATGAGGAAGGGAAGCGCCGGACCGTCGCCCTTCCGGTGATGCGGGACCGGCTTCTCGACAACATTCTCGCACGCTTTCTTTCGAACCGTCTCGGGCTCCGGCCACATGCCCATGTCCTTGTGACGAGTCGCCATGTGCAGAAACTGATCACGGGGGGGCATGCCTCCTGGTTCATCCGGACGGACATTGAAGGATTTTTTGACAGCATTGACCACACCAAGATCAGGGCATGGCTCGAGAAGCAGGGTCTGCAGCAGGAGGTCGGCCGTCTTGTCTCGGAACTGGCCATCACCCCGCGGCTGACTCCGGAAGAGATGACGCTCTTCCGGACGGAGAATACCCGGACCGGGTGGGAGCAGGCCGTGCGTAGTGCCATGACTCCGGTCCGGGGGCTCCCGCAGGGTCTCTATACCTCCAACATCCTGGCAGAGGCCTGGCTTGCCGACTGGATTGCACGTCACCCGCTTCCCAAGAGGACGGCTCTTGTGCGGTACGTCGATGATTTTCTGTTTCTCGCCGAACGCTGGTCCGGCCTGCGGGCACTCAAACGCTACATGAAGCGGATGGCAAAGGATCTTTCTCTCGGGTTTTCCGCCGGGAAGACCGTTTCGGGCCGGGTCAGGGATGGCTTCGATTTTCTCGGGTTCTTCCACCGCCCCGGGTATGCCCGGAGGAGTGACCGCTCTGTCCGGCGTTTCAAGATGCGCTGGATCGAGGCCTTGGAGAACCCGATGCGGTTTCTGGAGAGCCGGATGGATCCCTGGTACCTGCACGGGTTGATCGATACCACGGATGACGCCATGCTCCGGGAGAGTGTGATCTTCGGGTTGGTTGTGTACTATTACAATCTCTCAATAATTGGCTGGGGCCGGACCTGGGAACCGGCCAACCTTCTGGAATACGACAATCTCCAGCAGGTGCTCCCGCAGATCGTCGAGGGACAGGTGGAGATCGAGGAGGGCGAGGCCGACACGCTCCGCGAGCGGTTTGCGGAGCTTGGCAGGGATCTTTTCGAGATCACCATCTCGGGGAGTGCGCTCTACAATTCTTTCTGTACGGATTTCAGGCAGATTGATGACCTGAATCGCTGGGCAGGCCGGCTCTTTTCGGGATATGCGGCCCGCAAGGGTTTGACAAAACCCGTGCTTGAAGACCATCTCAAGTGGTACTTCTATTTCAGAAAACATCGCACCGGGTATAACCGCAAGGTTCTCAGGGAGTACATCCGTCTTTACGGAGAAAAAAAGGCGCTCATCGAGAAACTGGCCAAAAACTCGCCGCTCTGAAGTATGGCGTGTGCGGTATGAAATGCTCCCGGGCAAGAACCACAGGGAGAGACACGATTGTTTGAAGCATCAGCAACGAGGTTGGACGAAAATCCGGTGGGCGCGGAGCAATTCGATTTTTTCGGGATTCTGGCGCATCAGGCAGCGTGCAGCCGTGCCTGTATCTTGTCCCGGATTGCATACCGAGGGGGACGGGCCAATTCACGGGTCGTGGGGGATTGCTCCATGGGGAGTGGTTGCGTATCTTATGATGAGCGGGCCAGACAGGGGTATTGACAGGTCAGCAAGCCGTTCATTGCTTGCCATTTTCAGAAGAGAGATACGTTTTTTGCTTGCCCCTGCCCGGCTCGTTTTTCGCGACACGACCCCGCTTGAATTATTTCTAGCATTTTGCTATCCTTGGTTCCGGGATTGGCATTTTTGTGCGCCATTCGGTGCGAGAGGACAGGGCAACATCATGGGCAGGAGCAGCTTTCTCGAGAGAACACCCTTGGGTGGTTCCGAGGTGGAACGCTGGGCGAGCGAGTACAATCTGGCATTATTCCCGGAAGAGAGGCGGGGCAGTCTTCTGGCGGAAAAGCTGGAGACGGCCTGCCGGATGCTCAGGGCTGAGGATCCGGTCAGCGAGATCAGCCAAGCGACCGGATTGACACCGGAAGAAATCGACACCCTTCTCTATTGATGACTGGTGCGGTACCCGCCCCGCAGGGCGGGTGGTGGATCAGTTTCCTGGCTTGAGAAAGCTGATCCGGTCGTTGATCTCGCGTTCGATTGTAGCGATGTCGTACGAGACACGGACCTTCTGGTCCTCGTTGGGTACCATATCCTTGTTGTTGTAGGCGATAAAGAAATGGTCCGTTGAGCCACTCTTGACGCGGACAAAGGTCCGGACGTCAAAGTCGATAGCCGAGACTGTCAACTGCTCGCCGGTCTTGATACCGCCCAGATCCGTTTTGGCCCAGCCGATTTTCCCGACATATTTGTTTTCCAGATAATCGCGGTCAAAGCTGGAGATGTCACTCTTGTTCGATGAGAAGATGGCACACCCGGTCAGGGCAAAGACGAGGACGAGGGTTGCCGTGATGCGTCTGTTCATTCAGAACCTCCGTGCAGGTTGTTCTTCAAGTATACTGCTTCGCCCGCATTCGCACAGCATCAACGAATCAACGCCGGATCGGTGTCGGTTTCTCGGAGGATGGTCTGCAGCCGGTTCCTGACTCCGACAAGGAAGGGGATCAGGGAGACATAGTCCGGATACGACCAGGGGAGGGGGACAAAGGCATGGCCCTTCCATGCGAGGGTGATCTCGCCATAGATCCCGGTCCCGAGGTAGAGGCGATGGGCGTGATCCTTGGTGCTCGCCAGGACCAGTTTGGAGAGGGTCATGAAACCGGGATCGATGTTGACAGGGCGGCAGTCATTCTCTCGGAGCGTCAGTTCCCGCTCGATTGCGCAACTGGCATGCTTGTCCCCCGGGAGGAGCCGCTGTTCCCGGAGGTTCCGGAAGATGCAGACCTGCTTGCGCATGCCTTCCCCGAATTCTTTTTTGTAATACCCTGTAAAGCTGTCAAAGAGGAAGGTCTCGCTCGAGGCCAGGAGCGGGCCGTAGTTTCCCGTCAACCGTTCCCGGATGGAGAGGATCAGGTCATCAGAGCCGGCCATGATGGCCACCAGGGGGAGTGCGAGGGGTTCAGGGGTCATACGGGCGTCGATGGTGTAACGGGACATGGTTTCCTCCGGTTCGATTGACGCATCAAGACTGCCCATCTTCTCCGTGTTTTGCAATAGATTTCGGGAATGAGCACTGACAAGATCGTTGTTCCCTTCAACCGGCCGGACATTGATGAGGCCGACATAGCCCGCGTGGTGGCCACCCTCCGTTCGGGCTGGATCACGACTGGCCCGGTCGTCCGCGAGTTTGAAGCGGGCTTGCGGGAATATCTCGCGGTCCCGCACGTGGTCTGCCTCAATTCTGCGACAGCCGCCATGGAGATGGCTCTCCTCGCGCTGGGGGTCGGCCCAGGCGACGAGGTGGTGACGACAGTCTACACCTATGCGGCGACGGCCAATGTCGTGCGGCACACCGGGGCGCGGCTGGTGCTGGTCGATATCGGGCCGCAGGGTTTTTCGATCGATCCGGTGGCGGTGGCTGCCGTCCTCGGCGAGCGCACCAAGGCCGTGATCCCCGTTGATATTGCGGGAATCCCCTGTAACTACCCAGCCATCAGGGCGGCTGTGGATGCGCTCAAAGGGAAGTTTGTTGCGAGCAATGAATATCAGGAGTGTCTCGGAACTCCGGCCATCCTTGCGGATGCGGCCCATGCTTTTGGAGCCCGGTTTGGCGGGAGGAGATTCCCTGCAGGGGCCGACATGGCCGCCTACTCCTTTCATGCCGTCAAGAATCTGACGACCGCGGAGGGCGGGGCTTTGGCCTTTGCGGATCTGGGTTCAGGGCAGGGTCTGAATTTCGGTGAACAGTCCTCAGGCCGGCTTTCGGAGGCTTTCGAGCGTCGGGTGAGACTCCTGGCCCTGCATGGCCAGTCCAAGGACGCTCTGGCCAAGATGGCGGCCGGAAGCTGGGAATATGATATCGAAATATCCGGATACAAACACAATATGACGGATCTCCAGGCCGCCCTGGGGATCGGTCAGCTCGCCCGCTACGGAGCCCGGCTTGAGCGACGCAGGGCGATCTGCCGGCGCTACCAGGAGGGTCTGCCCGAGTCACTCTGGATCCATCCCTTTGCGGGATACCTTGACAAGCCTGGTGCGGATGAGCCGGCCTGTCATATCTATCCCCTGCGCATGCGGGGGTATGATGTGGAAAAACGGAATGCCCTGATCGCATCCCTGGCTGTCGAGGGCGTTGCGGCCAATGTCCACTTCAAGCCCCTGCCGCTTTTTACAGCTTTCAGGGACGAGTTCGACATCATGCAATATCCCAACGCCTGGGCGGCCTGGTCTTCAGAAATCACCCTGCCGCTCTATCCCGGCATGACGGACGAACAGGTGGAGTACGTCATCATGAGCCTGCGCAAGATAGTCGGGTTGGACTGATCCCGGAATCCGTTGCATCATCGGGGGATGAAATCATCCAGGCTGCAAGCCGGGATGCCCGCCGGGGGATGATGCCTGTTCATCGTACAGATTTTTGCACCGGCCCGGGTGTGCTCAATGTCTTGTTCCGAGAACAAAGCGGACTGGAAGACGGGCACGCACGGGGACCGGTTTTCCGTCGATCCGGCCCGGAGTGAAGGGCACACCGGGAAGTTTGGCGAGGACTTCCTCGTCAAATCCGTTTCCAGCACCGCGGACGATCCGGCAGGACCTGATCCATCCGCCGGCATCCAGGTCGATCTCGGCCAGCACCAGGGCCTTGTGGATTCCGAGGAGTGCGGCCTTTTCGGGAAAGACGAAGAGTTGCTCCAGGGAGACCAGGGGACGGGGGAGATCGTCGAGTTGACTGGCCGCGTACCAGTCCGACTGGCCGCTGCCTGGCTGCGGGGTGTTTGTCACGGGGCTGGTCTCCTGTCTCCCGGGCTGGATGATCGACGGTTGTGGCCTGATGAAGCGCTCGATCGTGAGGGCCTTCTCGCCGGGTCTCCCCGCCGGACTGCCGGACTTCCGGAGCGGAGTGCTTTCACCGGAGACCAAAAAGAGGACGAGAACCGTGATCCAGAAGAGGAAGAGCAGACTGACCCGATGGCGCTGGATGAGGGCGCGGATCATCGGGTTGATTCCATTACGAAAAAGAATTTTGAGAGATCGAGACTTTCGAGAAGACGCAAGGCACGCCGGACGAGGTCGTAGGGACAGTCCGCATCGATGGCCAGCGTCGGGGTACCAGTCCTTCGGGCGGTCTCTTGTCGCAGGAGTGCCAAGGTTGCGGGGTCAGGGAGGGCATCGCTCACCTGGAGGGTCAGGCTGCCTGAGCCGAGCTGTCCGGTTGCCGTGAGAAAGAGCCGCAGGGGCGGGTGCTCCGCCTCGGCGAGCGGGGATGCCGTCCGTGCAAGGCGGACCGGGGGCGGGTCATCCCCGGAAAAGTGGGAGGACAAAAGAAAAAACACCAAGAGGATGAAGGCCATGTCCGCCAGGGATGAAAAGGGAACAAGGGGCAGGATTTGGCGACGGCGCGGGATCTGCATCACTCGTCCTCGAAGGCATAGCGCTTGATCCCGGCTTTGCGCAGGGTGGCGAGGACCGGCCCGATATGCTTCCATGCAGTCGTCCCGCCGGCCTGGATCAGGGCCAGTGACTTGCGGTGTTTGCCCAGCCAGGACTCGAGGTCCCGGGGCGGGAGATCCTGGCCGTCGGCCTTCAGGTTTCCGGCCTGGTCGATCACCAGATGGAGGACAGCGCCCTGTTCGAGTGGAGGTCCGCCCTGGCCCTGCTGCAGGCTCCCGGGCAGGAGTCCTGTGGATACACTGACGGCTGTCGTCAGGAAAAAGATGATCAGCAAGAAGGCGATATCGGCCATCGAGGAAGCCGGAACCCCGCCGCTCGCCCGTTCCGTCGAGCGCAGCTTCACCGGAGTTTCCCGGTATCGGCCAGGGAGGCGGAAAGTTCGGCGGCCGTTTTCTCGATGGTCGAGGCCAGCCGGTCGATGCGGTGGACCGCATAATTGTGGAAAGCGAAAGCGGGAATGGCGATGATCAGGCCGGCGGCTGTCGTGATCAGGGCTTCAAAAATTCCGGAAGAAACGACCCGGGCGCTGACGGAGTCCGCTGCGGCGATCGAGCCGAAGGCTCCGATCATTCCGGTGACCGTCCCCAAAAAGCCGACCAAGGGAGCGAGGTTGGCGATCGAGGCCAGCAGGGCCAGATTGCGTTCCCGGGCGGCGATGTCGATGGCTGCCAGGGTTTCGACCTCCCGCTCGAAGATCTCCGGGGATCCGCCGCCCGCCGCATGCCGGGACAGGGCGCGTTCGAAGATGGCGGACATGGCGCAGGCCGGATGGGTGCGGCACCATAGGAGGGGGTCCTCTCCCCGGCGGGCGGTGGCGATCAGGCCGGCCGCAAAGCCGTCACCACCACTTTTATGGCGCAGGTTATGGATCATCCGTTCGGTGATCAGGGCCAGGCCGGCTGCGGCCAGGAGGAGCAGGGGATACATGAAGATCCCCCCGAGGTCGAAGTAGCGGGAGAGCGGATAGACGGTTGGTTTTGGTGAAGACTGGGCCTCGTTGGTGGCTGCGCTCGAACTGGCCGGATGTGCTCCTCCCTGACTACCGGTGGCCGGTAAGGGACCGCAGACCATGAGAAAAATGCAGACGAACAGGACTCGGGTCATCCGGGACTCCTTGCGTGTGGTGTGCTTGTCAAAACATACTATTCCGGCGAGGCCCCCGCAGGGGAAAGAATACAGGAGGGGTGGCTCGCGAACCGCCCCTGTAAATCAAAAACTCTGGCAATAAAAACGTGATTGGTGATGCCCTGCCCGGGTGCGAACCGGGCAGGGCTGTGTCATTGTGTGGGATGAGAGCAGGACGTTTTCACGTGGGCATGCACGGGGCAGATGTTGCCCAAAGACGAGCATTTTAGGCCTTCGCTGCCCCAATTTGTGATACCATGGATGGATGCTGATCGACATGGAGGGGATGCGATGAATTACGTGCGTTTGAGCATAGGGATGCTCTTGGTCGTGTACCTTGGGTGCCAGGAAGATTGCCCGAAGCCAGGGGAAACACTCTTTGTTTTTGGGCAAGTTGGGAAGACTGGATACATGACACAGGCTGGAAGGGTTACCATTAAGCCAAAGTATTTCACTGGAAGTCAGTTTTCAGATGCAATATCGGTTGTGTTGAGAAATACTGACAAAAAGTGTTTGTTCATTGATCACTGTGGTCGGGTGTTGTTTGATGCGGAAGGGTATGATCATGCTGAGAACTTCGTTTCTGGATACGCTGTGGTTAAGAAAGGTGTGAGAAGTTATATTATTGCAACGAATGGAAGCATTGTACTGGAAAAAAGTCCGCTGAAATTTCGTGAGTATTTTTCAGATGGTCTTATTCCTGTAACTAAAGGGTCCGGCGATGACAAGATCGCTGGTTTTTCGGATTTGCAGGGAAATATCAAGTTTCTGAAGTACAAGATTACAAGGGCATTTGGAAGTGGCCTGGCTCCCGTTTGTGAAGACAAGACGTTTAACTACATTGATGTGCATGGAAACACAAAAATAAAAACAGAGTATGTTGCAGCGAAGTCTTTCCATGAAGGATTGGCAGCAGTTCTTGTCGGGGCAAAGTATGTACGAGAAATGGGAGACCCGGGTGAGCGTCTTGTTGGTGGGAAGTGGGGGTTTATCAATACCAATGGAGTCCTGGTTGTGCCAGCGGTATATGATAGTGTGGAAGAATATTCTGAAGGGTTGGCGGCTGTTAAGTCAAATCATAGATGGGGCTACATAGACAGGCAAGGGAAATTAGTTATAAGATGTAAGTACGAATTCACCGGGCAGTTTTATCATGGCTTTTCTCGTGTGAGCGAGGATTTCAAGAATGATTATTACATCGACAGGAGTGGGGAAAAGGCATTTGAACCTGTTGAAGAACAATGATGCTGTTCTCAGCGAAAAATGGATTATACCAGCGGGTGCACAGGTAAGTGTTGTTGGTAGCACTGTGGAATTATGACCCACATCTCCACTGGTGGGTTTTTCCAATAGGTCAACGTGGTAATTACATAAATATCGAAACATTGAGGTGATAAATGAGAAACTTATTAGAAATATTAATGGCTATGGCTTTTTTATCAATTCTTGCCTGTAGCGAACGAATGAAAATTGTTGAACTTGAGAAGACTGGGGAAATTGCGCGGGACAAAAAAAACCAGTTAGAAGAGTTTGTGTTTAACCAATTTTTACCATCAATCAAGAAAACAAATATGAATTCAATTAAAAGTCTTATGCCGGCGAGAGGGTTTTTTCCAGGGGGTTTGATTACAATAAATGGCCAGGAACTTGATGATTTTTTGAAGGAAAAGACTGGGATTCTGTATCGTTACTTGTATGACAATTCTTCTAAAGATGGCATGTTCCCATGGTTGATAAAAAAAATACCGTTTGTAAGCTGGTTGAAAAATAATCTACATGAAGGATCCATTTTTGTGAGGTATAAGAAGGTTTATGATAGAGTAAGGGATAGACACATGATAATAGCACATGTGTTTTTTACAGAAAGTATTGAATCCCATGAGAAATACAGATTTACGTTCTCATATGAAGCAGGCAAATGGTTTTTTTCAGGAGTTTTTTAATAAAATAAATTTGTAAACATGTAATTGGTGCAGGCTTCGGGATGAGGGATTGTTTGCTTCATATAGAGTGGCACCCCTTGCACCTTATGCGAAGTGAGTGCCCGAGACCCGGGCGGCTGTAGTCTGTACTGTTCGTTGAGACTGTGCCCTGGTCTTCATGCCATGAAAGGATTTTACTCCGTTGCGTACCGTTGTCCTGATACTGCTCTGCGTGTGTATTCCATATGCCAGTCATGCCGCCAGCCAGGCCAGCCCCGAATGGTTTGACCGGGTTGCCGCCAGGGCCCTGGATTTTATCCCGGTTCACAACGCTTGCATGGAATTCCTGGATGGCATCCGGGCCGACGCAGCTTGATGAAACGTTAAGGGCGGAAAGTGTTTTAGCTCAATATAAAGAAGGCAAGCAGAACGTGTTTTGGTCGTAGATATCAACACCAACTGTAGGTAGAAAGTGAGGGTGTTTGGACAATGAAAATTAAATTGTTTATCCTGTGCTGGATGATACTAAATGTTGCTGGTTGCAAGGACAAAGGCAAAGAAGTGCATGGCATCGAAAATCTACCCAGGGAGGAAGATGTTATCACTGTTGTGGGTGGGATACCAATACCAAAAAATTCCGAAATA